>NZ_BAAAIR010000042.1:0-154614 GCF_039526165.1 Brachybacterium tyrofermentans
TGCGCCGATGGTACTGCACTCGGGAGGGTGTGGGAGAGTAGGTCGCCGCCGGACATCTTTGTGGGAGTGGGAGTGAGCTTGAGACCCGTGTGGGTTTCGTTCCTCCCACTCCCTTTTTTTGTGCCCGAAACCAGGGCGTTCGCAGCGGCCCGGAGCGAGTGCCGGCAGCAGGCTGCTCTCGTTGGGAAGCCGTGCATCGGTGCGTGGATAGCGTGACTGCTGATGCCGAGATTGCGTGGAGAGCGTGACCGCTGATGTGGAGATCAGGTAGGTACCCAGCGCAGTCCCAGTACTGGCTCAGGATGATGCCGGGTGCAGGATCTCGTAGCGCACGGTGTGCCGGATGGACCGCAGTGTCGAGGTGCAGCTGAGCATGGTGCGTCGGTGGCGTGGTGATGTGACGGATTCACTGGTGGTCAGGACTGCCGCCATCGTGGATCCTGCACCATGCTTGAGACATGTCGAGCTGCCCGCCGGAGACCTGTGACGCCCCCACCCCTGGAGCGGACACCCCAGCTGCGGGCATCCCCGCAGTGGAGTCACCTGCTTCCAGTACACCTGCTTCGAATAGACCTGCAGCGCCACGGCACAACCCGGTGGTGATCGCGCTCGCGCTGTCCGCCGGGACTGCCGCGCTCGTGAGCGCAGAGTTCCTGCCCGCCGGCGTGCTGCCGGGGATGGCCCGCGACCTCGGGGTGACCGAGGGGCGCGCAGGCCTGACCCTCGCGGCGACAGCGCTCGCGGGGGCCGTGACGGCGCCCACCATCGCCTCCGTGCTGCCGCGTGCCGACCGGCGCACGGTGCTCCTGGTGCTGCTGCTGCTGGCGGTCATCTCCAACATCGTGGTGGCGATCTCCCCGAGCTTCGGGATCGTGCTGGTCTCGCGACTTCTCCTGGGTGTGGCGATCTCCGGATTCTGGTCCTTCGCCCTGTCCGTCGGGGTGCAGGTGACCGGACGCCCAGCACTCGTGTCCACGACGGTGGCGGTCGGCACCAGCATGGCCACCGTCATCGGAGTGCCGGTGTCCTCCGTGCTCGGCGACATCATCGGGTGGCGAGCTGTCTTCGGAGCAGCCGCGGTGCTGACGCTGATGGCCGGCGCCGTGCTGTGGCGTCTGCTTCCCCCCGTCCCTGCTCAGCAGGGTGCCGGGCTCGCCATGATGCGCGCGGTGCTGGGGAACCGTCGGCTGGTCGCGGGGGTCGTCGTGATCTTCGTGGCCGCCTTCGCGAACTTCGTGGCCTATCCCTACATCCGTGTGGCGATCGAGGCGATCGACGCCTCGATGGTCGCGGTGCTGCTTCTGGGCTGGGGCCTCGGGGGCCTGGCGGGCAATCTCGCCGCCGGCTATCTGTCCCGCTGGCTGCGCTGGGCCGCAACGGCCGGGCCGGCGATCCTTGCGATCGCCCTCGCCGCCCTGGCGGGGACGCAGGGGAGCGCGCTGCTTGCCATTGCGGTCGTGATGTGGGGCTTCGGGTTCAGCATGGTGCCCGTGACCACGCAGCTGTGGGTCTCGGCGATCGAGCCGCGTCGCGTCGAATCAGCCGTGGGTCTCCAGGTGACCGCCTTCCAGATCGCGATCATGAGCGGTTCCGTGGTGGGAGGGGTCCTGGTCGATCAGCAGGGACCGCCTGCAGCGATGCTCATGGGCGCCGTCGCCGCAGTGCTCGCCACGATCGGCTTCGCCTCCCTGCGGATCATCCCGCGGGTTTCGTGAGCATCGCCTGAGTGCTGAGTGCTGAGTGCTGAGTGCTGAGTGCTGAGCGTTGAGCGTTGAGCGTTGAGCGCTGACGGAGAAAGCAGTCGGCCGACGAGCTCACGGCAGCGGCCAGATGGTCCCGCCCGCTCACTACTGGTCGAGTGCTCCGCGTCGCCTCAGAAGTCCTCGTCGAGGTTTCTCTCGAGCAGTGCGGCCAGAGCATCGAGTGCGGCGTCGGCGCCATCACCCTCGGCGCGCAGGATGACCTCCTCGCCGTGGTCCGCGTTCAGCGTCAGGATCATGAGGATGCTCGAGGCTCGGACAGGTGCGCCACCGGACTTCTCGATGGTGACGGCGACCGGCTGCTCGCTCGCGGCCTGGGAGAAGATCGCGGCGGGGCGGGCATGGAGCCCGCTCTTGCTCGCGATCCTGACAAGACGTTCTGGCATCGTGGGTGCCTTTCTGGACGGTGCGACCACCAGCGTATCGCCGGGATGGCCCTCCTTGTGACCCGCGAACGGGCGATCCCGTGCAGAGGTGTGCACGCATCGAGCGCCCGTCCGTCGGGTTACCGGAGAGAAACCGAACAGATGCGCAGAATAGTCGCGCGACGCCGGGGCGAGCCGTGTAGCGTTCTGCATGTTCCGTCAGGGGTGGCGCGACGTCCCGAGCGCGGCGCGTCGGCATCTTCGGTGGTCACCGCGCGATCAGCGCAGCACGGGAGCCTGTGGCGGGCAGGTCGCGGGGACTGTGACAGACGTCGGTCGGTCCACAGTGCAGAGCCGGTGGGTGGCTGCCCATTCACGAGGGTTACCATCTGTTCATGCCCAGCACAGAAGGTCGTGCACCGGATCCGCGGCCTGCACGCACACGCGCGGCGATCTTCGCCGCGGCCAGAGACTTCAGCGCCACGGATGGCGAGGTCACGGTCAACGCCCTGGCGCAGCGCGCCGGAGTCAGCCGCGCCGCGTTCTACAGCCATTTCTCCGGTCTCGATGATCTGATGGCAGCGATACTCGGGACGATGTTCGACCTCCAGCTCGAGCGCGCCACGAAGCTGGCGGCCGAGGGTCGCAGCATCCAGGAGCTGGTGCAGTCAGCCGCAGCGACGATGGTGGCCTATGTCGATCGGCATCAGGCGTTCCTCCGGGGCGGTCTGGAATGGAAGTTCTCCCACCGCACCTACCTGATCCTGGTGACGACCCTCTCCGACCTCCACGTCGTCGCCCTGGAGCAGCTGGGCGACACAGTGCCCGCGTATCTGCCGCTGCAGCAGACGGCACGGTACTTCGCCGGTGGCTCCCTGGACGTGCTCGCCCAGTGGCTCGTCGAGTCCGAGGAGGACGCGCGCGCCGGCAAGGAGGTGGACAGCTTCCATCTGACGGTCGCCCTGCTGCGGCTCCTGCCCAGCTGGTACACGGGCCTGCTCCCCGAGGACCCGATCCCGGAGGATCTGGTCGACGCCGACCTCTTCGCCGACAGCCTCGATACCGAGGACTGAGCTCAGCAGTCCCGCGCCAGGCGCAGCAGCACCCGGGCGCCGAAACGCACCGCGTCCACGGGTACTCGTTCGTCGACCCCATGGAAGAGCGGCGCGAAGTCCAGGTCCTCGGGCAGCTGGAGCGGTGCGAAGCCGTACCCGGTGATGCCGAGCTCCCGATACAGAGCCTTGTTGTCCGTGCCGCCGCTCAGGCAGTACGGCAGCACCTCGGCGCCCGGATCCTCCGCCTGGATCGACTGCGTCATGACGCTCATCAGCGCCGAGTCACGGGGGGAGTCCACAGAATTGCCGATGTGGTCGATGACCACCTCGACGTCCTCGCCTGCCAGCTCCTCGAGCAGGGCGAGCAGCTCGTCCTGATGGCCGGGGAGGAAGCGGGCATCGAAGGTCGCCTCGGCTGTCTGCGGGATGACGTTGCCCTTGTACCCGGCGCTGAGCATCGTCATGTTGACGGAGTCGCCCAGGGTCCCGGAGACGAACTGGCGCGCCCCGCCCAGCAGCGGGAGGAACGCCTGGATGTCCTGCTCGTCCCAGCCCACGCCGGTGATCTCGGTGACCCCGTCGAAGAGGTCCTTCACGCTCGCGATGAACTCCAGCGGGAACACGTGCTCGTCGATCGCGGCGATGGCACGGGCCAGGCGCACGATGGCGTTCTCCTCGTTGGGGACGGAGCCGTGCCCCGCTCGGCCGATGGCGCGCAGCCGCCCCCAGGCCAGGCCCTTCTCGGCGGTCTGCACGAGGTACGCGCGCACGTTCTCGCCGGTGCCCCTCTCGGGGAGCGTGATGGAGTAGCCGCCCACCTCGCTGATCGCCTCGGACATACCTGCGAACAGCTCCGGTCGATGCTCCACCATCCAGCCGCTGCCCCAGACGCCGCCGTTCTCCTCGTCGGCGAAGAACACGAACAGCAGGTCGCGGGGCGGAACCTGGCCCGTGCGGGCGAGATGCCGCGCCAGCGCGAGGATCATGCCGACCATGTCCTTCATGTCCACGGCGCCGCGACCGTAGATCATGCCGTCGTGGATCTCCGCGCCGAAGGGATCCACGGACCAGTCCTCCGCGCGGGCCGGCACGACGTCGAGATGCCCGTGGATGATGAGCCCGCCACGATCGCGGTCCTCGCCGGCCATGCGCACGAAGACACTGGGGCGGCCGGGCGCGGATTCGTGCACTTCCGGCTCCAGGCCCACCTCGCGCAGCTTCGCCACGACGTAGTCCGCGGCTTCGGTCTCGCCCACGCCCCAGGTCGCGGGATCGTTGCCCCCGAAGTTGGTGGTGTCGATCCGGATGAGCTCACGGGTGAACTGGACGGCTTCATCCTGCAGCACGGTGAGCTCGTCGGCGCTCGGGTCGGCGATCGGCATGCCGGGTCCTCCTCGGGGTCGGGCCTTCACCGTACTCGGCAGGTCAGGAGCCCCGCGCCGATGCCCGCGCCGTGACCCCCGGTGTGTTCTGCGCCGTGATCGGCAGCGCTGGGGAGCAGGCGCGGGCGGTGGCCCGGCCGGAGGCGGAGCACCAGCCGGGCGGGGGTCAGCTCTGCGAGCCCTCGAGGTGCGCCCGCATGAACCACTGGAACTTCTCCAGGCCTCGGGTCTGCTCGATGAGGATGTCCTCCGTGAGCGGATCCAGCTCGCCGGCCAGGGTGATCGCCTTCCGGTTCGACGCGATGATCCCGGTGTAGACCTCGTCCAGGGCGCGCAGGTGATCCTGGGTGTCGGCCTTGCCGAGGGTGTAGTCCGTCCAGCCGCGCTCGGCGACGAGGCGGCCCGGGGTGCCGACGGGGGAGGCGCCCAGCTGGGCGATCCGCTCCGCGAGGTCGTCGGTGAAGCCGCGCACCTCCTCGACCTGCGGGTCGAGCATCTCGTGGACGGCGATGAAACGAGGCCCGGTGACGTTCCAGTGCGCGTGCTTGAGCGTGAGGTGCAGGTCGTTCATCGCGTGGAGCCGGTCCTGCAGGGACTCCACGAGGCGCAGGGAATCGTCGGCTCCGAGTCCGGGAACGGTATAGGCGAGGTCAGCCATGTCGTCTTCTCCTTCAGGTCGGGTGCGGTGATCGTCCACCGATCGTCGTCCCCTTCAACGGGAAAGGGAAGGGGGTTGTTCCGTGTCGGTCTACCGCCTGGTTGTTCTGCTCGTGGTGCTCGGGCGGGGCCACCTCCGTACGATGGGTACGATCCTGACCCCACCGGAGGTGCGCCCATGAAGCCGATCGACTCGATCCGTGAACGGCTCTCGGCCGTACCGGAGGCGGTGCGTCAGCGAACTGACACCTCCTCGGCCCACTCCCGCCTCCTCGCCGATGCCCGCGCGGTGATCCCTGACCTGCCGCGCACCGCAGATTCCGGTCATCTGGTCCGGGCGGCGCGTCGGCTCGTGCGCCGCGCGGCGCAGGACGAGTTCGCGCGCGAAGGGGTCACCCAGGTGCGACTGCCCGAGGAGCGGGGGAGGATCGAGCTGCGGCGGGCCGATGTGCCGGGCGAGGCCAGTTTCCACGCCTTCGTCGAGGACCTGCTGCTCGCGCTGGACTTCGCGCCGAGCCCGCTCGAGCGGGATGACGCGATGGAGCTGCGTCGTGCGCCGACGTCCTCCGACCAGTACGGTCTCTCCCCGGAGGTCGCCGCGGATCTTGCGTCCTTCCTGCTGGGGAAGGCCTTCGAGCTCGACCCGGAGGAGCAGGATCTCGACGCCTTCTTCGCCGAGCGGGCCGAGCTGCTCCGTGACGATGTGCGGGGCACGCTCGTGCGACAGGTGCGGGTTCCGCTCGAGCTGAAGGTGGCGCTGGACCGGCACGAACTGATCGAGAACGGGAAGGGCCCTGCCGCGGGGTTCGAGGGGCCCGACGTCGAGGGCTTCGCGTCGCCGAGAGGTGGGCCGGGGGACGAGGACGCCACGGAGGAGGAGCGGCGCAGCTTCGCGCAGCGAGCCCAGGCCGCCTTCGACTTCGCCCAATCCGAGGCGGGACGGACCGCCTTCGGCATGCTGCGCACCGGCGCGGAGAAGGCCTACTGGAAGTACGGCCAGGGCGAGGGCCGCGGCCCGACGCCCAAGGGTCCCCCGAAGCGCTGAGCGTCGGCGGTCCGGACCCTCACGGCCCGAGCCGTCACGATCCGGACCGTCCCGCTCCTGCGGCCCCGTGCGTCACGACTGCGCCGACGGCGACTCATCGGCCGACGCGCCCCTGGCAGTCCCGGTTTCCCCGGCTGCCCCGCCTTCTGCGGCATCTGGACCGGCTTCCGGTCCGGCGGGCGGATCCGTCTGCGTCGACTGCGAGGCGGCCGACGGGCCGGCGAGGATCGTGTAGAGGCAGCGGCGGGCCTCCTCGAGGAGCGTGGCGGCCTCGCGGACCTGCGAGTCCGTCCCGGTGCGGGCGACCTCCCGCAGAGCGCCCATCAGGCCATGGCCGAGCTCGCGCAGGTCGATGACCTCGTCGTCCACCGAATGCGCGGCCGCCGGGAATGGATCGGTCCAGGACGAGGAGTTCTCCTCGACATGGGTCCGTCCGGCTTCGGTGAGGCTCGCGAGCTTGCGTCCGCCGCTCTTCTCCGTGGCGACGAGACCCTCGTCCTCCAGCTGGGAGAGGGTGGGGTAGATGGCGCCGGGGCTCGGGCGCCAGCGGCTTCCGGTGCGCTCGGTGATGGTCTGCATCAGCTGGTAGCCGTGCATCGGCTCCTCGGCGAGGAGCAGGAGCACCGCGGTGCGCACGTCCCCACGGGGAGCACGGTGAGGCCCGCGGCCGCGGCGATCCGGGCCGCCCCCGCGTCGGCCCGGACCGCCGCGGCGATCGGGGCCGAACCCTTCGGGGTCGCGCCCGCCGGGACCGAACCCGCCGGGACCGAACCCGCCGGGACCGAACCCGCCGGGTCCGAATCCGCGGGGGCCGAAGCCCCTCGGGCCGCCGCCCCCGAAGCCTTCGGGTCGGAACCCGTCCGGGTCGAAGCCCTCGGCGTCGGACCTGCCGCGGTCGGGGTCGTCGGGGCCTCGTCGGCCGCGACCTCCCCGCCCACGCCCACGGCGCTCGGGCCCGCCCTCGGCGGGATTCTCGGCGCCATAGGGCCCGTCATGGCGCCGGCGGTCGGCGCGGTCGATGTTCTCCCCGAAACGGGGGTGATGGTGGTCGTGATGGCGTCGCATGGTGCGACCCCCTTCCTGTCGAAGTGCTATCACGATATATCGTTATGTATCGCGTGGCAAGAGAGAGCGGGCTCGCCCGCGATCCATGAGATCGAGAGAGGCCCCCGGAGCGCCGGCCACGCCCCGGCGCGGTCCCGGCAGTCAACGCACTGCGGCGCCGGTCCCAGAGTGGGGTCCGGCGCCGCAGCGGAGATCGTCTCAGCAGGTCAGAGGCCGGCCTTCAGGCGCAGCTGCCGCTTGATGCGGGCGAGCATGCCCGCCATGCCGTTCAGCCGCAGCAGGCTCACCACCTCGGCGAGACCCAGCGCGCCGGTCACGGTGTCCGGGGTGTCGAGCACCTCGCCCACCGTGCGACCGTCGAGGGCCTCCGCGAGGATCGAGGCGAAACCGCGCGTGGTCGGGGCCTCCGGCGGGGCGGAGAAAAACAGTCGGGCGGTCGCCTCGCGACCGGAGCCCTCCACCTCGGTCACCAGGAAGATCGGCGACTGGCACTCCGGGACCGGTTCGAGCAGCTCGGGGTGCTCGGCGTAGCGCGGCGGCAGCTCCGGCAGATCGTTGGCGAACTCCAGCAGCAGCTGCAGACGATCCCGGCCGGTCAGGGCATGGAAGTCGTCGGCGATCTCGGCGAAGGCCGCCGGCAGCTCGGCGCCGTCGGCGGGGGTCGATCCGGTGCTCATCGGGCAGGGACCTCCCCGGGCTCGGTGCCGACGGTGATGGGGAGGCGCACGGCATTGCCCCACTCGGTCCAGGAGCCGTCGTAGTTGCGCACGTCCTCGAAGCCCAGCAGGTAGCGGAGCACGAACCAGGTGTGCGCGGAGCGCTCGCCGATGCGGCAGTACGCGATCACAGGGGCTGCGGTGTCGAAGCCGAGCTCCTCGCGGTAGATCGCCTCGAGCTCGGGGCGCGACCTGAAGCGGCCGTCCTCGGCGGCCGCGCGGGCCCACGGCACCGAACGGGCCGACGGGATGTGCCCGCCGCGCACGGTGCCCTCCTGCGGATAGTCGGGCATGTGGGTGCGCTCGCCGGAGAACTCCTGCGGGGAGCGCACGTCGATCAGCTGCCCGCCCAGGAAGTCCAGGACGTCCTCGCGGTAGGCCCGGATCGGGGCGTCGTCCCGCTGGACGACCGGGTAGCCGGTGGTGGCCGCCGGGGCGCCGTCGGCCGACGTCGTCATCTCGCGGCCCTCGGCCTGCCAGGCGGCGCGGCCGCCGTCGAGCAGGCGCACGTCGGCGTGACCGAAGAGCTCGAAGACCCACAGGGCGTAGGCGGCCCACCAGTTCGACTTGTCGCCGTAGACCACGACGGTGGTCTCGCGCGTGATCCCGGAGGCGTCCATGAGCTTCGCGAAGCCCTCGCCGTCGACGTAGTCACGGGTCACCTGGTCGTTGAGATCCAGGTGCCAGTCGACCTTCACAGCACCGGGGATGTGTCCCGTCTCGTAGAGCAGCACGTCCTCGTCGGATTCGACGACGACCAGCCCGTCGGTGCCGAGGTTGTCGGCGAGCCACTGCGTGGTCACGAGCTTCTCGGGGTGGGCGTACTCCTGCAGGGCAGGGGTCGGATCGGCAGGAACGGTCATGGAGACACCTCTCGAACGCTGGTTGGACTGCGGTCAGTCTGTCACCGGTGCACGGACCATGGGGAATCGGGAACTGCGCTGGGAGCGTACGGGGCGCGGGTGCCGGGCCCTTCCCTCGGAGTGCGTCAGCTCCTACGGTGGCCCCATGGAGAACCTGGAGCAGGAACCCATCACCCCGAAGCTCGACCTGATCGTGCTGGACTGTCCCGATGCGATGGAGCTCGCGACGTTCTACGCGAAGCTGCTGCGCTGGCGCCTGGAGGAGGGATCGGACGCCGACTGGGCCACGCTCTCCCCGCCGCGCGGCGGCCTCACCCCCGAGAACCCCGACGGCGAGGCCACCCTCGCCTTCCAGAAGATCGACGACTACCAGCGGCCCACCTGGCCCGGCGGCACCCACCCCCAGCAGTTCCACCTCGACTTCGCGGTGCCGGACATCGAGGCGGCAGAGCCCCGGGTCCTCACCCTCGGCGCCGCTGTGCACGAGCACCAGCCCTCGGGCTCGGGCAGCTTCCGGGTGTACGTCGATCCGGCCGGGCATCCGTTCTGCCTCGTCCACGGGGCGTGACCGCGCCGGCAGACGTTGGGCCGTCGAGCCGCTGAGCGGGTCTCGCCGGGACGGGCGGGCGATGAACGGGAACGTCGGCCGAATTCCCGCGCGGTTCACCTCCGCGCCGCCGGCGGGTGGCCGCTCGCGCCTAGCGTGGCAGTGCTTCCACCGCCCCCGCCACCAGGAGCTCCTCGTGACCAGGACCGTCCCCACCGCCGATACCTCCTCCACCCCGCCCGCCGGGAGCCCGCGCGATTCCCGTCGGCTCGTGGTGATCTCGGTGGACGCCATGAGCGTGGTCGATGTCCCCTTCGCCCGCACGCTGCCGAACTTCTCCCGGGTGCTCGCCGGCAGCTGGGGGAGCGCCGAGGCGATCTACCCGACGGTGACCTACCCCAACCACACCTCGCAGACCACCGCCCGCACCGCCGCCGGGCACGGGATCTACGCCAACGAGCTCGTGCAGCCCGGGTCGCGCCGCCCCGACTGGTTCTGGGACGCCCGCGCGATCGCGGCGCCGACGATCTTCGACCTCGCGGCCGCGCAGGGACTCACCTCGGCGACCGTCGGCTGGCCGGTCACCGGCTGGTCCCCGTCCATCGACATCGCGGTCCCGGAGATCTGGGACCCGGCGGGTCTCGAGGCGACCCTCGCCGTGCTCCGTGACGCCGCCTCCGAGCGGGGCCGCGCCTACGTGGACGCCCACGCCGCCGAGATCGGCTGGGACTCGAAGCATCGCTTCGGCCAGTTCAACACTGCGGTGGCCGTGGACATGATCCGCACCGACGCGCCCGACGTGCTGTTCGTGCACCTGGTGGATGTGGACTCCGCGCGCCACACCACGGGCCGCTTCACCCCGGAGGTGCGCGAGGCCTTCGAACGGGTCGACGGCTGGATCGGGGAGATCCTCGATGCGCTCGAGGAGTCCGGGGTCGCAGAGGACGCCAACGTCGCGATCGTCTCCGACCACGGGCATGTCGAGGTGGGACGCTGCCTGCGGGCCAACAACCTGCTGGTCCAGGAGGGGCTCGTGCGGCTGGACGACTCGGGCGAGGTCGCCTCCTGGGACGCCTGGGTGCACGGCTGCGGGCTCACCGGCCAGCTCCACCTGAACCCCGAGGCCGAGGAGAGCGCACAGGACAGGGTGCTCGACCTCGTGGACCGCTGGGTCGCGGATCCGGAGATCCCGATCGCCGCTTTCCACCCGCTGGCGGACATGCGCGAGGACTACGGCTACTCAGGTCCCTTCCTCGGCGTCCTCGAGGGCACCAGCGGCACCAACTTCCAGAACCTCTGGGAGGGCCGCTCGCTCTACGGGCGCTTCGACGACGACTACACCTTCCTCCTCAGTCAGCACGGACATCTGCCCGAGCAGGACATCCAGGCTGTGTTCGCCATGGTCGGGCCCGACATCGTCGAGGGCGGGAAGTTCTCCCGCTGCACCGTCCCGGATGAGGCGGCGACCTTCGCCCACCTGCTGGGCCTGCAGTTCCCCGAGGCCGACGGCGCCGCGGTCAGCGAGATCCTGCGCGAGCCGGCTCTGTCCTTGGCACGGTGACCCCGAGGAGGGCGTCGAGCTCGCGCACGGTCTGCGGCTTCCCGACCACGATCAGCTCCCCGGTGGGGTCGGTGCGCAGCTCACCGCCGGACTCGACGGCGATCAGGGTGCCACCCACGCGGTCCCAGATCTCGTTGCGATAGGCGACCATCGCGCCGAGATGGCCGGTGGCCAGCAGTCCCCAGTCCGAGGACGGCGCCCAGCTGCGCAGCACCCGCTTCGTGCCGCGTTCGAGGACGGCGAACAGGACGTTGCGCCGCGCGTCGTCGTGCCCGGTGTCGTACCCCTGGGTGAAGGCGATCGTGGTGCGGTCCAGGGGATCGGCGGCGCCGAGGTCCAGGCGGCGCGGCTCGTCGGCCTCGCCGTGGGAGAGCCAGGCGCCCTGCCCGGCGATCGCCCAGCAGGTGCGGCGGCGCGGGGAGTCGTGCACCACCGCCATCACCGGCTCCTCGCCCTCGCACAGGGTGATGCACACGCCGAACACGTCCAGGCCGAGGACGTAGTTGTTGGTGCCGTCCAGCGGATCGATCAGCCAGCCGTAGCGTGCTCCGGACCCGGCGCCCTGCTCGCCCTCCTCCTCGCCGAGGATCGCGTGCTCGGGGTAGTGCTCGCGCAGCACGGCGACGATCCGCCGCTCCGCCTCGCGATCAACATGGGTGACGAGGTCCGAGCCGGCGCCCTTGGCCTCGACCTGGGCGCTGTCGTGCTCGGCGACGGCGAAGTCGCCGGCCTGGCGGGCGAGGCCGATGGCGAGTTCTGCTGCGCTGCGAAGATCCACTCGTCGACAGTAGCGGGGCGCGCGGGGAACCGCTGAGAGAACGCGCTAGGACGCGTAGGCCGAGAACTCCGCGCGGATCGCCTCGGCGGGCGCCTCCTCGGCGAGCAGCCCCTGCAGCAGCAGGCGGGCCTTGGCGGGCGGCAGGAGGCCGGCCATGATCGCGCCGGCGTCCAGCAGATCGACCTCGCTGCCCGGATAGGCGTAGTGGTGGGTGGAGGTGCCGCCGGAGGCGATGCGGGTCGCGACCACCACGGGCACGCCTGCTTCCAGCAGTCGGCGCAGGCGGGGCATCGCGGCGGGGGAGACGTGCCCCATCCCGACCCCGGCGATCACCAGCCCGGTGACGGACCCGGAGGGCAGATGGTCGAGCAGCTCGAAGTCGTCGTCCAGCCCGGCCATGAGCGTGGGGACCGACGGCAGGTGCGCGGAGGGAGCCACGGCGGACAGTCGTGCGACGCGTTCCGGCAGGGCCTGCAGGAGCCGCAGCTCGGCGCCGTCCACGAGGGCGAGCGGGCCCGACGGGGCGGAGGCGAAGGCCGAGACCGACCGCGAGGAGGCCTTTGTGACCTGGTCTGCCAGATGCACGTGCGCGTCGAACACCACGAGCACGCCGGCGCCTCGGGCCGACGGGTTCGACGCCGTGCGCACGGCATCGTGGAGATTGGCGGGGCCGTCGGCTCCCAGGGCGCTCGCCGGTCGCATCGCCCCGGTGAGCACCAGCGGCGCCTCGCGGTCCCAGTACCTGTTCAGGAAGAACGCGGACTCCTCGAGGGTGTCGGTGCCGTGGGTGAGAACCACCCCGTCGGCGCCGCCGTCGACCGCCTGCCGAGCCCGCTGAAGCACCTCGGCCAGATGACGTGGCCGGACATCGGAGGAGGAGACGTTCGCGATCTCATGCGCGGTGAGCTCCACCCCGTCGATCAGGGTGCTGGCCAGGCGCTCGCCGGCGTCGGCATCCGGGGCGGCGTGGCCGCCGTCGGCGCCCTGGGTCATGAAGATCGTGCCGCCCAGGGTCAGCAGGGTCACGGCCGACGGGGCGGGGGGCTGGGTGGCGGACGGCCGGGTGGCGGAGGGCGGCGCAGTGGAGGCGCCGGGAGCGCGGGACGTGCTGGTCACGACAGGTCCGGCTCCTCGCCGAGGTAGAAAGCGGCGGTGCGCACGGACGCCTTGCGGGCCGGCTTCTTGTCGGACCCGGAGGCGGCGTGCGCCTCGTACCAGGCGTCGGCCGTGGCGCGCGTGAACTCGGCGCCCTCGGGGGAGCCGGCGAAGGCGCCCAGATCTCCCATCAGATCGACCGACGGGTCCTGGAGGTGCAGGGCCAGCGCGTACAGCGCACCGTCCCAGCCGCAGCCGGTCGCGGCGGGCCCGAAGGTCGCCCAATGGGCGTCGGCCGGGACCGTGTGGCGCAGCTCGAAGCGGGTGCGCGGGCCTGCGGGGCTCGCGGCCTCGGTGCCGGAGTCGGCGTCGGCCGTCGCAGCAGGCTCAGCCGCATCCGCATCCGCATCCGCATCCGCATCCGCATCCGCATCCGCATCCGCGGTCGTGCTCTCGGCGTCCTCCACCGGAGTCACCAGCAGCTCCATCTCGCTGGAGCTCGCACCGATCTCCCAGGTCAGGAGCAGCCGGTGCGGGGCGTCGGCGGTGAGCACGGTGCCGCGGGTCTCCATATCGGGCAGCTCGAAGGTGCCGCCCTCGACCGCCTCGCCGCTCGCCCGTCCGAACCACACCTCGAGGTGGGAGCCGATGGTCAGGGCCGACCACAGCTCCTCGGGATCCGCGGAGAAGGTCTGCGCGAGGGAGACGGTGTTCCCGTTCTTGGCGGGCGTGACGGTACGGGTGACCTCGGTCAGCTGGGACTCGGGGGTCGGGGCGGGGGATGTCATGGGGCGTGCTCCTTCGTCGGCGGGGTTGTGGACCACTGTGTCAGGTCGTGGGGGTGCGGCGCACTCGCACGATGACCTCGGCGTGCTCGGTGTGGGGGAACATGTCCACGAAGCGTCCGGCGGTGATGCGCAGCGAGGGCATCGCCGCGAGGTCGGCGGCAAGGGTGGCCGGGTTGCAGCTGGAATAGATCACGTCGGCCACGCCCGAGCCCTCGAGCCAGGCGGCCAGCTCGGAGCCGATGCCGCGGCGGGGTGGGTTCACGACCACGACGTCCGGCGGACCGGCCTCACCGGCGGCCTCCCGGATCGCCCAGGCGGTCGCGTCATCGGCGAGGAAGGTCGCGGGGATGCTCTGCGCGGCCGAGGCCTCGCGGGCGCCGTCGATCGCCTGCGCCGAGACCTCGACCCCGATGACGCGGGCCGCGGGCAGAGCGCGCGCGATGTGCAGGGCGAAGCCGCCCAGGCCGCAGTAGAGGTCCCAGATCCGCGGGGCGGGCGCCGTGCCGAGGTCGACGGAGGCGCCGGCGGGAGCGTCGGCAGGGGTGTCGGTGGCCGAAGGAGCGGCACCCTCGTCCAGGATCTCTCCGATCCAGGCCGCGGCCTGCCGGTAGAGGTCGCCGGCCACCTCCGTGTTCGTCTGGAGGAAGGACTGCGGGCGGGAGAACAGGGTGACGTCCCCGGTGCGCACGGCGATCGACTCGGCGCCGGCGAGGTGGATCTCCTGCTCGCCCTCGACCCTCGTGGTGTGGTCGGGGTGGATGTTCGCTGTGACCGCGACGACAGAGGGGTGCGCGGTCAGCAGGGCGGGCAGGTGCTCGCGGATCCGGCCCAGCGGCTTCTCGCTGCGCAGCACCAGGCGCAGCAGATGCTCTCCATCGGGAGAGGTGGTGACCAGGACGTTCTTGATCTCGCCGCGACGGCGGGTCACGTCATACGGCGGGACCTGCGCCCGACGGATCAGCACCTTCGCCCCCTCGAGGACCTCCTCGACCCCGCCGGGGTACAGCGGGCAGTCGCAGAGATCCGCGCTGAGCGCCTGACCGGGCAGGCCCAAAATCGGCTCCTGCGCGGTGCCGCCCACAGCCATCTTCCCGCGGGCGCGGAAGCCGGCCTCCGCGCCGACGATCGGCTCCTGCCAGGCGGCGCTCTCCATTTGCTGGTCGGCAGCCGCGAGATACGGGGCGAGCAGCGATTCGACGCGCTCGCGCCCCTCGGCGAGCTGACGGGGGCGGGGGAGGTCCAGGAGGGTGCACGACCTGCACTCCCCGGACTCGAAATGATGGCAGCGCACCCCCGGAGTCTACGAGGCGCGGAGGGATCGCGGTGCGCATGCCGGGTCGTCTGTCGGGACCCGGCGCTACTGTCGCAGACGGGTCACGAGACGCGGCTGCACTTCTTCGACAGAGGCCGCGCGGCAACCGGAACCGAACCCGGTGCCCGTCGAGGAAGACCCGGCCGGAGAGCACCCGCTCGTCCGGTCAGGAGGCCCGGACGGGCCACGTCGGAAGGCCGATCAATGCACCATGAGGACGAGACCGCTGCCCCTGCCGCCACCTGGCGCGACCAGCTGATCGAGCTGGACCTGCCGGGCGTCGGCCCGATCACCGCGTCCGCGGACCCGCAGCTGCTGCGCGACGCCGGCGATGTCGCACACACTGCCGGCGCAGTGCACGCCGCCGATGCCGCACACGCCATGGACGCTGCCGACTCTGTGCACGCCGCGGATGCCGCCGACGAGGTCGCCTTCCGGCGGAGGCAGCCCACGACCCCGCCCTCGGTGGAGACGGTTCGCTCGACGCTGCAGGCCAGGCCGCCGCTCGAGCTCGAGCACACCTGGCTGGTGCTGCCGGCGCTCGGGCCCGTGCTGCCCACGCTCGCCCCCGATGGCATGGTCGTCGCCGATGTCAGCGGGCGCGAGAGCCCCTTCGAGGTACGAGTGCGGCCGGCGGATGGCCCGGCGCGGCCCAGCCGGGAGGGCGCGCTCGCCGGGGCCCCGGTCGACGGGCGTCCGCGGTCGCCGCAGCCGCCCACGCGCACCTGGTTCCGTCGGCCCGTGGTCGCCGGGGCTCTGCGTCGCCGGGGCGGGCCGGTGGCGCTCGGCGCTCTCGTCGGCCCTCGCCGTGACTGGTTCGAACCGGCCGCCGCCGTGCGGGAGGATCTGCTGGCCGCGCATCCGGACCAGGCGCTCGAGCGGGCGCTGCTGATCGCGGTGGAGCACGGCCAGGCGGCGGTGCTGCGGATCGGGCCGGCCGGGCTGGACGTGATCCCCACCGGCTCCGATCCGCGGGTGCCGGCCCTGGAGGGTATCGAGCTGCTGGTCACGGCCCGGCCCGCGCAGTGCCCGCTGCACGGACGCGACGGCGAGGGGCCCTGCAGGCCCCTCGGCGGCCCGTGGATCCGAGCCTCGCAGGAGGCCCAGGTGATGTGGGAGGCGCGGCGGTCGCAGGCGCTCGCCGTGCAGGACTGCGGCGTGTGCTTCGGAGAGGCGCTGCCCCCGGAGCCCGATCAGCCGCGCGTGCCGCGCCTGGCGCCCCGCACCCCGGTGGTGGAGATCAGCAGGCTCCACCTGCGCGGCGGCGAGATGGTGCGGATCGATCCGATCATCCCGCCGCGCCGGAGACGCTGAGAGCGCCCCGGATCAGGAGACGGCACTCCGGATCAGACGAGCGTGCTCCGGATCAGAAGCGGCTGCTCAGGGTCAGGAGAACCACTGCGTGGGCGGGCCCAGCGACAGCAGCACGGAGAACACGATCGCTACCGCGACGATCGCGATCAGCCCGGCCGGGATCGGGCGGCGCAGCGCGAGGGAGACGACCTTCTCCAGCCCGTTTCGTCCCGGCTCTGCACGCAGCCGCCAGGAGTCGCCGAGCAGACCGCGGCGCATCGCCGAGCGCTCGAAGGGGACCGTCATGAACGGGATCACCGCAGAGCCGATGCCGAGCACCACATCCCGCAGCCTCCAGCGCTGATCGATCGCGACCAGCACCGTCACCACGAGATAGCAGAGGAAGGTGAAACCGTGCAGACCGCCGCCGATGCGCACCAGCACATCGGTCACGTCCAGCACGTACTTCAGGAGCATGCCCACGATCAGCAGGGTCCAGGTGACCATCTCTGCGAAGGCGAGCACGCGGTAGAGACGGGAGGGGGTGGAGAGCAGGCGCATGGGATCCATGGTGCCAGGGCCGCCTGGACCCTGCCCGAGGGTGGGGTGGCCCTCGACGATCGGCGGATGCCACTCGGAGGGCGCCCGCGGCCACACTGGAGCGATGACGACCTCGACGATCCCCGCAGAGCTCTTCCTGCTGCTGACCAACGACGCCGGCCGCCAGGACTCCACACAGTTCCGGAAGCAGGCGCTCGCGGCGGCAGCCGTCGTCGAGCTCACCCTGCGGGAGAAGGTCTCCCTGGACGAGGGTCGGAACCCGCACGTCGAGGTGGTCGACACCGCCTCCCTCGACATCGCCGAGCTCGACCAGGCTCTCGGCGCCCTCACCGAGCTCGACGGCAAGCGGATCAAGTCCGTGATCGGCCACCGCTGGATGGACCTCACCGAGGTGATCGGAGTGGGCTGGGCCGCCGCCGGCGCGATCGAGCGCAAGGACGGCTGGTTCCTGACCAGCTGGCCCACCCAGGACTCCTCGACCGAGGAGGAGCTGCGTACCCGACTGGTCGCCGCGCTCACCGATCCGGCACGCAGGAGTCTGCAGGACGCGATCCTGCTCGAGATGCTGCGCGCCCTCAAGATCGCACACCGCATCCTCAAGAACGACATCCCGGGCGTGAGCAGGCGGGAGCTCGACCGCACGATCACAGAGCTGCACGTCGACAGCCCGGCGACGGCGGCGGTCCGGCAGATCATCGACGACATGGCCGCGGTGATCACCGCCACGCAGGGGACGGCCGCCAGCTGAGAGTCAGCTCGCCTCGTCGAGGTACCCCAGTTCCCGTTCCTCGAGCTGACCCTCTGCCTCGCTGCGGAGCTGGGCGAAGGAGTCCTCGCACCCGATGATGACAACCTCGCCGTCACGCAGCGTCTGGGAGTGCTCGATGACGTAGCTGACCTCGTCGGCCTCGATCAAGAACGCTGGGATCCCCATGCCCGTGGGCGCCGCCGACGGATCGTCGTCGGCCTTCTGCAGACACTCCACGATGCTCGAGTAGGTGTCCCGATCCACGCGGATCGTTGGACTCTCCAAGCCGAAGTAGAGGCTCACGGTGACCTCTTCGCCCCGCAAGCCGCCGCAGCCGACGGCCAGCATCGCCATGCACACGACGGCGAGATGCTGGGCAGCACGCGGAACGGTCGACAGTGAGCGCATGGACGGATCCTATGCGCGCCCCATCGCCCGCTTCGTGCGGGAGGTGGCCGGCGCGGTCCACGGATCCTCCGGCCAGGGGTGCTTGGGGTAGCGGCCGCGCATCTGCTTGCGCACATCCTGGTAGGGGCCGTCCCAGAAGGATCGCAGGTCATCGGTGATCGCGAGCGGTTGCCGAGCGGGAGAGAGCAGGTGGAACAGCACCGGCACCCGGCCTCGCACCAGGCGCGGGGTCTCGGCGAACCCGAACAGCTCCTGCAGCTTCACGGCGACCACGGGGCGGCCGTCCTCGGCGTCCGGCTGCGGATAGTCGATGCGTGCGCTCGAGCCCGACGCCACCGCGAGGCGCTGAGGCACCAGGGCATCGAGCTCGGACGCCTCGGGCCAGGGCAGCAGGTGGCGCAGCCCGCCGGTCACGTCGACCGAGGACAGCTGGGTGGTGCGGGCCGAGACCTGCGGCGCCAGCCACGTCTCCAGGGTCGCGAGCAGCGAATCCTCATCCATCGCGGGCCACGGGTCCCCGAGCTCGCGGCGCACCAGGGCCAGGCGGGCCCGCAGCGATCGTGCCGCGTCGTTCGCCGACAGGGCGGCCAGCCCGCGGGATCGCACGTGAGCGAGGACCGCGGGCACGGTGTCCTGCTTCGTGGCACGGACAGGGGTCGAGGCCAGCTCGATCGCCCCGAGCGCGCGCCGCTCCCTCGCCCGCACGGTCCCGTTCTCCAGCACGGCGGTGCGTTCGTCGGCCAGCAGCTCTGCCCCGGCGAGGAAGGCATCCTCCTCGGACAGCGGGGCGGCCGTGCGGATCACGGCGCCGGTGCCGTCGGCCGCACGACCATCGGCCCGCTGCACCTCCCAGACCGCGAGCCAGTCCGCTCCCAGGAGTCCGCTGCTCTCCGGGAGGGCGGCCCGGGTGCCCGAGGCGAGCAGATAGGAGCGGGAGCCGTCGGCCGTGCGCCGGGCGATGCGCTCGGGACGGGCCAGGGCGAGGATCGCGCCCGCCTGCTCGGCGGCGTCCGGGGAGGTCACGCGCTTCGTCCCGGCCGGTGCCCCGCCGACGGCATCGCGCGCGATGCGGGCCAGACGGTCCCGCTCCCGGGCCCAGCGCTCCGTGCCGGGCGCACGACCCGATCGGAGATCCTGCAGCAGGCGGGGAAGATCGGCGCCGACGGGACGGTGGTCGTCGGAGACGGCGGCGACGACCTCCGCCGCCCGGCGGGCACCGTCGCGACCGGGCAGTCCGCGGGCCCCGTCGACGAGGGCTCGGGCCTCGCGCACCCCGATCGGCATCCGCGCCACACGGGTCCCGGACTCCGTGGGCAGGCCCGCGTCGTCGACCAGGGACAGGGCCCGCAGGGTCCGGTCGGCGGCGGTGATCTCGGCGCGGGGAGGAGGCGTGAGCAGGGCCAGGCCCTCGCCCCGCGGGGTTCCCCAGCAGGCGAGCCACAGGGCCGCGTCGGTGAGGTCGACGCTCGTGATGTCCGGGGCCGACTGGGCGGGCATCCCGGCGAGATCCGACGGCGCGAACACCCGCACCGCCCGGCCAGGACCTTGACGCGCGGCACGGCCGGCCCGCTGATCCGCCGCGGCGCGCGAGGCGCTGACCGTGACCAGGCCCGACATGTCCCGGCCGCGGTCCCGGCGCACCTCGCGCGAGAGCCCGGCGTCGACCACCAGGTGCACGCCCGGCACGGTCAGCGAGCTCTCCGCGATCGAGGTCGACACCACGATCCGCGGGCTCTCCCCGGGCCGACGCCCGCCGGTCGCCCGGTCCTGCTGGGCGGCGGGGAGACGGCCGTGGAGGGCGAGCACCTCGACGTCCTGGCTGCTGGATCCCTCGCGGCCGCCGGTTCTGTCGCGGCCTCCGGCCACGCCGCCCACCAGCCCCTGCAGGCGGGCGACGACCTCGTCGACCTCGCGGGCCCCGGGCACGAACACCAGGGCGTCGCAGCCCGCCTCCCGCTGGGCGCGGGCCGCGGTCCGGGCGAGATGGTCGAGATACTCGCGGGTGATGCCGCGGGCATCGAGGCGCGGGGCGGGAGAGGGGGCGTAGTCCACCGTGAGGGGATGCAGCGCGCTGGGCACGTCCACGATCGGTGCGCCGTCGAGCAGGGCGGAGACCGCTCCCGCGTCGAGGGTCGCGGACATCGCTCCGACCAGCAGGTCCTCGCGCAGCTGGCGCACCTCGGCGAGCATCCCCAGCAGCAGGTCCGTCTCCAGCGAGCGCTCGTGGACCTCGTCGAGCACCACCGCGGAGACGCCCGGCAGGGCGGGATCGGCGAGCAGACGACGCAGCAGCACCCCGGGGGTGATCATCTCCAGGCGGGTCGAGCGGCCCACCTGTCGCTGCCCTCGCACCGTGAAGCCGACCGGTCCGCCCAGCTCGGTGCCGTCCAGGCCTGCGACGCGGCGGGCAGCTGCGCGCACGGCGACGCGTCGCGGCTGCGTGACCAGGGTGAGACCCTCGGCGAGGTTCGCGACCAGGGGCGGCACGAGGGTCGTCTTCCCGGTGCCGGGCGGCGCGGTGACCACCATCGCGCCAGTGCGGGCGGCCGCCTCAAGCTCCGCACGGGCCTCCGCGACGGGGAGGCCGGCCCCGATGGCGTCGAGGTCGAAGCGGTGCGGGGAGGTCATCGTCCCATCATGCCGTGCCGCAGGGAGCGGGACGACCGGGCCCCTAGCCCGTTGTCCCGTTGTCCAGTCGTCTGTCGTCCGCTCGTCCCGTGTCCCCGTGGTCGGCCTCTCGGCGCCGACTGCCCCCAGCGCCCGGTGACCTCAGTTGATGAGGTCGAACTCGACCTGATCGGTCTCCTGGCAGACGCTCGTCACCGAGATGGTCCATCCCTCCAGGGTGGCCGTCTCCCCGAGCGTGATGTCCTCGATCGGGCGGGGCTTCCCCTCGCCGAGGGTCGCGGTGAGCTGGGCGCTGTCGCCCGAGATGCCCGTGGCCTCGATCGCGAGGGTCTCGCCGCCGCGCTTCGGGAGATCAGGGGACGCGGCGCCGCCACCCACCTCGGCGAAGTAGGCGCCCTCGCCGGAGCAGGGATCCGGCGGCTCGAAGCCGTCCGGCGCCGGCGTCACCGCGAACGGCTCCTGGGGCACGGCGGCCGAGGACTTGCCGCCGCCGTCGGAGCTGCCCGTGACCACCGCGTCCTCGCCGCCGCCGTCGGATGCGGCACCCTCCTGCGAGGTGCCGCCGTCGGACGCGCCGGCGGCGGAGGAGCCGCCCGCATCGGAGGCCTCGGAGGCGGCGGGGGCGTCGGCCTGCTCGGGGTCCCCGGCATCGCTGCAGCCCGCCGCGAGCGCGGCGATCGCGAACAGGGCCCCGGCGAGACGAACGCGGGACGGACGACGAGTGGTGGCGCTGTTGGACACGCAGGACCTCACGGATGGAGCGATACGGACGGCCGCAAAGGTACTGGACGTCCCTGGCACGTGACACCATCGAGGGCACTCAGCGGACGGCCCGGGGACTGCCCGAGGACGGTCCGGGGACTGTCTGAGGGCGGTTCGCGGACACCCCGGGACGCGGCCGGGGCATGACCGGAGAATGAGCCGCGCAGACGGCTGACGGAACGACGGGGACGGAACAGGAGGAGCGATGGGCTCGACGAAGAAGCGCATGCCGGCCCCTCGGGCCCGCGCGGATCGTCAGCAGGCCGCTCGAGCCGAGACCTCGACCCCCTCAGCCCCTCCCGCCCCGTCGGCCCCGTCGGCCTCGTCGACCCCGGGCCCGCCGACGCCCCGCCTCCTGGGCGGGCGCACCGACCCTGCGCGTTCGGTGCGTCCCGTCGATTGGACCGCCACCGGCCGGCGCTCCTCTCCGCCCGTCTCCGAACCGTCCCCAGGCCGCACTGGCCGCTCCGGATCCTCGGGGCCCTCGGAACCGGCGGAGCGATCTGGACAGTCTCGGCGATCTGAGCCGCAGGGGTCTCCGTCCGACGTTCTGCCGCATCGTGGGACCCGGCGCCTCGACCCGCCCCGGTCGCCCGCGGCCCCGCCGCCGGACGCCGTGCATACCCTCGCCCCCGAGGATCCCCGCCCGCTGCCTCGCCCGTTGCGGGTCATCGACGAGGAGATCCGCGCCGTGGGCATCGCCGGCCTGACCACCGCGCAGATCGTGGAGGTCGTCGCCGATCCGGAGGATGCCTGGACGGCGGACGCCGGCGCGAGCGACCACTTCCTGCGCGGCCCCCTCGTGGTGCAGGTGCGACGGGCGGACAACGCCGTGATCGGTGCCTTCTCCGCGCGGTACGCGCTCTCGGTGCGCCCCGACGACTACGAGCCGGCACTCGACATCGCCGAGGACGCCGCCGGGCCGAGCGCTCGTGGCGGGAAGGGAACCCGGCACCCCACCTCGCGCCGCGAGCTGCTGCGACGGATGGAGTCTGCGGGCTTCGTGGTCACCCCCGGGTCGACCCATGGACGGGTGACGCATCCGGATCACCCCGGTCTGCTGGTGCCCTTCGCCTCGACGCCCTCGGATCGTCGCTTCACCCGGCACGCCGTGGCGCAGATCCGCCGTGTGTTCGGGATCGATCTGCGGCACTGAGTCGCTCTGCGAAGCACTGAACGAAGCCGAACGACGCTGAGCGGGGCGGGACGGCGCCGAACGACGCTGAGCGGTGCGGGCGGTGAGCCTGTGCGTCGGGCGATGGGCCCGGACGAGAAAGTGCCCCGGCTCGTCCCCACGAGCCGGGGCCATCCCTTTCCCCCGCGTCCCCGGAATACTGGAGTTCCGCTTCCTCCTCAGTCGGCGGTTCCTCCGGTGACGCGTTGAGACGAGTACACACGCCCTCCCGGAAAAAGCTCTGCGTTGGCGCTGGTCATTCGCTGGGAGTCGCGCTGGCCTGCACACTCAGCGACGTGTGCCCGAGGGCGCGCAGCACCTGGACCAATCGGTCGAACGCGATCGTGCCGGCCACCGCGCGCAGCACGATGACGTCGTCCGACGGGGGAGGGGCGTCCTCGTCCCCGCCCCCGTCCCCGTCGCGGAGGAAGTCCACCTCCCTGCGCGCGATCGCCGCCATCGGCACCGCATAGCGCTGCAGGGTGTCCGGATCGGCGGGCATCTCCCAGCCCTCGAGCGTGTGCAGCAGGTCATCCAGCGCGCGGCGCGGCACCGAGTCGACGTCCGGCCAGTCCAGCCGGTCCAGGAGCGTCGCGACCGACGGATGCTCCGGCCTCGCCGACCCGGCCTCGTCGCCCTCCGCCTCCGCGGCGCCCGGAGCGGCACCCAGCGCGATCGCCTGGGCCTCCTCGAGCGCGCGGATCACGGGCGCCTCCGGATCATCGAGCAGCTGGGTGAGACGGCGGATCCGCGCTATCGGGGCGTCGGCGATCTCCCGCAGGACCTGGATCAGCTGGAGCCGCTCCAGATGAGCCGGCCCGTACTCCTGCCGAGTGGCGGTGAGGCGCTCGCCGGCGGGCAGCAACCCCTCGCGTCGGTAGTACTTGATCGAGGCCGCGCTGCATCCGCTCGCGACCGACAGCTCATGCAGCAGCATCCGGGCCCCCTCTCGTGCACCGGCGCACAGGTGCGTCCGTGCATCCGTGCACTTCCGTCGTTCTGGATGGTGCGACGTCTGGATAGCGCGACGACCGGTGACTATCTTGATGGCGCCGCTATGGATAGTCACACTATCGTGCGTGCCATGGACGCCTTCACATCGGTCATCTTCGTGCATGCCCTCGCGGCCCTGTACGTGCTCCTGCTGGGTCCGCTGCAGATCCTGCGACGGCGGCGCGACCGGGCCCACCGGATGCTCGGCACCACCTGGGTGGTGGCGATGCTGGTCGTGTGCGGTTCGAGCTTCGGCATCATGCCGGACGGCTTCTCCTGGCTGCACGGGCTGTCGCTCTGGACGCTGCTGTGCATGGTGCTCGCGATCGCCGCGATCCGCCGGGGGAACGTCCCCACCCATCGCGGCTTCATGGTCGGTTCCTACCTCGGCACCCTCACAGCCTTCGCCTTCGCGGCTCTGGTGCCGACGCGCCTGATCCCGCAGCTGCTGCGCAGCGAACCGCTGGTGGCCGGGGTGACGGTGCTCGCGGTGGCCGCGACGATCGCGGTCTTCGCGACGCTCGTGATCCGTGCCGTTCCCCCGGCCGAGGTTCAGGTGAGCGGGAGCTCGATGGCTTCGCCGCCGGTGCCGACGGGGTCGGAGTAGCTCACGGACTCCAGCACGGTGTCCTCGCTGACGTCGACGTAGACATCCGCCGTGGCCGTCTCCCCGGGGGCGATCTGCGGGCCACTGGTGGAGAAGGCCCCGTAGCGCAACTCATAGGTCGAGCCGTCGTCGCCGTGGAAGAGGAAGTTGTCGAGGTCCAGGCCGATCGTCTCGTCTCCCTCGTTTTCGATGGTGACGGTGGTGCCCACGAACTTCCCGTTCTTCGAGGTCAGCTTCTCCCCGTCGGCGTCGAGCGTGGTCCCTTCTCCGGTGCCCGAGGCCGACAGCGTCACGAGGGCGCCGTCGGCGGGATCCGCGGTGGGCTCGAGCGTCGGGTCATCGGTAGGGTCATCAGTGGGCTCACCCGTCGGATCCTCGGCGGGATCGTCGGTCGGCTCCTGCGTGGAGGTCGGCGGCGCATCGTCCGGCCCCTGGGCCAGGAAGTAGATTCCGGTTCCACCGCCGACGAGCACGAGCATCGCGAGGAGCGCGCAGCCACAGCCGAGGGCGACGACCAGGGGCGTGCGGCTCGTCCTCTGCCGTGTGCTCGGGATGCCAAAGGGGGTGTTCATGCTGATGACCTCCGGGTCGGGGGCACGTTGAGGTGCGTCGTCGGAAGCGGAGCTCCTGCGCCGCGTGTGGAATCACCGTAAGCGGGCGTGGAGCGGACGGCGATGGGGAGAACTGCCCGGTGAGGGCACCGGTTCGGCCGGGCGCGACACGGGTCAGGACGCGAGATCCAGGCGCAGGATCAGGGCGCGGCGTCAGGACGTCCGGTGGGCGCGCATGCCGGGGATCTGCTCCTGGGCATCGGCGGAGGTGCCCGTCAGGGCCTCGATGCCGAGCTGCTCCGACCAGCGGGCCAGGTGCGGAGGGCACCCTTCGCGTTCCAGACCCGTCCGGATCTCCGCGGCGATCTGCGCGGCATCCCGTGCACCGAACAGGACGATGCCGTTCCCGGGCGCCGGCGGCCGTGGCACCGGAGGAAGTCTCCTGCCCCTGCGCGGCCCCAGGAAGGTCACCGCCAGGTCGGCGCCCCCGGTGATGTGCCAGTTCGCCCAGATCGGGGCGTGGAGGCCGCCGCGCACGGTGTCGATCCCGGAGAACACCCTGAGGGTGGTGGGGTCGAGCTCGGTGTAGCGCATCGGTCGGCGCCGGCCCAGGACGGAGCGGCCCACGACGAGACCCTTCTCGTGCAGGTCCAGGTAGGCGGACCACTGCACCGCGCACACGAACCCGGTGAACACCAGGTAGGCCACGGCCACGAGGAGGAGGGTCCCGACCTCTCCGCCGTCACCGAGGAGCACGCTCCCGAGGGACATGAGTACGAGGACGGCGGGGATGCAGCCCAGGTAGGGGAGCGCATGCGAGAGATGCACCGACGGTCGACAGCGCCGGATCCTCGAGCCGAGGGCGGAGGTCTCAGACATCGTAGGGCGGCTTCCAGGTGGGCTCCATGCCAGGGATCTGCTGTACGGCCCGGTGGTGAGGACCCTCCACGCGCTCGATCCCGAAGCGCTGTGGCCAGCGTGCCAGGTGAGGCGGGCAGCCTCCGCGCTCGAGCCCCGCTCGGATCTGCTCGGCGATCTCCACGGCGTCCCGCGAGCCGAACAGCACGATGCCCTTCCCAGGCTGGGGGCGGCGAGCCTGCGGGCCCAGCTCTGTCGCGAGATGCGGGCCCAGGAAGGTCACCGCGAGATCCGCCCCGCCGGTGAAGTGCCAGTTCGCCAGGATCTGGGACCGGTGGGGCCCCCGGACCTCGTCGATCTTGGTGAACACCCGGATCGTGGAGGGGTCGATCTCGGAGTACCACATCGGCCGCACCCTGCCGATGACGGAGCGCCCCACGACGAGTCCCCTCTCGTGCAGGTCCAGATAGGCGGACCAGTGGAATGTCGCCAGCGCCGCGATGATCGGCGGGAAGGCGACCAGCAGCAGCACGCCGAATCCCGCGAACCCCACGTCCGAGATCAGCAGGCCGCTGACGATGCAGATGATCCCCAGCGATGGTCCGCACCCCAGGAGCGGGACGGCGTGCGAGAGGTGGATCGACGGCCGGAAGCGCCGGATCCGGGGTCCGAGGGCGTAGGCAGGGTGCATCTGCTCAGAGGGCCGTGCGCGGAACCGGCGGAAGGTGCTGGGGTGCGGGCATCGTCGGCCTCCTGGGCTCGGTCCGGGGCGGAGCAGGATCCTCTGCCATGGGTGCGAGGACAGTCAACACGGGGGCGCGGCCCTGGCGCGATGGGGAGGTGTCCCCGCGAGCCGGACGTGGCCGACCGCCCGCAGGGGAGTGGTGCCGGACCAGAGCGGCGGGCGGACCCTTTCACTCCGCACGCAGGCAGGCACGGGACGACGTACCGAATGAATCGCCCCCCGGCAGGTATGTGACGTGGGAGACTCTCCGTACGTACCGCCGCTCGAGATGACGCGCCGCCGTGTGGTGCACGCCGTGCACCACACCGCGTGACGACGACGAGGAGTCGAGAACGATGTTGAATCGATTGCATGACGCGCTGCACCTGCGTACATCGCCGGTGATCTTCTTCGGATCGGCGGCGATCATCATCGCCTTCGTGATCGGGACGATCGCCTTCACCGAGCCGCTGAACGCCGCGGTGTCCGTGGCATCGGACTGGCTGCTGACGAACCTCGGCTGGTTCTACATCCTCGGCGTGACGATGTTCCTCGCGTTCCTGATCTTCATCGCCGTGGGCCGCTTCGGCCGCGTGAAGCTGGGCCCCGACGAGGAGCCGCCGGAGCATTCCGGCGCCGCCTGGTTCGCCATGCTGTTCGCCGCCGGCATCGGCTCGATCCTCATGTTCTGGGGCGTCGCCGAACCGATCAGCCATTTCGGTGACCCTCCGCGCGGCGCCTCGCTCGGTATCGAGGCCGGCTCCGTAGAAGCCGCCAAAGATGCCATGAACTTCACCTACTACCACTTCACGCTGCACACCTGGACGATCTTCACCCTCCCGGCACTGTGCTTCGCGTACTTCATCCACAAGCGCAACCTGCCGCCTCGCGTCAGCTCGATCTTCCAGCCGATCCTCGGCGAGGGCATCCACGGCCCGGTCGGCAAGGTCATCGACATCGTCGCGATCGTCGGCACCGTGTTCGGCATCGCCGTCTCCATCGGCCTGGGCACCCTGCAGATCAACGGGGGGCTCAACCAGCTGTTCGGCATGCCGGAGACCTCCGGCTGGCAGCTCATCATCATCGCCGTGGTGTGCGGTCTTGCCCTGATCTCCGTGTCTCTCGGACTCGACAAGGGCATCAAGGTCCTGTCGAACATCAACATCGTCGCCGCCGTGCTGCTGCTGCTGTTCGTGCTGGTCGCCGGGGGATCCACTCTCTTCGTGCTCAAGGGCACCTTCGAGTCCTTCGGCAGCTATATCGTGAACCTGCCCGAACTGGCCCTGTGGAACGACACCTTCGCGAACACCGGCTGGCAGAACACCTGGACGGTCTTCTACTGGGCGTGGACCATCACCTGGTCGCCGTTCGTGGGCATCTTCATCGCCCGCATCTCCAAGGGCCGCACGATCCGCCAGTTCGTCTCCGGTGTGCTCGCCGTCCCGTCCGCCTTCTCGGTGGTCTGGTTCGGGATCTTCGGCTTCTCGGCCTTCAACATCGAGCTCAACGGTGAGGGCGGCCTGGTCGATACGGTGGTCACCCAGGGGGACATCCCGGGCGCCCTGTTCGCCTTCCTCGGTCACTACCCGGCGGCGTTCTTCGTCTCCGTCGTCGCCATCATCCTGGTGATCATCTTCTTCGTGACCTCGGTGGACTCCGCCGCACTGGTCACGGATTCCATGGCCAACGGCCACGAGGACTACAACCCGCTGGGCCAGCGCATCTTCTGGGGCCTGGCGATCGGACTGATCACCGCGACGCTGCTGGTGTTCTCGGGCTCCAACGGCCTCGAGGCGCTCCAATCGACGATCATCCTCGTCGGCCTGCCGTTCTTCATCATGGGCTTCTTCCAGATGTATGCGCTGTACAGAGCCCTGCAGGAGGATGCCGGCGAGCTGCCGAAGATGCGCACCAGGAACTGGAAGCAGGTGCTGCCTCCGGAGGAGTACGAGCGTCGCGAAGACGACGAGGAGTACGACACCGACGAGGTGGTGGTCGAACCCGAGGCGGTGGACGAGGTCCCCGTCATGCGCGATCCATACGAGGACGCCGACGAGGCCGACGGCGGCACAGGTCGAGGGAGCCTGCCGGCCCGCACGGGAAGCGCCCGTGCGGAGATCCCGGGTGACGGCCCTCCGCGTTCCCGCTGACCCCACCCAGCACCGACGAGGCCCGGTGCTCCGCAGCAGCGGAGCGCCGGGCTTCGTCCGTTCCGTCCGGAGACGGTGGTGTGGCACAGGTCAGGCGGCATCCACCGGATGCGTGTCGGAGCTGCGCCGGTAGTACATCGCCAACATGGCGCCGGAGAGGTTGTGCCAGATCGAGAAGATCGCGCCGGGCAGGGCCGCGGCGGGGCTGAAGGCGCTCGCCGCGAGCGTCGCGGCCAGACCGGAGTTCTGCATGCCGACCTCGATCGAGGTGGTGCGGGCTGCGCGCTCGCCCTGCCTCAGCAGGCGGGCGAGCCAGTAGCCGGCGAGATAGCCGATCCCGTTGTGCAGCACCACGGCGAGCAGCACCAGGGCGCCGGCGGAGACGATCGCCTCGGTGGAGCCGCTGACCACGGCCACGACCACGAGGGAGATGCCCGCGACGCTGACCCAGGGCAGAGCAGGCATGATGCGGTCCACGATCCTTCCCAGCAGCAGACGGATCACGATGCCGGCGATCACGGGCACCAGCACCATCTTCACGATCGACATCGCCATGTCACCGGCGGCGATCGGCAGGTACGAGCCGGCCAGCCACAGGGTGAGCAGCGGGGTGAAGATCGGCGCGAGCAGGGTGGAGATCGAGGTCATCGTGACCGACAGCGCGGTATCGGCCTTGGAGAGGTACGTGATGACGTTCGAGCTGGTGCCGCCCGGGGCGCAGCCCACCAGGATCACGCCGACGGCGAGCTCCGGCGGGAGCTGCAGGAGCACCGAGACGCCCAGGCCCACCAGCGGCATGATCACGAACTGGGCGACGACACCGATCAGCACCGGCAGGGGGCGGCGCGCCACGAGCCCGAAGTCGGGGATCGTGAGGGTCAGGCCCATCGCGAACATGATGACGCCGAGGAAGATGCTCGTGAACGGCGCGATCGACTGGCCGGCGGCGGGCACGAAGAAGGCGAAGACGGCAGCGGCGAGGATGAGGACCGGGAAGACGGTCACCGCGATGCGCGCGGAGCGGTCCTCCTTCGTCGTCGTCGGCGTCGGCGTGCGGTCCGAGGAGGTGAGGTTCGGGGCAGGGGTGGTCATCTCCGAAGAGTACGACCGCATCCGCGATACGAGACCGTCGTCTCAGGAGTCGAACGACAGGGTTCGACCGGCAGAGTGCCGGGTCTCAGCGACGCTGGCGCGCCGGCACCGGCCAGTCGTGCACCGGCTTCCCGGAGTCCACGCCCTCCCGGTACAGCCGCGTCATCTCCGCGAGCGCCTCGGGGCGGCTCGCGCCGCGCAGCTCGAGGGAGGTGACGGTGTCGATCTGCCACCTCGCGCCGTTGCGCCCGGTGCGGGTGCGCTCGATGAGGAGGTTCCCGTAGTGCTCGGCGACGTCCGCATCGGCCCCGAGCTCCTTCAGCCCGTCCATGGCCTGCGGGATCAGCTGCTCACGGAGCAGATCGGCCACGCGCACCCGACCCACCTTCGGCCAGCGCACCCGGGCTTCGAGGCCCCAGCGGGCGCACTGCTGGAAGGACTCGTCGGCCTGCTCGAAGCTCATCCGCGACCACAGCGGGCGCCGCTCGTGCACCAGCGAGTGGAGGATCCCGTAGAAGAAGGCGGCGTTGGCGGCCATGTCCGCCGCCGTCGGCCCCGCCGGCAGGATCCGGTTCTCCAGCCGCAGGTGCGGGACGTCGGTGCCGGGATCGTAGATCGGGCGGTTCCAGCGCCACACGGTGCCGTTGTGGAGCATCAGCTCGTGCAGGCGCGGGGAGGAACCCTCGGTGAGCAGCGGCTCCTCGGCCATGTCCCGCGACTCCGGGATCAGCGCCGGGAACAGCCGCACGTTCTCCTCGAAGAGGTCGAACATCGAGGTGATCCAGCGTTCGCCGAACCACACCCGCGGGCGCACGCCCTGGGTGGCGAGCTCGGGCGGTCGGGTGTCCAGCGCCTGCACGAACGTGGGGATGCGGGTCTCGTGCCACAGCCGCTTGCCCAGCAGGAACGGCGAGTTCGCGGCGAGGGCCACCTGCGGTCCGGCGATCGCCTGCGCGGCGTTCCACGCGGCGGCGAACTGCTCGGGCGGGACCTGCAGGTGCAGCTGCATCGACGTGCAGGCGGATTCCGGGGCGATCGAGTCGAAGGTGGTGTCCAGCCCTCTGCCCTCGCCGTCGATGCGGAGGTTGATCTCCTCGCCGCGGGCCACCATGACCGAGTTCTCGAGCGCCTCGTAGCGGGCTCCCGGCGCCCGCCACTCGTCGTCCGTGAACAGCTCCTCGGTGATGGTGGGGAGGTGGCCGATCGGGATCACCCGGGCGCCGTGGCGCTGCGCGGCCGCGTCGGCGCGCTCCATCTTCTCGCCCAGCTCGGTCTCCAGATCGCGCAGGCCGGCGCCGGTGGGATGGGACACCGGAAGGTTCGCCTCGAGATTGAAGCGGCCGATCTCGTGGACGAAGTCCTCGTCGTCCAGATCCTCCAGGATCGTGTCCACCAGCAGCGCGGGCGCCATCCCGTCGGACTCGGCGAGGTTCATCTCCAGCTCGACGCCGACGGTTCCTTCGTCGACGAACTCCGCCGTGTCCAGGAAGGTCTCGAACAGGTCGAGGTTCCGACGCAGCTCCCGGCGATAGCGGGTGCGCTGGGAACGGGTGTACTCCGTGGTGCCGATCTCGCGTCCCATGGTGACCTCCGGGTGGTGACGGGGCAGGTCCGGCAATACAAGCACGCCGCAGGGCCTGCCGGGTACCACGAGCCGTGGCGCGGAACGAGTGGTCGGGACGCGGACCCCTCGGCCTCCCGGGATCAGGCGGTGAACAGGGCCACGGCGCGGATCGCGGTCTCGACCAGGCCGTAGGCGAGGGCGGCGACCACGAGCACGGCGAGCACGCCGGCGGCCGCTGTGTGGGTCGCCCCGGCCTTCGCCTGCGCCTCGGCGCCGCCGTTGCTGCTGATCGCCTCATGGGCGCCGGCGCGGTCGGCCTCCTTCTTCTGCGCCACCACGGCCTCGTCCTCGAAGTGCGAGGGCTTGACCGCACGGATCAGCAGGTTCGCGACGAAGCCGACGGCGAGGATGCCCGCCATCAGCCACATCGAGAGCTTGTACAGGTCCATCCCGGAGTGGCCGGCGGCGGCCTGCGACTCGACGATGCTGTTGACCAGCAGCGGTCCGGCGATGCCGGCGGCCGCCCAGGCCGTGAGCAGCCGGCCATGGATGGCGCCGACCTGGTAGACGCCGAACAGATCCTTCAGGTACGCGGGAACGGTGGAGAAGCCGCCGCCGTAGAAGGAGATGATCACGAGCGCCGAGAGCACGAAGATCGCGAGCGATGCGGAGCCGACGGTCGCGAGGACCACGTACAGGATGGCGCCGATGCTGAGGTACAGCGCGTAGTTGAGCTTGCGACCCAGGTAGTCCGAGGTCGTGGACCACACGAAGCGTCCGGCCATGTTCGCCAGGGACAGCAGGCCCACGAAGCCGGCTGCCGCGGCGGCGGCGATGCCGAAGCCGTCCGAGACCATCGGGGCGGCGTTCTCGAGGATGCCGATGCCGGCCGTCACGTTGGTGAACAGCACGATCCACAGCAGCCAGAACTGCGGGGTGCGGATGGCCTGCTTCGCCGAGACCGAGCCCGTTGTCTGCGCCGCCTTCGAGGTGGCGCTGCGGGGGTCGAAGCCCTTCGGCGCCCAGTCCGGGTGGGGCAGGCGGATCACATAGGCGCCCAGCGCGATCGCCAGCAGGTAGCAGCCGGCGAGCGTGAGGAAGGTGGGGGTGAGCCCCGCGACCAGGTGCGAGGGATCCACGCCGCCGCCGAACAGCGCCATCAGCTTGTTCGAGGCCGGGCTGGCGATGAGCGCGCCGCCGCCGAAGCCCATGATCGCGAGGCCGGTGGAGAGCCCGGGGCGGTCGGGGAACCACTTCATGAGGGTGGAGACCGGGGCGATGTAGCCGATGCCCAGGCCGATGCCGCCGATCACGCCGTAGCCGAGATACACCAGCCACAGCTGACCGGTCGCGATGCCGATCGCCGAGACGAGGAAGCCGAGCACCCAGAAGCCGCCGGCGGCGACCATCGCCATCCGCGGCCCCACCCGCTCCACCCAGGTGCCGGCGATGGCGGAGGAGATGCCGAGCATGGCGATGGCGAGGGAGAAGATCCAGCCGACGGCGACCTCGCCGACGCCGAAGTGACTCTGGAACGGGGTCTTGAACACGCTGAACGCATAGACCTGGCCGATGCACAGATGGATGGCGAGCGCCGCCGGCGGGATGAGCCAGCGGTTGAAGCTCGCCGGCGCGATGATCGCGCTGCGGTCGAGGACGGACATGAGGCCTCCGGGGAGAGAAGGGATGCACGGGCTGCTCCGGTGAGGCCCATCGGGTGAGAATAGGTTTCCCGTCCGTCCCGGCCCAAGCTCCTCGCGCCGGTGTCGCGACGCAGATCGATCGCGGCATGCGCACAACTCCTCCCCGGATCCTGCCCGCCGCCCCCGCACGAATCGGCCCTGACGTGCATAGGGTCCGGTTCATGAGTCGTGCCAGCGGGGACAGCGGGGACAGCAGCCGAGAATCGAGCCGGGCCTCGGGCCGGGCCTTCACCCCGCTCGAGGAGCGGCTCGACGCGTGGGCCCACCGGCGGTCGCAGGCTCTTGCGGCGGATGCGGGCCCGTGGCGTCGGGGGCTCCTCGAGTTCGCCGTGTTCACCGCGAAGCAGGCGTGGGCGTGCGTGTTCGGCGCCGTGATGCTCGTGCTCCTGGTGCTGGCGCGCCTGGTCTACCCCGACGATGCCCTGCTGGTGCGCAGCGACGCCCTGGTGCTCGCCGCCCTCACGGTGCAGGCGCTGATGCTCGCCCTCCGGCTCGAGGGCGGCAGGGAGCTGTGGGTGATCGTGATGTTCCATGTCGTCGGCACGGTCATGGAGATCTTCAAGACCCACATGGGCTCCTGGGCGTACGAGACCGACGGGCTGCTGCGGATCGGGGGAGTGCCGCTCTACACGGGGTTCATGTACGCCGCCGTGGGCTCCTACATGGTGCGCGTGTTCCGCCTGTTCGACCTGCGCTTCACCCGGTACCCGCCGATCTGGGCGACCGCGCTGGTGGCCGCCGCGATCTACGCGAACTTCTTCACCCACCACTACCTGCCGGACGTGCGCTGGGTGCTGGTGGGGGCCGTCGTGCTGCTCTATGCGCGCTGCGTGATGAGCTTCCGCAACCAGCGCACCGGCCCGCGTCGGCGCATGCCGATCCTGGTCGCCTTCGTCGGTGTCGCGTTCTTCCTGTGGATCGCGGAGAACGTGGGCACCTGGGCGGGCGCCTGGATCTACCCGCACCAGTCCGCCCAGTGGCATCTGGTGCCGCCGACGAAGTTCGTGGCCTGGCTGCTGCTGATGATGATCTCGGTGGTGCTGGTGACTCTCGTGCACAGGCCGCGGCCGCCGACTGACTGAGCCCGTCGGCGGAGCCTGCACCTGCGGGACCTCACCGACGACCGGAGTGACCGGTCGTCAGCTCGACAAGTCGTCGGCCCGTCCGTCCGTCCGCTTGACGGTGGGCGCGGAGGGTCTCCGTCGGCTCTCGCGGCGGGCGGCCACGGCCGCGACGAGCGTCACCGCGGACAGCGCGACGAGCACGATCCCGGGATGCCACCAGGCCTGCGCCGTCCACAGACCGAGCGCCGAGGTGGCCAGCGGGACCACACCGCCCACCGTGGCGGCCACCGCATAGGCGAGCGACAGCGCCGAATAGCTGAAGCGTCCCGGGAACAGGTCGCTCATCAGGCCGCCGAGCGCCGCCCACGACATGGTGGGCAGGATCCCGCCCACCACCATCAGCGTCACCAGCCCGCCGAAGCTCGCCGACTGCAGCAGGAAGTACAGCGGGAAGGCGATCAGGGCCGTGCCCAGGGCGCCGGCGCCCACCACCAGCGCGGAGCTGGTGCGCGCGGCGAGCGCCCCGAACACGGGGATGGTGAGCAGCTGCAGGAGCGCGCCGATGGTCGCGGCGCTGAGAAGCTGCAGGGACGGGTAGCCGAGCACCACCGAGCCGTAGTTCATCGTGTACGTGTTCATCAGCGCGTAGGAGCCGATGCCCAGCTGGGCGGCGCCGATCGCGATCAGCAGCGCCCACGGGCGGGTGCGGAGCATGGCGAGCGCCGGTCGGCGGGCCCGGTCCCCGGCCTGCTCGAGGCGGGCGAAGACCGGGGTCTCGTCGATCGCGCGCCGCAGGTAGAGCGAGACCAGCAGCAGCGGCAGCGCGAGGAAGAACGGCACCCGCCAGCCCCAGTCCGCCATGGCCTGCTCGGGCAGGGTCAGTGTGAGCACGATGAACACCGCCGCCGAGAGGATCGAGCCGACGGGCGAGCCCAGCTGCGGGATCGCCGCGTAGAACGCCCGCTTCAGGGGATGGGCGTGCTCGGTGGCCAGCAGCACGGAGCCTCCCCATTCGCCGCCCAGCGAGATGCCCTGCACGAGACGCAGCACCACCAGACCGATCGCCCCCAGCCACCCGGCCTGCGCATAGGAGGGCAGCATGCCGATCAGCGCGGTCGCCACGCCCATCAGACCCACGGTCCACAGCAGCGTGGTGCGTCGGCCCAGCCGGTCGCCCATGTGCCCGAACACCAGGGCGCCCACGGGGCGGATCACGAAGGAGACGGCGATGGTGCTGAAGGACGCGAGCGAGGCGCCGGCCGCCCCGAGGGGTTCGAAGAACAGCGGGCCGACGAAGAACGCGGAGAAGTACGCGAAGAGGTAGAAGTCGAACTGCTCGAGCGAGGTGCCGACCATGGACGCCCAGGCGACACGTCTCGGCGTGCGGGTGCTCGTGGGCGTGGCCTGGTGAGGGGTGGACTCCGTGGCGGAGGAGGTCATGAGGGCTCGCTTCCTGAGGTCTGCGGCGCCTCGGCGGCCGGGGATCAGACGTCGTCCGTGCTGTCGGCCGGGATGTCGTCGGCGGAGAGCGTGAGCGTCCGCGAGGTGCCGTCCGCGCAGGTGACCACAGCCGTGATCGGTATGTCCAGCTCGGAGGTGTCGGCTGTGGGCCACCAGGCGGAGAAGGCGCCGTTGTCCACGGATGCCTCGACGTCGCCGACCGAGGTTCTCAGGGTCACCGCGACCACGTCGGCCCCGGCGGCTCCGGACACGGCGAGCTGCTGAGCGGTGTCGTCGTCGTCCTGCGCGGCGGGGTCGATCTGGCTGAGCAGCATCCCCTCGGGGACGAGGCCGTCGGCCGGGATCTGGGCGCGCTCCTCGCCGGGTCCGCTGGTGAGGACCGTGGTGGAGGGGTCGTCCTCCCCGATCGCCAGGCAGGTGAACGTGTCCCCGGCGCTGTCGAGCCCGACCACCATCAGGGTGATGCCGCGCCGTTCGGCGACCAGCACCTCCTCGATGGCCGTCCTGGTCCCCGTACCCGCGCAGGCCTGGGGGACGGGGGATCCGGGGTCCTGGACCTCCGGAGCGGGTGACCAGGATGCCGAGGCCGGCTCGGCACCGGAACCACCGAGGAGAGCCGAGATGAGCAGAGCCGCCGCCAGGAACACGAGCGACACGATCAGCAGGGGGCGGCGCGCCCGACGACGGGGGCCGGTCGGGCCGGTCGGGCCGGGCGGGTCGCTCGGCGTGGCGCCCAGGGGCGACGCGCTCGACGGTGGAGTGCCCAGCGCTGGTGCGCCCGGAGCTGGCGTGTTCGGAGGAGGGGTGCTCACTGGTGGGGCACCGTCATCTCTGTCGTGCGGGTCGAGCCATCGGTCAGGGTGAGCACGGCGGTGACGGGGTGGTCCAGCTCGTACTCGTCCTCCGTGGGCCACCAGGCGGCGAACCAGCCGCCGGACACGGTCGCCTCGGTGTCGCCGGCCGCCGTCTGCAGCGTCACGGCGGTCACCAGGTCGCCGACCTCCCCGGCGACGACATGCTGCGACGGGGTCTCCGGGGCATCCACCGAGGTCGGATCCGTCTGCAGCAGCGCGTCGCTGCGCACCATCGCACCGTCCGCCGGGATCGTGGCGGCGGCGTCATAGGGAGTGGTGACGGTGATCGCCGTCCATTCGTCGTCGATCTGTGTGGCCAGGCAGGCGAGGGTGTCGCTGTTCTCGTCCGTGCGGACGCTCAGGGTGGCGAGGCCGCGCTGTTCGCCGACGAGCTCGGCCCCCGAGTGCTCGGGCGGCGGGGCGCAGGGGCTGAGGGACATGCTCGCCGCAGTCCGCTTCCCGGGGCTTGCCGTCCAGCTCTCCGCGGCGGTGGCGGGGGCGCGGAGGGCCATGACGCAGACCGTGACCACGAGAACGGTGACGACCACGGCGGCCAGGATCAGGAGCGTCCTCGGGGTGCGCGAGGAAGAGTATTCGGTCGCAGTGGTGTCATCGCTGGCCATGGGCGGATTCTGTCATGGACGGTCGGGTTCGGGAAGACGCTCGGGGTCGTGGTGCCGCGACAGTTAAAGTCACCCGTTCCGTGACCCCGATCACACGATCGCGTCACATCGTGCACTTCTGGTCACGGTGAGCCTAATGTCTCGTCACCAGTAAAGGTGCTCGCGACTTTAACAGGAGGTGTCGTCCCCATGAGCTCTCGGACAGACCTCGCCGTCTCGACGGTCATCTTCGCCCTGCGCCCTCACCCCACCACCCGTCGGCTGGCCCTGTGGCTCCCGCTCGTGCGACGCATCCGAGATCCCCACCAGGGACTCTGGGCGCTCCCGGGCGGTCCGCTGGCGCCGGACGAGGGGCTCGCCGCGTCGGCCGCGAGGAACCTGCGCGAGACCACCCGGCTCACCCCGCAGTACCTCGAGCAGCTCTACGCCTTCGGCGGGCTGGACCGGTCGGATTCGGCCGACGAGCGCACCGTCTCGGTCGTCTACTGGGCGCTCGTGCGGCCCGAGGAGGCCGACGCCGGCGAGGCGGGCGTGAACGTGCGCTGGTTCGTGGCCGACGAGGTCCCCGAGCTCGCCTTCGATCACTCGCTCATCGTCGAGTACGCCCTGTGGCGCCTGCGCAACAAGGTCGAGTACTCCCGCATCGCCGCCGCGTTCCTCGGGGAGGCCTTCACCCTCGCCGAGCTGCGCGGAGTCCACGAGGCCGTGCTGCAGCGCACCCTCGACCCCGCGAACTTCCGCCGCCAGATGGAGTCCTCCGGACGCCTGGTGGCCACCGATGCCTATCGCACCGGTGGCCGCCATCGCCCCGCCCGCCTCTACCGGCACGACCAGTCCATCCACCTCGCCGACAACGGCCCGCTCACCGGTCTCTGACCGGCCACACCCCACGGAGGGCACGACATGACCACCACCGATACCCCTGTCACGGCAGCCACCGCTTCCTCGGCCCCCACCGCGTCGGTCGACCTGACCCTGCGAGACATCTCCAGCGGCGCGGCCTCCGGCAGCAGCTGCTCCACCGAGCTGCTCGACGCCCCCTGGGACGTCGACGCCCGCGACCCCGGCTACGGCCCCGGCGCCTCGATGGCCGATCCGATCCCCGCCGCATCCCCGCGCCAGGGCGAGATCCCGCAGGAGTACCGCGACGCGAGCACCGAGGAGCTGGACCGCCGGATCCGCGCCGCGAAGGCGGAGCTCGGGGACCGTGCAGTGGTGCTCGGGCACTTCTACCAGCGCGACGAGGTCATCCAGTACGCCGACTACGTGGGCGACTCCTTCCAGCTCGCGACCGCCGCGAAGGCCCGCACCGACGCCGAGGCGATCATCTTCTGCGGCGTGCACTTCATGGCCGAGACCGCCGATCTGCTCTCCGGGCCCGAGCAGGCCGTGATCCTGCCCAACCTCGCCGCCGGCTGCTCGATGGCGGACATGGCGGACATCGACCAGGTCGAGGAGTGCTGGGAGCAGCTGATGGAGGTCTACGGGGGCGAGGTGCCCGGCGACGACGGCCGCCTGCCGGTCATCCCCGTGACCTACATGAACTCCTCCGCGGACATCAAGGGCTTCGTGGGCCGCCACGGCGGCATCGTGTGCACCTCCTCGAACGCCTCGACCGTGCTCGAGTGGGCCTTCGAGCGCGGGCAGCGGGTGCTGTTCTTCCCCGACCAGCACCTGGGCCGCAACACCGCCAAGGCCATGGGGATCTCCCTGGACGAGATGCCCATGTGGAACCCGCGCCGGCCGCTGGGCGGGAACGACGAGCAGGCCCTCCATGACGCCAAGGTGGTGCTGTGGCACGGCTTCTGCTCGGTCCACAAGCGTTTCACCACCGCCCAGATCGACAAGGCCCGCGCCGAGCACCCCGGTGTGCGCGTGATCGTGCACCCCGAATGCCCCATGCCCGTGGTCGATGCGGCGGACGAAGCCGGCTCCACCGACTACATCCGCAAGGCCATCGAGGGCGCCACCGAACCCACCACCTTCGCGATCGGCACCGAGATCAACCTGGTCCAGCGCCTCGCCGCCCAGCACCCGCAGCACACGATCTTCTGCCTGGATCCCGTGGTGTGCCCCTGCTCGACGATGTACCGCATCCACCCCGGCTACCTCGCCTGGGCCCTCGAATCGCTCCTGGACGGCGAGGTCATCAACCAGATCTCCGTGAGCCAGGACGTCGCCGATCCCGCACGCCTCGCGCTCGAGCGCATGCTCGCCGCGAAGCCGGCCCCGGTCGGGGCTGCTCCCGAGCGTGCCACCTCGGAGCGCACCACCTCGGAGCGCTGAGCATGGGCGCGCACGACGAGCAGCCCACGGATCGGCAGCTCGCCGGTCTGATGCACGCCGATCTGCTGGTCATCGGCTCCGGGATCGCCGGGCTCACGGCGGCGCTGCACGCCGCCCGGTCGGTGGACGTCCTCCTGGTGACCAAGGCGGAGCTCGCCGAGGGCTCCACCCGTTACGCCCAGGGCGGCATCGCCGGGGCGGTCGACCCCTCCGACACCGTCGCCGAGCATGAACAGGACACCCTGGCCGCCGGGGCCGGCCTGTGCGATGCGGAGGCAGTTCGGGTGCTGTGCGACGAGGGCCCGGCCGCGATCGCGCACCTCATCGACCGCGGAGTCGCTTTCGATCGCGCTGGTGTCCGTGAGTCCGCTGGTGGCCTCGACGTCGCTGGTGATCTCGAGCCTGCTGACGGTCTCGGGTCCGGGATCGGGGCGGGCCGGAGTCCGTATGCGCTGGGCCTCGAGGGGGCCCATTCCCGCCCCCGGATCCTCCGCGCCGGAGGCGATGCCACCGGCCGGGCGATCGAGGAGGTGTTGGTGGACGCCGTGCACGACCGCGCCACGGAGAGCTCCAGCAGCACGACGGGCGGTTCCCTCGCCCTGCGCGAGCACATGACGCTGGTGGATCTGCTGGTCGACGGTGGCCGTGTGGTCGGCGCCGAGCTGATGGCGGCCGACGGGACCCGGCTCGCGGTGCGGGCCCCGGCCACGCTCCTGGCCACGGGCGGCGCCGGGCAGCTCTTCTCCCACACCACGAACCCCGCCGTCTCCACCGGGGACGGGATCGCCGCCGCCTGGCGGGCCGGCGCCGCGGTCGAGGACCTCGAGTTCTACCAGTTCCACCCCACCGCGCTCGCAGCCCCCGGCTCCTTCCTCATCTCCGAGGCCGTGCGCGGGGAGGGCGCCGTGCTGCGCGACGAGCACGGTCGGCGCTTCCTGCCCGCTCTCGACCCCCGCGCCGAGCTTGCCCCGCGCGACGTCGTGGCCCGCGCGATCGCCCAGGTCATGGCCGCCCAGGACGGCAGGCCCGTATTCCTGGATGCGACCAGCATCGGTGCGGATCAGCTCCGGGAACGGTTCCCCACCATCGACGCCGCCGTGCGCGGAGCCGGAGTCGACTGGGGCAGCGAGCCGGTGCCCGTGACCCCGGCCGCCCATTACTGGATGGGCGGGATCCGCACCGATCTCGACGGGCGCACCACGCTCCCCGGGCTCCTCGCCGCGGGGGAGTGCGCCCGCACCGGCGTGCACGGGGCTAACCGCCTCGCCTCGAATTCCCTCCTCGAGGGCGCCGTGTTCGGAGCCCGTGCCGGCGCGACGGCCGTGGAGCAGGTCCGCGCCACGGCCTCCGCTGCTCTCCCTGTCGCTGCTGCTGCTCTCCCTGTCGCAGCTGCCGCTCTCCCCGTCACGGGTACCGCCCTCCCCATCGCACCCAGGGGCGCTGGGTGTGCGGCCTCGCCGTATACAGCGCTGCCTGCGCACCATGCGCCAGTGGATGCGGCTGTCCCCGCCGGATCCGACCCCAGACCCGGCCCCAGCCCCGCCCCCGGTCCCGGGGCTTCGGAACGGTGGACCCGCGCCGAGCTGCAGGAGCTGCTGTGGAGCCATGCCGGTCTGCTGCGCACGGGCGAGCAGCTCGACGCGGCCGCGGCGCTGCTCGCCTCCTGGGGGGATCCGGACCCCGCCTCGTGCACCACGGTGGCCGAGCTCGAGGACCGCAATCTCCTCCACCTCGCCCGACTGCTCATCGCGCACGCCCTGGCCAGGCCGGGGTCCGTCGGCGCCCACCACCGGCTCGACGATCCCCGTCATCTCGCCACCCAGGGACCTGCCGATAATCAGGGCCATGCCGAGGCCCGTGGTCGCACGGACGCTCATGAGCTCGTCGGTGCCCCCACCTCTGCCCTCTCCGCCGATTCCGAGCCCGCCCAGGAGGCCCTCGCATGCTGACCACCACCCAGATCGATACCGTCGTCGCCGCAGCTCTCCTCGAGGACGCCCCGTGGGGAGACCTCACCGGCCAGGTGTTCCTCCCCGCCGATGCCACCGCGACCGCGCAGCTCACCGCCCGTGAGGCCGGCGTGCTCTCCGGGATCGACGTGTTCGCCGCCGCCTTCCGCCTCACCGACACCGCCGTCGAGGTGACCGGGCACGTGGCGGACGGTGAGCGCTTCGCCGCCGGCGACGTGCTCGCGACCGTCGTCGGCCCGGCGCGTGCGGTCGTGCAGGCCGAGCGCATCGCCTTGAACTTCACCCAGCGCATGACCGGGATCGCCACGCTGACGAGGAAGTTCGTCGACGCTGTAGAAGGCACCGGGGTGCGCATCACCGACACTCGCAAGACCACGCCCGGCCTGCGTGCGATCGAACGCCACGCGGTGCGCAGCGGCGGGGGAGTGAACCACCGGTTCTCGCTCTCGGATGCCGTGATGGCGAAGGACAACCACCTCGCGATCCTGCAGCAGCAGGGCCTGGACCTCACCGAGTCGATCCGCCACGCCCGCGCCCAGCTCGGCCACACCACCCGGCTCGAGGTCGAGGTGGACAGGATCGACCAGATCGAGCCCGTGATCGCCGGCGGCGTCGACATCATCATGCTCGACAACTTCTCCCTCGCGGACCTCGCCCGCGGGGTGGAGATCGTGGCCGGTCGCGCGATCGTCGAGGCCAGCGGCACCGTCACCCTCGACACCGTCGCCGACATCGCCCGCACCGGCGTGGACGTCATCTCCTCCGGCGCGCTCACCCACTCGGTGCGGAACCTCGACCTCGGTCTGGACAGCACGCTGGCCGCCGCGAACTGATCCCGGCGTATCGCTCGACCCCACGCCCGACAGGAGGATCCGGACATGCTCTATCTCGACACCGCCGCCACGACCCCGGTGCGCCGCGAGGCCCTCGAAGCCGCCTGGCCGTACCTCACCGGCACCTTCGGCAACCCGTCCAGCCACCACACCGTGGGGGAGGCCGCCGCACGGGGGCTCGAGGACGCGCGCCGACGGGTCGCCGCCGTGCTCGGCGCCCGGCGCAGCGACATCGTGTTCACCGCCAGCGGCACCGAGGCCGCGAACCTCGCCATCAGGGGGCTCGCCCTCGCCACACCTCGCGGGAAACACCTGGTCACCGCGCCCACCGAACATGAGGCGGTGCTCGAGAGCATCAGCTTCCTGCAGCGGGTGCACGGCTTCGAGGTCTCCTTCGTGGACGTCGGGGCCGACGGGATCGTCACCCCCGAGGCCCTGCGTGCCGTGCTGCGCGCGGACACCACCCTGGTCTCCCTCGCCCTGGCGAACAACGAGATCGGCGCGATCGCCGACATCCCCGCTCTCGCCGCTGCGGCCCACGAGACCGGGGCGCTCCTGCACACCGATGCGGTGCAGGCCGCTGGCTGGGTCGACCTCCGCGACCTCGGCGCGGACGCGCTGACGATCTCCGGGCACAAGCTCGGCGCCCCCAAGGGCATCGGCGTCGCAGCGATCCGGGGACGCCTGCCGCTGGAGCCGCTCGTCCACGGCGGCGGGCAGGAGAACGGCCGGCGCTCCGGCACCGAGAACGTGGCCTTCGCCGTCGCACTCGCCGTCGCCCTGGAGCTGTCCGAGGCAGAGCGGGCGCAGAAGGTCGCGCGGATCGGCCCGCTGCGGGACGCCTTCCTCGCCCGGGTGCTCACCGCCCGCGAGGGGGTGCTGCTGACCGGACCTCCCGCGGCGGAGACCGGGCCCGATGGGCGCTCCGCGCGACTGCCCGCCCATGCCTCCTTCTGCGTTCCTGGGCTCAGCGGCGAATCGGTGCTGCTGGACCTCGAGGAGCGCGGCGTGGTCGCCTCGAGCGGTTCTGCCTGCGCGGCCGGCAGCGATGAGCCCTCCCACGTGCTCACCGCCCTCGGCATCTCGCGGGAGGTCGCCCAGACAGCGGTGCGGTTCACCCTCGGAGCCGAGGTGTCCGCCGCGCAGCTCGACGCGGCGGCACTCGCCGTCGAGGAGGTTCTGGCCGCGACGTGATCGGCGATAGAGCGATCGGCCGTGCCGTCGCGGGCACGTCGGCATCCACGGTCGTTTCGAGGACGGGCCCGGTCATCAGGCGAGCTCCTGGCCAGCACGGTCACCACCACCCGTACCGATAGCGGTACCGCGCGAGCCAGAGCGTGCACGGCTGGGTCGAGCCTCGGCGCACCCCATGGCAGGTGGGCATCGGGTCGGGATACTCGGGGTCGCATCTCAGCGCAGTCCCGTCGGGGTCGAACGCGATGGGCACCACCAGGAACTCGGAGCGCAGATCGAAGGCGTTCATGAACAGTCCGCAATCGCAGCCTGCGCCCTTGGAGCGCAGCCTCCGCAGCAGCGCTGTGGCGTTCGGGGCTCGCAGATCGCGGTAGCGCCGGGTCCAGCGCGACCCGGTGCACCCGAAGGCGAGCATCCGGAAGACGTAGCACTGGAGGCATTCGCCGTCGGCCGGATCGGTCAGGGTCGCGGCCAGGAGGCGCAGGTACTCCTCGGCCTCGTCGAGGGGAGTCGATGACATGGATCCAGTCGACCACCACCACACGCCCGGGCAGGGGCGCCCGCCCGCGGATGTGGACACTGACGCGGTGGGGAGGACGGGTGCGAACCTGCCTCGCGGCAGTCTTCTCGGCACTCTGTGAAACGTTCCGGCCTCCGTGTGTCCCTCCCCGTAGACTCCTCATGTGACTGATCTGAGCTCTTCGAACCCCGCCGACCCCTCCGCCGCGAACAACGCCACGGACAGCGCCGCGAACAGCGCCGTCACCCGGGCCGTGATCCTTGCCCGCGGGCTCGGCACGCGCATGCGCAAGGCTGACGACGCCGCCCAGCTCGACGAGAAGCAGGCCGCTGTGGCCGCGAGCGGCGTCAAGGCCCTGATCGACGTCGGCCGCCCCTTCCTCGACTACGTCATCTCCGTGCTCGCCGACGTGGGCGTCACCGAGATCTGCCTGGTCATCGGCCCGGAGCATGACGTCCTGCGCGAGTACGCCGCCGCCAGCAGCGGCGGCCGCGTCACCGTGACCACCGCCGTGCAGACCGAACCTCTGGGCACCGGGGACGCCGTCGCCGCGGCCCGCGACTTCGCCGGCTCCGAGCGCGTCATCGTGCTGAACTCCGACAACTACTACCCGCGCGAGGCCCTGGCCGCGCTCGCCGCAGCCCCCGGCAGCGCCCTCGTCGGCTTCGACCGCGAAGCGCTCGTGACCGGGTCGAACATCCCCTCGGACCGCATCCGTTCCTTCGCTCTCGTCGCCACCGATGAGACCGGCGCTCTGCGTGACATCGTCGAGAAGCCCGACGAGGCCACCCTCGCCGCCTACGGCGAGCAGGCCCCCGTCTCGATGAACGCCTGGCTGTTCACCCCCGCGATCTTCGACGCCTGCGCCCGCATCGAACCCTCCGCGCGCGGGGAGCTCGAGGTCATCGACGCCGTGCGCCTGCTGGTCGCCGAGGGCGAGGCGTTCACCGTGGTCCCCGCCGCCGTGGGCGTGCTGGACATGTCCTCGCGCGGCGATGTCGCCGCCGTGCAGGGCGCTCTCGCCGGGATCGAGGTGCGCCTGTGAGCGACGTGCTCGCCGCGCTCACCGCAGGGATCCGGACCGAGCCCCTCGACGACTCCTCCGCCGATGCATCCGGGGCCGCGGCACGCTGGTTCGTGCCCGGCCGCATCGAGGTGCTCGGCAAGCACACCGACTACGCCGGCGGGCGCTCCCTGCTCGCCGCGGTCGACGTGGGCCACACGATCACCGCGACCCCGCGCGAGGACCGCGTGCTGGAGGTGCGCTCTGAGGGCGCCGACGGTCCCGTGCGCATCGACCTCGGCGAAGACGCACGCTCCGCCGCTCAGCGCGAGGTCCAGGCCGACGGGCACTGGGGCGGCTACGTGCGCACCGTCGCCGATCGGCTCGAGAAGAACTTCCCCGGTCAGCTCCGCGGAGCGGACGTCACCGTGACCTCCACCCTGCCGCTCGCGGCCGGGATGTCCAGCTCCTCGGCGCTCGTCGTCGGCCTGGCGCTCGCCCTGATCGACCTCTCCGGGATCGCCGCGGACCCCGCCTTCACCCGCGAGATCACCACCACCGAGCAGCTCGGCGAGTACTTCGGGACCATTGAGAACGGGCAGAGCTTCGGCACCCTCGCCGGCGACCGCGGCGTCGGCACCTTCGGTGGCAGCGGGGACCACACCGCGATGCTGTGCGGCCAGCGGGACGCCCTGGTCCAGTACTCCTTCTGCCCCGTGCGCCACGAACGCACCATCGACCTCGGCCCCGAGCTGACCTTCGTGGTCGCCGTGAGCGGCGTCGAGGCCGAGAAGACCGGCTCCGCCCGGGACCACTACAACCGCGTCTCCCTCGCCGTCGCCGAGATCCTGCGCCGCTGGCGTGAGGACACCGGCCGCGCCGACGCCTCGCTCGCCGACGCCGTGGCCAGCGGGCCCGCCACCGCGCAGCGTCTGCGCGCACTCGTCGCCGACGACGACTACCTCGCCGGCCGCTTCGAACAGTTCCTCACCGAGTCCGAGCGGATCATCCCCGCCGCGTCGGTCGCGCTCGAGGACGGCGACCTCGCCGAGTTCGGGCGCCTGGTCGACGAATCCCAGGCCGGCGCCGAGGACGGACTGCGCAACCAGGTTCCCGAGACCGTGTCGCTGCAGCGCCTCGCCCGCGGGCTCGGAGCGCAGGCCGCGAGCGCCTTCGGAGCCGGCTTCGGGGGCAGCGTCTGGGCGCTGGTCCCGACTAACGACGCGCAGGACTTCGCCGTCCGCTGGCTCGACGCCTACCGGGCGGAGCATCCCGAGCGTGCCCGGGCCGCGACCTCCCTGGCCAGACCCGGCGGCGCGGCCCGACGTCTGGCCGGCTGAGCACGTCCGTCGGCGGCCGTGGAACATTGCTGCGGGGCGGCGGCTGACTGTGTGCTGCCGGCCGTCGGAGGTACGCCCAGCGCGGATCGGCGCCCGACGAGGGTCCGCGCTCGGCGCGCTGTGCCACGATGACGGGGTGAGTACTCCGATGCCCTCCTCCCTGCCCTGGCCCACCGAGGCCCCCGCGATTCCGCTGCTGACGGCACGCCCTGTCCTGGACCGGATCTCCTCGCTGGCCCGCACCCATGAACAGGACGTCACCCTCGTTCCGGGCCTCGCCGTGAACGAGGAGGAGATCGCCGCAGATCCGCCGCCCGCCCTCGAGCAGATCCTCGACGAGCTCAGCGGCATCGAGCTGCGCGGCATCCCGGTGCTGAACCTGGTGATCGAGGACCGCACCGACGTGGGCCCGTACACGCTGCTGGGGGCGGCCACCACCTTCTACCCGCTGTACGAGACGCCCGAGGCGGCCGTGGTCCTCACAATCGACGACGACGGTGCCCCGGGCGTCGTCTACGGCATCGGGGAGGACCTGGCCCTGCGCCTGGCCGCCCCCGATCTCATCGCCTACCTGGAGCGCTTCGCCGACGCCCTCGACGCCACGCTGAACGCCCTGGCGCTGCGCGGCGACGAGTCCGACCCCAAGGGCGTGGCCCGCACGGAGGCCGCCCAGGAGCTCATCGACCTGTACCTCTTCACCGCGCTCGTCGGGGAGGACGAGGAGGAGGACGAGGCCGACGGGACGGCTCACGCAGCGGCGGAGGGCCCTGCCGTCAAGGACGTCACCGGCGAGGGTGTCTCCGTGCCCCTGCAGGATCCCGCTGCCTCCGAGATCAGCGGACTGCCCGAGGGTGCGCTCCTGGTGGCCGACCTGCGCGATGCCCCTCTGGGGGCCCATGTGGACCTAATCGACGCGGAGGTGCCCGGCGATCCGCTGGACCTCCGCGTCGCCTGGCGCGAGCACGGCCGCCTCATCACCCTCCACACCAGCTGACCCTGTCTCCCGTCGGGCCGACCCCCGATCTGACTCCGGCTCCGGTCGGGCCCCGATCGAGCCGTGCATTCCTTGCGTTAACCGCGTCGCAAACGCACGGAACGCACGGATGGATCGGCCACACGAAGGAAGGAGTTCGACCATGGCCTGGGTGACTCGTCGTCAACGACTCTGGCGCGCGGTGCAGGGCATCATCATCGGGCTGGCGATCGGCCTGGCGGGGCTGGCGCTCAGCCTCGGCCAGGTAGATCTCGGTGCGGTGCACATCCCCCGGAGCCCTGTGCTGGGCGGGGCACTCGCCGTCGCAGGCGTCCTGATCACGGTGTCGAACGTGATGGCCGCTCGGCGTGCCCGACGGCCTGCGCCGACGAGCTGAGCTGGAGGCCAGTTCCCGACCTCACCCGATCTTGCCGCTGGGCATCGAGCCGTGCATTCCTTGCGTTATCCGCGTCGCAAACGCACGGAACGCACGGATCGTCGGGCGGTGACAGCCTGGCTGCCAGGCCGGGGCTTCAGACCCCGACCGGAACGTCAGCCCCGTCGGCGGCTGGAGGCCGTGATCAGCGCGGCGAGCAGGGTCAGAGCGGCGCCGGCGACGGTCGTGACGGTGAGGTGCCCGGGTGCGGCGACGGCGTCGATCACCACCGAGCCCACGATCTGGCCGGCGATGGTCGTCATCGCGAGGGTCAGCACCCCGAGCGGGCCCGCGAGATAGGCGGCCATCGCGATGAACACGATGCCGATCGGCCCGCCGAGGTAGAGCAGCGGGTTCGTCGGCAGCGCCGCGGGCGGCCCTGCGATCAGCAGGTGCACGAGCGCCACCACGGCCAGCGCCGCAGTGCCCACCACGAAGTTGCCGAGCGTGGCGACCAGGAAATGGCCGCTGTGCTGGGTGACGCGGCCGTTGATCGCCTGCTGCAGCCCCATCGCCACGCCGGCGACCATCGGCAGCGCGAGCAGGAACCACGGTGCCTGGGAGCTGAACCCGCCGGACATCGCGAGCACCACCGAGACCACCATGAGGCTCGCCCCGATCACCCGCAGCGGGGTCAGGTGGCGGATGCCTCCGGGACCGAGGCCCACCCGATCCACGACCAGCCCGGTGACAGTCTGCCCGGCGACCACGCAGACGATGAACAGCGCCACCCCGAGCAGCGCGACCGAGAACGACTGCCCCAGCACGTAGACCGCGCCGCCGAGACCGCCGATCGCGAGGTACCAGGGGAAGGCGCCGCTGCGCAGCTCCCGCCAGAACCGGCCGGTGGTCCGGCGCAGCCACGGCATGACCGCGAGGAGCAGCAGCAGGATCACGAGCCCGGTGCCGAAGGAGATGAGGGCGGCGGCGAACCCGTCGTCCAGCTCGGAGGCCAGGTCGGAGTTGATGCGGGACTGGATCGCGCCCATCATCCCGCAGACCACAGCGGCGGGGACGGCCCACAGGGGAGCGGGCCGATGGACGGCGCGAGGAGCGCTGTCGCCGGAGGCGTCGACGTGCGGCGAAGGGGAGGCGTTCGGGGCGGTTCCGGTCACGAGGGGACACTGTACGGGCGGCGAGAGGGCGGGCGCCCGTCGGCCCGTCGGGGCGGCGCGCGCCCTGGGTGCTCGCCGACGACCAGATGCTCCGGGTGCGCGATGGACGGTTCGCCGCAGAGGCTCCGGGACGGGGCCTCGCGGAGGACACGGACAGGTCTACCCTGGAAGTCCGACCGCCTCGATCCTGAGGCGCCCTGACCAGGAGCAGCGCCATGACCTCGTCCAGCACGGACACCCCCGCACCGGTTCTCGTCCTCGTCCCCGGCGCGGCAGGGGCTCCGGCCGACGGTAGCGACCCGTTCCACATCGCCGACGCCACCGCGCCGCAGCTGTCGATCACCGACCTGGTGGTCACCCGCGGCGACGGCATCTTCGAGACCATCGGTGCCTTCGACGGCACGCCGATCAACGTCGGCCCCCACCTCGCGCGGCTGGCCCGCAGCGCCTCCCTGCTGGGGCTGCCCGCGCCGGACCAGGAGGCCATCGCGGCCGCGGTCGACGCGTCGATCGAGGCCCACGCCGACGTCCCCGAGCTGACCATCCGCGTCATGTACACCCGCGGCATCGAGGGCAACGGCGTCCCCACCTGCTGGATCGACGCCCATGTCTCCGACGACTGGGCGCCGTACCGCGCCGGGATCCGCGTGGCGACCCTGGACCGCGGCCTGGCGACGACCGTCTTCGAGGAGAGCCCGTGGCTGCTGCAGGGCGCGAAGACCCTCAGCTACGCGGTGAACATGGCGGCCGTGCGCGAGGCGAAGAGCCGCGGGGCGCAGGACGCCCTGTTCGTCGCGACCGACGGGTACGTGCTCGAGGGGCCGACGTCCACGCTGCTGGTGCGACGCGGCGACGCCTACCTCACCACTCCCGTGAGCGCCGGTGTGCTCCCCGGAACCTGTGTGGGCTCGCTGTTCGAGGCGCTGCAGAAGGAGGGCCATGAGGCGCGCGAGCAGCTCATGAGCGTCGAGGACGTCGCCACCTCCGACGGTGCCTGGCTGCTCTCCTCGACCCGTCTCGCCGCCCCGATCACCCATCTCGATGACGTCGAGCTGCCGGTCGACCCCGAGCTCACCGCCCACTTCGAAGCGATCCTCACCGGCAGGGTCTGATCGTCGGCGGTCCTCGCCGGAGCCCGCACAGTCCCGCTTCCGGACAGTCGTCGGCCAGCGAAAGCGCGGCCTCAGAGCCGAGGGTCAGGAGCTTGAGTGGGGTGAATTCATCCAGGTGAGCACCTCGTGCAAGGGGGCGGTGTCGTGAAGGTTGATCGACGTCGTGTCGAGCGTGAAGTCTGCGCGCACCCCGTCATGGATGTCCTTCAGCTGTTGGAGTGACCACTCGATGTCGCCACGTCCACGTCGTTCGATGCGGTGCCGGATGGCTGTTTCGGAGGCGGTCACGGCGAGAATCTTCAGGTCGTAGCTGCCCAACCGATCGAGGACGTCCCGGTGGTGGGAGCTCACGGGGTAGGGGAGCAACCCGTCGATGATCGTGTCGTAACCCGCAGCCGGCCAGGCGAGCACGGAGTTCAGAAGCGTTTCGGCATAACGTTGCTGCACCTCGCGATCACTGAAGTCCACGGAAGTGGCGGCCTGAGGGGCAGAGAGGTCGGCCTCGACGCCGATCCACCCTGCGGTCGTGAACTCCAGCAGGGCCTCTGCCAGGGTGCTCTTCCCGGTGCCGCTCGCGCCGCTGATCACCAGCACTCGCGACGTCATACTCGGTCCTCCGGATCGAGGTGCTTCGACAACAGATCCATGCCGAGGCGACCACGTTCGACCAATTCATCGCGGCCGGTGGTGAGCCCCGTGTGCCAGTACGAGACCCCTAGCCGGACCGTGAGGAGTTGGAGGAGCCGTTCCTCGTGCCCAGACAGTGCCCTGCCGTATCCATCGAAGAAGGCCCTTCGAAGGCTCGGTCGGGTGAGCCAGAGGGCGCCGTACAGCCACACCATGTCCTCGACGATGTAGCCGGGACCAGTTCTCTCGAAGTCGATGACTCCTAGACGCATCGAGGAGCGGTCCCAGAGCCAGTTGCGGGTGGAGAAGTCTCCGTGACAGGTGACGGAGGCATTGCGCTCAGCCAGTTCAGGCAGTTCGTTCGCCGCAGCCGTGAGGAGGCTGACTTGGAACGGGTCGAGGAGTTCGGACATGCTCGGCCGGCATGCCCGAGCCTCGTCCGCCAGCTCCGTGACCCGTTTGCGGGCGACATCGCGATCTTCCACGGGTGCGGCGCCGGAATGGTCGTGCCAGCGTCGAAGCAGGCGCCCCGCCTCCGTGTGGGCACTCAGCTCCTCAGCTGGTTCGAGGGGCAACCCCCTCATGACGACTCCGGGCTGAAGCGAGCTGAGAAGTGCCTTGAGGCCGTCATGAGTGCTGAGCAGCCGGGGTCTCTCGGGCTCGGGCAGGGCACGCTTTGCATAGGAATAGCCACCGATTTCCTGCGTGAAATCGGAAGCGCTGGGGGAGATCTTCACGTACGCCCGCCCTGTGCTCGAGGTGACACACCAAACTCGCGAGGTCTCTCGTGGCCACGAGGTGTCGAGGGCATCGACGACGTCACCCATCTGCGATGAGACCCAGTCGAGGACGTCGGCCGGCAAACGTGCTGCGTTGGCGTTCTGGGTCATCCGCGCTGCTTTCTGTCGTCTGTCCACGGGCCGGTTGGCGCTCAGGCGCGGGCGAGGAGCTCGCGGGCCAGGTCGGTGTCGAACACGGCGGTGTCGATGACGCCGCTGCGCAGCACGCCGAGCACGCCGGGTGCCCGCTCCACGCCGGCGGCGACGCCCAGCACCTCGGGGATCCGCAGCAGCTCGGAGAAGGTCACCGCGAGCACCCGCTGGTCCGTCGGCGCCCCGAGCGGGATCCCGTGCGCGTCGATGAACCGCCCGCACACGTCGCCCACCGGGTCCTGCGCCTCGAAGGCGGTGCGCTCGGCGTCGCTGAGCGCCATCAGGTCCAGCACCTTCGGGGAGGAGTGCACCCCCAGCGAGCCGATGCCCACCACGGCGAGCTCCACCTGGGCGGCGGCCTCGAGCACGGAGCCGATGCTGGATTCGGCCCGCAGGGTGCTCACCGTCGTCGCCGATTCGAGCACGGCAGGTGCGTAGAGCGTCTCGGCGCGGGCTCCGAGCCGAGAGGCGAGCACGCGCACCACGGACTCGCCGGAGTCGAACTGGTCCAGGGAGCTGTGTCCTCCGACCAGGGGGAGCACGCGCGGCGTCGGCCGCAGATGCTGGGTCTCCAGCTCGGTGACGACGCTCTGGACGGTCTGGCCCCAGGAGATGCCGATGCTGCGCACCTGCGCGGCCCGCTCGCTGATCACGGCGGCGCCCTCGCGGGCCACCGCGTCGATCCCCGGGGTGCGCGGCGCGGAGACCACATGGACCTCGCGCAGGGAGAACGCCGAGCGCAGGGCGACCTCGAGGGCCTCGTCGCGGCGCGGCGGACCGTCGGGATCGTGGATGGTGATCTCGACGATCCCGCGGTCGCGGGCCTGGGTGAGGATCCGCGAGACGTTGGAACGGGAGAGCTCCAGCTCGGCGGCGACCTCGGTCTGCGAGCGGCCCTGCTCGTAGTACAGCCGAGCGGCCCGCACGATCACGGAGGTGTCGCGAGGTGCGGGCATGGGGTCTCCTCCTGGGGGATCAGGCCGACATCGATCCGGACCTGCGCTGCGGACCCGGGCGGGCCCCGCAGGACCCGGAAGGATGCTGCCGGGTCGGGGCGGGGCAGGGCCGTGGCACGATGCTCCCGGGAACGACTATGACCAGCGTACGCATGGCACCGTGGAACAGGTGCCAGAATCAGGTCACCGATGAGGGAGGCCGCATGAGCTCAGATCCACGACCGCACGATGCCGCGCCCGGCGCGGACGGCGAGCCGCCGGTGCCCCTGGGGCTCACGGTGGTCGTGGCCCAGCTGGACGTCTCCGACGCGGAGGACGTGCTGCGCTCGCTCGCCGGCCGCCTGCTCGATGCCGGCGCCGTCACCGTGGACTTCCCCGAGGCGCTGCGCGCCCGCGAGCAGCGGTACCCGACGGGTCTGCCCACGCCGATCCCCACCGCGATCCCGCACGCCGATCCCGAGCACGTGCTCGTGCCCGGTCTGGCGATCGCGACCCTCGCCCGCCCCGTGGCCTTCGGGGAGATGGGCGGGACCGGCGGCACGGTCGACGCCCGCCTGGTGGCGATGCCCCTGCTCACCGATGCCCGCGCGCACCTCGCGGCGCTCCAGAGCCTGATGGGGCTGCTGCGCGACGAGGCGGCGGTCCAGGACCTGCTGGGTGCGGCCGACGAGGACGAGCTGCGCGAGCGCACCATGACGCGCCTGTCCGGGGGTGCCGTCGGCCCGGGCGAGTCGGCCGACGGGAACGCGGCCGATGTGGGTGCGGCCGACGACACCACCACCGACGACAGCAAGGAGCGCGAGGCATGAGGTCACCGCGACTGGGAGTGAAGGCACTGATCGTCCGCGACGGACATGTGCTGATGAACTGCTACATCGACCCCGACGGCAGCCACGTCTTCGCGCTGCCCGGTGGAGGCCAGGAGCACGGCGAGGATCAGGTGGCCGCGATGATCCGGGAGTGCCGTGAGGAGATCGGAGCGCTCGTCGAGGTGCACCAGGTGGCGTGCCTGTTCGAGACCATGACGGAGAACCGCATGGTCGATGGAGCCCCGATCCCGCCGTTCCACCAGGTCAATGTCGCCTACTGGTGCGGCCTCGCCGAGGGAGAGGAGCCGGGGGAGGGCACCGCGCCCGATCCGGGACAGGCCGGCACGGCGTGGCTGCCGCTGGACCGCCTCGGCGAGCACACGGTGCATCCTCCGGAGCTCGCCCGCTGGCTCGAGTCCGACCCGTCCAGCCGGCCGATCTCGCTCGGGGTCAGCAAGGGCTGAGCACGCCCCGTGCCCGGCCCGTGCGAGCCCCGTGCCCGGCCCGAGCGACCTCCTCACCGAGCCGGGTCGTGTGCTCAGTGGCCGAGGTTGACGTGCTCCCGGTGGTGGTCGCCGGACTCGATGAGGTCGACGAGACCGAGGGCGTAGTCCGCAGCGGAGATCGCGCCCCCGTCGCTCTGGACCGCGACGTCGTCGCCGAGGCGATAACGGCCCAGCTGCTCGCCGGGCATCCGTGCCCCGAAGCGGAGCGCGGGGCTCACGAAGAGCCAGTCCAGCGTCGCGGGGGTGGCGGGGAGGTCCTCGAGGAGGAACGCCGCCCCGTCCCGGATCTCGTCATGGAGCTCCTCGGGGATGCCGCTGAGGTCGCTGACGAAGCGATCCGCCCCGCGCGCCGGACGCAGCGAGGAGGCCCCGCCGACGATGACCAGGCGCACGCCCGCGGCATCGGCTACGCGCGCGATGGTGCCGTGGGCGGCGCGCCAGGTGCCGGCCTGCTGGCCGCGCGGGGCGAGCGCGTCGACCACCACGTCGGCCCCCTCCATGGCGGAGGCCAGCGTCGCCTCGTCGGCGGCGTCGCCCTGGACATAGGTCACCTGCGGGGTGGGGTGCTCAGGGAACGAGCGGCTCAGAGCGGTGACCTGGTGGCCGCGTGCTGCGGCTTCGGTGACGATGGCCGAGCCGGCATAGCCGGTGCCGCCGATGACGGTGATGTGAGACATGAGGTGCCTTCCTGTGGGCTGGGGCCGGGATCGGCTCCCCACTCACCGTAGGAGAGTCACTCTCTGCGGGGAAGTAGGCACTTTCAGGTAACCGGGCAGGCACCTCAGGGTAACCGGCGACCCTGGACGGCCGGGGGGGGGGGGCTTGGAAATCGGGGCCCGTAGGCCGGGGCGCCGGGCCGCGCTCGCCTCAGCCCAGGTCGCCACGCAGCCGCGGGTCGATGTGGATCTTCGGGCCGACGCCAGCGCCGCCACCACTCGCGGCCGTCCCGGATTCGGTGCTCGTGCCCGCTCCCGTCGGGCGGTTCCCGGCGAGCACGCCCGCCACCTCGTCGAGCGAGATCGTCGCCGCGATCAGCGGGCGCGGATCCACGGTGCCCGCGGCGTAGAGCGCGATGGTCTCCCCGAGGGCCGGGGAGGCGCTCAGCACGCCGACCGCCGTGACGTCCCCGAGCACGAGGTCGCGGCTGTCCAGGCGGCTCGGCTCCCCGGCGATCCCGATGAAGACCACGCGACCTCCCGGCTCCACCCGGGACAGGGCCCAGGCGGGCAGCTCCGAGGAGATCGCGGCGTCGATGACCGCATCCAGGGGCAGATCCGGAAGAGTGTCCTGGGTCCAGGCATTCGCCAGGCCCAGGCTGCGGGCGAACTCCAGATCCGGTCCGGGCAGGCCCAGCACATGCACCTCGGCGCCGGCGGCGCGGGCGAACAGCGCGCACAGCAGGCCGATCGTGCCCGGGCCCATGATCAGCACGCGGTCACCGGGGGAGAGGTCCGCTCCCTGCACCGCGCGCAGAGCGTTCCCACCCGGTTCCACCATCGCCCCGGCAGCGGGGTCGAGGGCGTCGGGCAGAGCATGCAGCGAGGTGGCGGGCACGGTGAGCTGCTCGGCGAGGGCCCCGTGGCGGTGGCCGCGGATCCCCACCTCCTGCCGCCCCTCGCACACGTGCTGGTCCCCGCGCAGGCAGCGTCGGCAGTGTCCGCAGCCCAGCATCGTGTCGCCCATGACCCGTCGGCCGATCCATCCCGGATCGACCCCGTCGCCGACTGCGGAGACGGTTCCCATCCACTCGTGGCCGATGCGCATCGGATAGCGCGCGTGCCCGGAGCGGAGGTAGGCCATGTGGCCGGTGTGGAACTCGAGGTCGGTGCCGCAGATGCCCACCCGCTCCACGTCGACCACGACCTCGCCGGGCTCCGCCCGCGGCGCCTCGACCTCCTGCACGGAGCCTTCCCCGGGGGCGGTGATCACGAACGCGCGCATCAGGGCGGATCCTCTCAAGAGTGTTCTCACCTGCGGACTCATCGGCGAGTGTGCTGCAGTGTGACGTACCCTGCGAGCAGTCATCAGCGTAGTCGACAGCGTGGGAACGGGATCAGCAATGGAGCTCCGCAGCAGCCAGTGGTACGCGGGCGAGGACCGCAACGCCTACATCCACCGCGCCTGGATGCGCCGCGGCGCACCCGACGATTCCTTCCGCGGCCGCCCCCAGATCGCGATCGCGAACACTGCCAGCGACCTCACCCCCTGCAACGCGCACCTCACCGGCGTCGCCCAGTTCGTGAAGAACGGGATCCTCGAGGCCGGCGGCGTGCCCCAGGAACTGCCTGTCGTCTCCCTCGGCGAGACCAACGTGCGCCCCACCGCGATGCTCTGGCGCAACATGGCCGCGATGAGCACCGAGGAGATGCTGCGTGCCAACCCCGTCGACGGGGTGGTGCTGCTGGGCGGCTGCGACAAGACGATCCCGTCCCTGCTCATGGCCGCCGCGAGCGTGGACATCCCCGCCGTGGTGGTGCCCGGGGGCCCGATGCTCAACGGCACCTTCCGCGGCGCGCCGCTGGGCTGCGGCACCGGCGTGTGGAAGCTCAGCGAGGAAGTTCGGGCCGGGACCCTCTCGCAGGAGGACTTCGCCCGCTCCGAATCGGCGATGATCCGCAGCGCCGGGCACTGCAACACGATGGGCACCGCGTCGACGATGGCGCTGGTCGCCGAGGCGCTGGGCACGATCGTCCCCGGGATCGCCGGCACGCCCGCCTCCGATGCTCGCCTCAGCGAGGCCGCCCAGCTCACCGGCCGCCTCGCCGTGGACCTCGTGAAGGAGGGGCGCACCCCCTCGACCTTCCTCACCAAGGGCTCCTTCCACAACGCGATCGTCGCGCTCGCCGCGATCGGCGGCTCCACCAACGCCGTGGTGCACCTGCTCGCGATCGCCGGCCGCCTCGGCATCGAGCTCAGCGTGGAGGACTTCGACCGCATCGGCTCCCACGTGCCGCTGCTGGTGGATCTCCAGCCCGCCGGGCGTCACCTCATGGAGGACCTGTTCCGCGCCGGCGGCCTGCTCGCCGTGCTGCGCCAGGTCAAGGACCTGCTCGATCCCGAGGCGCTCACCATCACCGGGAAGCCGCTCGTGGACTACCTCGACGACGCGGAGATCTTCGATCCCGAGGTCATCTCCGTGCGCGAGACCCCGGTCCAGGACGACGCCGGCATCGCCCTGCTGCGCGGCAACCTCGCCCCCGACGGCGCGATCATCAAGCCCGCCGCCGCCACCCCCGAGCTGCTCCAGCACCGGGGCCGGGCCCTCGTGTTCGACAGCATCGAGGACTTCCACGAGCGCATCGACGACCCCGACCTCGAGGTCGACGCCGACTCCGTGATGATCCTGCGCGGCTGCGGACCCAAGGGCTACCCGGGCATGCCCGAGGTGTCCAACATGCCCCTGCCCACCAAGCTCCTCGAGCAGGGCGTGCGCGACATGGTGCGCATCTGCGACGGCCGCATGTCCGGCACCGCCTACGGCACCGTGGTGCTGCACGTGGCCCCCGAGGCCGCAGCCGGCGGGCCGCTCGGGCTGGTGCGCACCGGCGACTGGATCGTGCTCGACGTGGCAGGGCGCCGCCTCGACGTGGAGCTCAGCGCGGAGGAGCTCGCGGCACGCGAGCCGTCGGCCGCGATGACCGGGGCATTCGCCGCGCCGACCCGCGGGTGGGAGCGGCTGTACGTCGACCACGTGCAGCAGGCCGACACCGGCGCCGACCTCGACTTCCTCGTCGGCGCGAGCGGCTCCGAGGTCGCGCGCGAGTCCCACTGACCTCAGGTTCCGCTGGCCGGGCGTCGTGGTTACCGGCCGCCGAGCGTCGTGACGAGAAAGGTGCCATCTGGCCGGTACCTTTCGCGACGTGGTTCCCGGCCGCCGAGCGTCGAGCGACGTGGTTCCCGGCCGCCGAGCGTCGTGACGAGAAAGGTGCCATCTGGCCGGTACCTTTTGCGACGTGGCGCGGGCCCGCGCGCCGGGAACGACGATCAGCTGGTGAACGCCCTGGTCACCGGGGAGAGGAAAGCGTTAGCCTGGTGACGTCCCTGCAGTGCGGCCCGGCGCCGCGTTCGATCACGAGGAGCATCATGCCCGTCTCTCCCTCCGTCTCCTTCCATGACGGCCGGTCCATCCCGCAGCTCGGCTACGGCGTGTGGCAGGTCGAGAACGCCGTCGCGGCCGACGTCGTCGTGCAGGCACTCGAGGCCGGCTACCGCCACGTCGACACCGCCCGCGGCTACAACAACGAGGCCGGCGTGGGCCAGGCGCTGAAGACCGCCGGCCTGAAGCGCGACGACGTGTTCGTGACCTCGAAGGTCCCCAACCAGGACCAGGGCCGCGACAAGACCCTCGCCTCCTTCGACGCCACCATGAAGGACCTCGGCCTCGAGGAGCTCGACCTCTACCTGATCCATTGGCCCGCACCCTCCAAGGGCCTCGCCGTGGAGACCTGGAAGGCCCTCGTCGAGCTCAAGGAGCAGGGACGCATCCGCTCCATCGGCGTCTCCAACTTCCGCGTCGAGGACCTCGAGAAGATCGAGGCGGAGACCGGTGTGCTCCCCGTGCTCAACCAGATCGAGCTGCACCCGTACTTCAACCAGCCCGAGCTGCGCGAGTTCCACGCCTCCAAGCAGATCCTCACCGAGTCCTGGTCGCCGCTGGGCCAGGGCGGCGGCGAGCTCACCGACCCGGTGGTCACGAAGATCGCCGAGGCGCACGGGGCCGACGCGGGCCAGGTGTTGATCGCCTGGAACCTGGCGCTGGGCAACGTGGTGATCCCCAAGTCCGAGACCCCCAAGCGGATCATCTCGAACTTCGCCTCGCTCGAGGTCGAGCTCACCGACGACGAGATCGCGCAGATCACCGGTCTGCACAAGGGCGACGCCGGCCGTCAGGGCGGCAACCCGAACGACATGATCGGTCACCAGGGCGCCTGAGTCCCCTGATCGGGCCCGGCCCTTCTCGCAGCAGCGGGAGGGGCCGGGCCCGATGTCGTCCCGGGATCTCCGAGGATGCGGGCTACTCTGGACGTGGCGTGTCCGACGCCGAACCTCGATCGCCCGTCCCCAGCACGGGCCCGCACCTCGGTAGAGGGCACCACGAGGCAAAGGGACCCGGTCTCCGGTCGCTGTCGATGAACACCCGTGCCTCGGGTCGTCGCCGCTGGGGAGCCGATGCGAGGCATTGCGGGAGTACGGATGACAGCCGACCGAGCACTCAAGAAGCGCGTGCGCGCTCGCATGTCGCGCACGGGAGAGTCCTATACGGCAGCCCTCCGGCACCTCCGCTCCACCCCAGGAGACACCGTGCCGACCCAACCCATCACTCCGGATCCGACGAATGCCACGGATCCAACCACCGATCGCGCCCTACGCCTCGCGACGGCGCAGACCACCCCTCAGCACCATCCCTCCGATGCCGATGCTTTCCACTGCGCGGGCGAGGAGGTCCGCTCGCTCATGCGCCGCGCCGGGGATCTTGGTGCCGACCTCATCCAGTTCCCCGAGGCCACGCTCAGCTTCCCCGACAAGGTGGCCCTGTCCCGTTCGAGCGAGGAGATCACCGAGTCGGAGTGGACCCGCTTCGCCTGGGATGCCCTGGAGGCGGAGCTCGCCGAGGTGCGCGCAGCGGCGAAGGAACTCGCATTGTGGACCGTCATCGGGAGTCAGACCCGCGCCCAAGGTGCGAGCCGTCCCCGCACGAGCCTGCTGGTGATCGATCCACAGGGCAGGGTCCATGCGCAGTACGACGAACGGCGCCTCTCGCGGACGAAGGGCGCCTTCATGTACGAGCAGGGTACCGAGGCCGTCACGATCTCCATCCACGGGATCGTGCTGGGCCTGGCGTCGGGGCTCGAAGTGCTGTTCGAGGATGTATTCCGGGGCTACGAGGACGCGGGCGCCGATGCCGTCCTGCTGTGCTCGCAAGGGCCGGGCGATCCTGTGGAGGGTGACGCCTTCGCGATCTCCGCACGCGCGGCTGCCCGTCACCATGGCCTATCGATCGGCTACAGCGTGCCGACGTCGAACGCGCCGTACGCCCCTGCAGGGGTGATCGGTCCGGACGGCCGCTGGCTCGCGATATGTCCTGCCCAGCAGTCGCCCGCTGTGGTCGTGCAGACGATCGCGCGGCGCCCCGGCGGGGCATCTCGGGACTGGCGGCGCGCCATGGTCGACGCGGACTGACCCGCGCAGGCGATCGAGGTGACCTGATCGAGATGGGTCCGTGGTGACCCGGGAGGAGCCGGTCGTCCCGTTGTGGTGTCGGCCGGCCCTCCCTGCGCACCGTGCCGGCTAGCTGGTCGGCCACTGCTCCTCCTGCCCGCTGTCGGCGAACCCGTCGTATGGCGCGGGAGCTGCCGCCCACCCGGCGGCGTAAAATCCGATGCACGAAGTCGAACCACGGCCGGAGGATCCCATGAGCGAGAACCAGTACAACGCAGAGGCCGACCCCGGCGACGAGGCGCGCGACTTCACGGGCCCCAACGGTGTCGAGAGCGCCGACCGGATCCTCGAGCTGGAGCGCGATCGGGAGCGCGATGGCGCGGCCCGATCGGATGACGCCGCCGATTTCCCCCGCGAGCTGGGCGAGGAGGACTCCGCCGCCGCCGATCAGGGCAACCGTGACGGCGACGAGATGCTGTCCGAGGGTGACGACGCGGACGACGACCGGGCGCTCGACGGCGGCGACGACTCCTTCGAGGCCTTCGAGGACGAGCCCTTCACCGAGGACGATCCCCTGGCACGCGACCGCGAGGTCTGACCCCGCCGGCCAGCGGGTGCCCGACCGCGAAAACCCCCTCGCTACGTCGCCGCGCAGTGGCTGAGCATCCGCCGTTTCTGCGACGAGAACCCCGAGGACGAGCTGGTCCCGGAGCTGCGCGCCGAGCTCGAGACGGCTCCCGTGCAATATGCCCGTTACCAGCGGCGATACCTGGGATGGGGCGTGCTTGCGCTCATGAGGCGCCGGCCGGGAGACGCTGACGTAAGGTCGCAGGATGCCGATCCCCACCGCTGCCGCCCCTGATCAGGTCTCCATCTCCCACTGCCTGCTCGATGCGGCGGGTGTGGCGATCTCCGCACAGGGCGCCGAGCAGCCCTACTACGCCGCGAGCACCATCAAGCTGCACGTGATGCTGGCCGTGCTCCGGGCCGCAGACCGCGGAGACCTGAACCTCGATGATGCCGTGACCGCGACCCGCAGCTTCACCGGGGCCGACGCAACGACCTTCACCCTCGGCGGCGACCACCTCGACCCCACACATCCGGCCGACGGGGAGCAGGTGAGCGTGCGCGAGCTCCTGCAGCGCATGATCGACCGCTCCAGCAACGAGGCCACGGACCACCTCGTCGAGCTCGTGGGCCTGGAGGCGGTGGCCGAGGCGATCGCGAGCCTGGGCCTGCAGGAGACCCGGGTCGAGCGCCTGATCGGTGACGCGAGCGCGCTCGCGACGGGCGCGACCAACGAGACCAGCGCGGCGGACCTCGCCCGGACGATGCGAGCGCTCGTGCAGCAGGACGGCAGTGCAGAGTCGACGCCAGCCCACGTCGACCTCGCACGCAGTGTGCTGCGGGCGCAGCGGATCCCGGTGATCGCCTCGGCGCTGGCCGACGGGGTCGACTGGGGCTCGAAGTCCGGCTGGGTCGACGGGTACCGGCACGACGTCGCCTTCGTCGGCGATCCCGACTCCAATGAGCTGAGGGTCCTCGCGGTGATGACCGCGGGGCTGGCCCCGGAGGCGGCCGACGAGAAGATCGCGTCGCTCGTGAGGGAGCTGCTGCCCGACGTCGCCGCCTGAACCGGCAGGCCACCCTGCCCAGACCTCGTCGGCCGTCGTGCGCATCCCCTCGTCGGGGCACCCGCCCAGCGGCACGTCGGCCGATGAACGGCGAGTAAAAAATCCCGCGATGAAGCGCCCAGGGGTTGCATTCCGGGGTGTGCCCGTGGTCACAGTGGAGGTGCCCGATCACGCACGGCACCGTCGTCCGATCGACCGGAGACCGGACCTCAGGACGGACCGTGCACACGACACGGAGGTACTGACCGTGACCGATCAAGCACTCACCACCCCCAGCCGTCGGAGCTTCTTCCGGGGCGTCGGCATCGCCGGCGCCGCGGCTGTCACCGGCGTCGCCGTCCCCACGCTGCTCGCGCCCTCCGCCTCGGCAGCGCCGGTCCCCGGCTACAACGAGAAGATCACCCGCGACCGGGTCATCGAGCGGGCGATGTTCTGGGTGGACGACCCTAGGGCGTACAGCATGGAGAACTTCGACATCGGCCCCGAGGAGGACTCCGACATCCTGTGGCGGATGGACTGCTCGGGCTTCGTGTCGATGGCCCTGGCCGTCCGCTTCGACGACAACCCCACGGGCCTGACCACCGAGACGCTGCACCCCGACGGCGGCTACGAGATCTCGCACTCGATCAGCAAGGACGATCTGCTCCCGGGCGACTTCATCCTGCAGAAGAACGCCGACTCCGAGAGCGGCGTCGGGCATGTGGTGCTGTTCAACGGCTGGGTCGACGGCGGCTACAACGTCCTCGAGCAGTCCTACGGGGCCGGCGGCACCACCTCCCGGACCGCCAGCTACCCGTACGACGACCTCGCGCACTACCACCCGTTCCGCTACGACCTCATCGTCGACTGACCGAAGAGTGCGGGGCGCCCCGCCCCGACCGGCCCTGTTCGGGCGGAGCCCCCGCATCGACGGGACGTATACGTGGCACGAGGCCTATATGCGGGCTCGCTGCACGTATAAGTCCCGTTGTCGCGACGGGCCTGTAAGTCCCGTTCCTGCGACGGGCCTGTAGGTCCCGTTCTTGCGACGGGCCGGGCCGGGCCAGCGGTGGGCTTGGCCAGGGGGTGGCTGAGGGCTGGTGTCGACGTGGGGATCGCGACTCGGCGGCTCAGCCGGCCAGGGCCACCCGTCGGGCGCCGGCGTACTCGCCGATGGGGTCGTACTCGGTCAGCGACATGATCTCGACGCTGCGCGCGGCGTTGGGGGCCTGCATGATCAGGTCGTCCCCGATGTACAGGGCCACGTGGCGGATCGAGTCGCCACCCGGCTCGGATGCGAAGAACACCAGGTCGCCGCGCTGCAGGTCCTCCCGCTCCACCGGCTCCAGGCCGGAGTGGTTCATCTGATCGCCGGCGTCGCGGTCGATCGAGATGCCGTGGTGGTGGAACAGCGTGTACGTGAAGCCCGAGCAGTCGAAACCGTAGGCGCTCACGCCGGCCCACAGGTAACGCAGCCCGAGGAACCGCTCGCCGGTGGCGACGATGTCCTCGACGGTGGGCAGCGGCGGCTGCTCGCCGTGCTCGCGCACCACGACGTCGTCGGCGGGCAGGTAGGCGTGACGCCCGCCGGGGACCGCGACCTTCACGGCCTTCGCGGTGCGGCCGAGCACCGGCAGGATCGTGTCGAAGGAGACGTCGATCCCGGGGTGGTTGCCCGACGGGGTGCCGGTGAGGGTGCTGGTCAGAGCCGTGACGGTCGCGGTCGGTGCGGAGGCCGCCTGCTGGGCGAAGTCCTCGTCGACCACGAGCTGCACGGTGGGCACCCAGCCGGGATAGCCGCGGGCGTCGCGCGGGGTGCCCTGTGCAGTGACCACGATGTGCGCCCAGTCGCCGTCGATCTCGTCGACGATGACCTCGCTGCCCAGCACGGCCTGCGACTCGAGCTCGCCGGTCAGCCAGCGTCGCGGCTCGGTGTCCTGCATGTTCGCGTTCCAGGCGTCGAGGTCGACGGGGTTCGTGAGCGAGGGGTCATCGATGCCGGGACGGTTCGAGCCCGGCTCCACCCACAGCGTGGTGGCGGTGACCGCGACGTGCGCGGTGGCGCCGGGGGTGAGGCCCGCGCCCGGCTCGGGCAGGGTCGCCGGCCCGGCGGCCGGTGCGGCGGGGACCTCGGCCAGGGCAGGGGCGACGGCGCCGAGGCCGGGGACGGCGAGGCCGGCGGTGCCGGTCGCGGCCAGGCGCAGGCCGTCACGGCGGGTGAGGCGGACGGTGGGGGTGTGCGTGGACATCTGGAGTCTCCTTCGACAGGTCCCCGAGCGGGGGCCGCAGGTCACGGGATGATGGGTGGGCGATCGGCTATCGGTCGAGAGCGCGGGTGGTCGCGCGGGTCACTGATCACCTCCGGACGGATCGACGTCGGCTCGGAGGCGCTCGAGCCCGAGGCCCGGCCCGCCGAGCAGGCGCAGCCAGCCGTCCTCCTGGACGTAGCCGCCGGCAGGGACATCGGAGGCGAACCAGAACGGCGGGTCGAGGTCGATCATCGTGATCGCCGGGTGGGCGATCGCGAGGTGGGCGGCGGCGGTGATCGAGATACGGGGCTCCATCATGGCGCCGACCATGCACTCCACCCCCGCCTCGAGGGCGACGTCCGCGATGGCCAGGGCCCCGCGCAGACCGCCCGTCTTGGCGAGCTTGATGTTGAGCATGTCCACGGCGTCGGCCTCTACCAGGCGTCGGGCATCCTCGACGTTCCACACCGACTCATCCGCCATGATCGGCACCTCGACCGCGGCGGACACCCGGGCGAGGCCCTCGATGTTCGCCGCGGCCACCGGCTGCTCGACCAGATCGATCGGGAGACCGTCCGCGAGGAACCCGGTGATGATGTCGATGGCCTGCTCCGGCACCCAGCCCTGGTTGGCGTCCAGCCGCAGCCGGACCCCGGGGGCCGCCTCGACGACCGCGGCCAGGCGGTGCCTGTCCTCCTCGATGTCGTGGCCGAGCTTGATCTTGAGGATCTGCTCGCCCCCGGCGACGGCCTCGCGGGCATGCCCGGCCATCACCTCGGGGTCCTCGAGGGAGATGGTCATGTCGTTGAGCAGACGATCTCCGGGGCGCCCGCCCAGCAGCTCCACCAGCGGCGCCCCGAGGCTCCGGGCCCAGGCGTCGTGCAGGGCCACCTCGAGCGCGGCCTTCGCACTCGTGGCCCCGTCGAGCGCGCCGGCAACCCGGGCGGAGAGTTCCGTGATGGTGCCGGTGACCCCGACGATCGCCGAGCGCAGGGGCCCCTGCAGGGCGACGGAGATGGTGTCGGCCGATTCGCCGGTGACCGCGACGGTCTCCGCGGCGCTGCCCTGGCCGATCGTGCCGTCGGCCAGCTCGACCTCGGCGACGACGTACTCGACGGCCTCGGTGCGGCGCGCGGCTGTCACGAACGGTCGCAGCAGCGGGGCTCGGTGACGGTGCGAGCGCACCGCCACCACGGACAGCGGCGTGCTCAGCTGCGGTGCCGGTGCGTCGCGCGGGCTGGCAGCAACGCGCGGACCGGGAGCAGAACGCGGGCTGGGCGTGGAGGTCATGGGGTTCCCCTCTCTCACAGCGCCGACATGAGCTGGGAGGCCAACAGGCCCACGAAGGTGCCCAGGAACGAGCCGATCAGGGCGAACAGCACACCGACCGGCACCAGCTGACGGTTGAAGGCGGCGGCGACCACGGGCGCGGAGGCGATGCCGCCGATGTTCGCGGTCGAGGCCACGGCCAGGGAGAACAGCTCGGTCTTGGTGAGCTTCGCGTAGACCACCATGATCGCGGCGTGGATGATCAGCACGAGCAGGCCCATGAGCAGGTAGATCGGTGCCTGGGTGAGGGCGGAGAAGTCAGAGCCCGAGGCGATCTGACCGATCACCACGAACAGCATCAGGCCGGCGACCTCGCTGGACCCGGCGGTCTCGCCGAGCGGCGTGAGGGCGATCAGCAGTCCCAGCACGGAGACGATGAGGATGGTCCAGGTGGTGCCGTTGACGACCGTGCCCCACTCCGGGAGCAGCCCACCGACCCAGATCGCGAGGGTGGAGACGAAGATCGAGCCGAACACGACGATCGACAGCGAGGCGGCGGTGACCGGCTTCTTGTCCGTCTCGTAGGCACCTTCATGGGCGTCGAGGTAGGAGGTGTCCGCCTTGGTCCACTTGTTGAACTTGGGGGAGACGGCGACCGAGGCGAACATCGCCATCAGCCAGACGGAGTAGATGATCGTGTCGGTGATCAGGGCATAGCCGAAGATCGACTCCGGCGCCTGCAGGATGTCCTGCACGGCGACCATGTTGGCGCTGCCGCCGGTCCAGGAGGCCAGCAGGGCGCCGAACACCTTCCAGGCCTCGGTGTGCACGAAGCTCTGGAAGACGACGTACACCCCGACCATCCCCAGGAACAGCGAGGCTGCGGCGACGAAGTACGTCAGCAGCAGCTTCGGGCCGAGCTTGATGATCTTGCGCAGATCGCAGCCGAACAGGAACAGCAGGATCATCGCTGGCAGCAGCACGGTCTTGACCTGGGCGATGGGCTCGCGGGTCGCCTCGTCGTCGCCGAACACGCCGAGTGTGTTGAGGGCCGCGCACAGCAGGTACATCAGCACCATGCCGGGCACGAATTTGAACAGTTTCCAGCCGGTCGTGCGCTCGAGCACGATCAGCGCGCACGACAGTCCCAGCAGGACTCCGAGCATCAGCAGGCCATCGGTGATCACGGGAGATCTCCTCGTCGGTCAGGAAGTCGCCGCCGTCGGGGCACAAAAAAGTCGGAAGCACCAGGGATCGACGCCTCGGGCGAGGCGCGATCTGGGTGCTTCCGACGGGATCCGGTTCGGTGAGGTTCCGGGCAGACGGTGGGCGCTTATGAAGTTAGACGGTGACGCCGGCCGACAGGTCGCGGTACTTCGCGGCGGCGTTGCGCACTGCTGTGGCAAGCGCCCTCTGCGAGGACCCGTGGTACCTGTCGGTGATCGACTCCACCAGGGAATCGTCATCGAGCAACGAACGTCCCACCAGCAGTTCGCGAACGAACTCGACAGTGAGGGTCAGCGTGGCGGTGCAATCCGCTGCCGTGATGACGTGGGTCTCAGTATCGACGATGAGACCGATGAAGAACAATCCCCACTGCGATGTGATCGGATTGTTGCTCGGCGCTTTGGCCTCGCCGGTGAGATAGATGGTGGTGCCCATGGCCGAAGCCTATGCGCCGAGAGGGGAAGCCTGAGCGGGAGGACCTCGGGCAGAGCCCCCGGCCGGAGATCCTGACAGTGCCCATGACAGACCACTGTCAGAAGCCCGGGAAGAGCCGGACGACCGCGGCCGGCGTGGGCCGGCCGCGGTCGGGGAGTGGCTGCGGGGCAGCCGGAGGGATCAGCGCAGGTTCGCGGGACCCGCTTCCTCGGCCTTCTGCTCAGCGGTGGCGCGGCGGTCGTTGCGCTGGGCGTCGAGCTCGTCGGCGTGGGCTTCGGGATCGGCGGTCGCGGCGAAGGCCTGGGCCTTCTGAGCAGCCGGTGCGAGGTCGGTGAACTGGCCGCCCACCTCACCGCGCACGCGGTTGTCCTCGCCGGTCGGCGCGGGATCGTTGCCCTCGCCGGACAGCGCGCCACGGATGATGTTGCCCGAGACGTCGACGCCGTCGAGGTTGTCCGAGAGGGTCACGTCGGAGCCGAAGTAGTTGCCGTCCTCGCAGTCGACGAGGCCGCCACCGGTGCCGAGCTGCACGCCCGAGTTGCCGGTGAAGGTGGCCGCACCGTCGACCTCGCTGCTGCACAGGGAGGTGCCCTCTTCGTTCGCGGAGACGGTCAGTCCCTTCGCGAGGGTCGAGTCGATGATGTCGGTGTACAGCGTGTTCTCGCTGCTCACAGCGCCGTCGATGGTCACGGTCTGCAGGTGAACGAGGCCCTGCTCCACGGTGAGCTTGCCCCCGATCGAGGAGTCGTAGGAGTACAGGAAGGGATCGGCTCCGTCGACGGCACGCCCGGTGTAGGACCCGCCCAGGGCGGAGTCGTCGAGGTAGACGCCGTAGCCGCCCTTGCTGATCAGGTTTCCTGCCACCTCGGTGCCGGTGGCATCGAAGTAGCCCTCGGAGGAGACCACGACGCGGTCCGCGATGCTCGAGTCGGTCATGAGCAGATCGGCGCCGGCCTTCACCGTCACCTCGCCCTCGATGGTCACGCCGTCCAGCACGCAGGAGTCGCCCTTGTCGACGACGAGATCGCCGGGCACGGTGACGTCCGCGGCGTCCCCGTCGCAGTGGGTGGTCAGTGCCGCGGAGGCGGATCCGGCGCCGACGGCGAGGCCCGCGGAGGCGAGGGCGAGAGCGGAGAATGAGATGACAGTTCGGGAAAGGGGGCGCACGTCGGCTCCTAGTCGCGCCGGGCACGAAGGAGCGCCGGCGGCAGATGGGGGATGAGGTTCCTCTCCGACCGTACCGGCATGTGACCCACATCGCTGAGGAATGCGGACATTAACGCTGAAACTTTTTACACCCGTTCACCCGACGGTCAGACTCGAGTCAGAGGTACTCGAGGTTGATCTCGTTCTCGGGGTGGAAGAACACGCTGGTGCGGGGCTTGGGGCGCACGTGGATCGTCGTATCGGGCTCGATGCCCTTGAAGCCGTGGTCCAGCCGGAGCACCAGCTGGCTCCCGCGCACGGACGCGGTCATGCCCTCTGTCTCCTGGGCACGGCAGTGGAGGAAGGCCTCGCCGCCGAGCTTCTCCACCAGGCGCACCGTGAGGGGCAGGCTGGCGCCGCCGTCCTCCGGCGCGGCGCCGTGGCCCACGATCTCCCAGTTCTCGGGGCGCACGCCCACGATGACCTGGCCGGGGGTCTTCTCGGCGTACTCACGGGGCAGGTCCATGTCCAGGCTGTGGTCGGGGCCGAGCAGGGCCCGGCCGTCGGAGCTCACCGTGGCCCCGTCGATCAGGGTCATCGCCGGAGAGCCGATGAACCCCGCCACGAAGGTGTTGCCGGGGTGCTCGTACAGATGGGTGGGCTCGTCGACCTGCTGCAGCACGCCCTCGCGCAGCACGGCGACACGATCACCCATGGTCATGGCCTCGGTCTGGTCGTGGGTGACGTACACCGTGGTCACCCCCAGCTCGCGCTGCAGCGAGCCGATCTGTGCGCGCGTGGACACCCGCAGCTTCGCGTCGAGGTTCGACAGCGGCTCGTCCATGCAGAACACCTTGGGGTTGCGCACGATCGAGCGGCCCATGGCCACGCGCTGACGCTGGCCGCCGGACATCTGCGAGGGCTTCTTGTCCAGCAGCGGCTCGAGCTCGAGCATCGCGGCGGCGCGCTCGACCTGCTGGGTGATCTCCGCCTTCGGCATCTTCGCGTTCTGCAGGGCGAAGGCCATGTTCTGGCGCGCGGTCATGTTCGGGTAGAGGGCGTAGGACTGGAACACCATGGCCACGTCGCGATCCCGGGCGCGCAGCTCGCTGACGTCGACGTCGTCGATGAGGACGGTTCCCTCGTCGATCGGTTCGAGCCCGGCAAGCATCCGCATCGCGGTGGACTTCCCGCTGCCGGACGGCCCCACCAGCACCAGGAACTCCCCGTCGGCGACGGTGAGCGAGACCCGGTTGACCGCGGGAGGGCGGGACGGGTCGTAGATGCGGGAGGCCTGCTGGTACTCGACGGTGGCCATGGTGTTCCTCGTGCTCCTTCAGGGGGTCGGTCGGGCGCTCACAGGTTGGGGGTGATGTCCCGGTCGATGACCTTCTGCGTCTCGTCCTGCAGGTCCTTCATGACGGTCGCGACGTCCTCCTGGGCGATCGCGATGCGGTCCAGGCCGGCACCGATGCGCTGACCGCCGCCGCTGACGAACACGCGGGCGTAGTCCTGCGGCGCCGTGTTCTCGCTCAGCTGGCGGATCGCCGTCATGGCGTTGGGGTTCTCCTCGAGGTACTTCGTCTCCTCGGCGTCCTCCATCGCGGACTTCCGCACCGGCATGTACCCGGTGGCCTGGCTGAACGTGATGGTGTTCTGGGTGCTGGTCAGGAAGTCCGCGAACTTCATGGCCATCACCTTGCGCTCGTCGCTGATGCCCTCGGGGATCGCGATGCCGGCGCCGCCTGTGCAGGCGCCGGGCGTCGGGCCTGGCAGATAGGTGGTGTGGAAGTCGAACTCCGCGGATTCCTTCAGGCCGCCCAGCGACCCGGTGGACTGCAGCAGCCCCGAGGAGTTGCCGATGGAGAACGCGTTGGCGGCGTCCTTCTCGATCCCGATGTGTCCCGCGGCGACCTGCTCCTGGAGGAAGGTCGCGGCGTCGATCGAGCCCTGCTCGGTGAACGTCGGGGTCCACTCCTTGGAGTAGTTGCCGCCGAAGGTCCAGATGATCCCCTGGAAGAACCAGTCGAGGTAGTCGGAGCCGTCCGGGATGACGATGGCGGGCTTGCCGCCGTTCGCGTCGAGGATCTTCGGGGCCCATTCGGCGAACTGCTCCCAGGTCTCCGGGCCCTTGTCGGTGGGCAGCCCGGCCTTCTTCATCACCTCGGTGTTGAAGTACATGAGGGTCGTGGAGCGCGAGTACGGCATGCCGTAGTGCTTGCCGTCGTACTCGTAGTCCTCGCGCAGGGTGTCCACGAAGTCGTCCGAGTCGACCTCGGCCTCCTTCCACAGGTCGTCCATCGCGGTGGTGGTGCCGGTGAAGACGAAGTTGAACCAGGTGACGTCCGAGGCCACGATCAGGTCGGGCAGGCCGCCGCCGGCGAGCGCGGCGTTGAACTTCTGGCCGAGCTCCTCGTAACTGGCGCCGCCGTCGATGAGCTTCGCCTGGTTGTCGGGGTTGTCCTTGTTCCAGGCGTCGATGATCTTCTGCTCGAGGTCCTTCGAGCTGCCGGGGTGGTTGGACCAGAACTGGATGGAGCCGTCGCCCTCCTCGCCCTTGCCGCCACCGCCGCCGCCGGCGGAGGTGGAGCCCCCGGCGCAGGCGGCCAGTGCCAGGGCTGCGCTGCCGGCTCCGGCCATTCCGAGAAGTGAACGTCGCGTCGTTGCCATGTCGATCTCCGATTCGTGTGGTGGTGCGGGGACGGTGCGGGGCCGACGGATAGCGGCCGGGTCGAGGAAGGGGGCGGGGGAGAGGGTAGGGCGCGGTGTTCGGCGCCCGGCCATCACCCCTTCACGGCCCCGGCGGTCAGGCCCTTGATCATCTGCTTCTGCAGGATGAGGAAGACGATGAGCATCGGGACGGTGGTCAGGACGGTGCCGGCCATCACCGGGCCCCAGTTGGTCAGGCCCTCGTTGTCCTGCAGCTGGGTCAGGCCGATCGGCAGCGGTGCCACGGCGTCGGTGTCCGACATGAGGAACGGCCACAAGTACTGGTTCCACTCGTTGACCACGGTGATCAGCGTGAACGCGACCAGGGTGGGCCAGGACATCGGCAGCACCACCCGGAACAGGGTGCGGAAGAAGCCCGTGCCGTCGAGCTCGGCGGCCTCCATGATCTCCTTGGGCAGCGACAGGAAGTGGTTGCGCATCAGGAAGGTGCCGAAGGCGACCGCGGCCAGCGGCACGATGATGCCCTGGAAGGTGTTGCGCCATCCCCAGCTGGCCACGAGGGCGTAGTTGGAGATGACGGTGATCTGGTTGGGCACCATGAGTGACGCGATGACCAGCAGGAACAGCAGGTTCCGCCCCGGGAAGCGCAGGAACGAGAGGCCGTAGGCGGTCATCACGCCGAGGCTGACCTCGACCACGGTGAGGATCCCCGTGATGATGACCGAGTTGCGCAGGTACTTGTCGAACCGCACCTCATTGATCACGTAGGAGTAGTTCTCCGGCGCGAAGGGATTGGGGAACCAGCTGATGGGGTTGGAGTAGATGTCCCCGTGGGTCTTCAGCGAGGTGACGACGATGAAGTACAGGGGGACGAAGAACAGCAGCACCGCGGCCAGCATCCCGAAGTAGCCCAAGAGCTTCCCGGCGGTCCCGCCCTGGAAGGCGAGGTGCCGGGAGGTGGCGCGCTTCTTCTGCGCGGGGGTGAGCTGAGGCGGGTCGTCGTCCTCGAGCCCGGGAACGGGCGGCAGGACGGCCTGTGCGTCATTGGTCATCGTCATGGGGGTACCTCCGTCCTTGTCTTCCTGGCCTTCTCTAGTCCTGTTTGTCCTGCAGCTTGACCTGCACGAGCGTGACGACCAGGACGATCAAGAACATGATCGTCGCGACCGCGGCGCCGTAGCCCGCTCGGTTGTTCACGAAGGTCTCCTGGTAGACCTGATAGATGAGCGTCGAGGTGCCGGTGCCGAAGGGGCCGCCCTCGGTCATCACCTGGATGATGTCGAACACCTGGAACGAGTTCAGCAGCACCGTGACGGACAGGAAGAACGTGGTGCCCTTCAGCTGGGGCAGCGTGACCCGCCAGAACTTCCGCCAGGCGGGCGTCCCGTCGATCTCGGCGGCCTCGTCGAGGTCGGAGCGACGACCCTGCAGGGCCGCCAGGTAGATCACGAAGGTGTAGCCGAGGTTCTTCCACACGTAGGTGGTGGTGATCATGAACAGCGCCCAGCCGGAATGCTGATAGAACGCCGGGGTGTCCAGGCCGAGCCGGCCCAGCACGTCCTGGACCAGGCCGTAGCCGGGGTCGAACACGAACTGGAAGGCCACGCCGATCGCGGCGCCGGAGATGACGTACGGGGCGAACACCATGGTGCGCACCATGTTGCGGGCGCGCAGGTGCTGGTCCAGCAGGAGGGCCAGTGCGAGGCCCAGTGCCATCGAGCCGATGACCGCGACGAGCGTGAAGATCAGCGTGTTGCGGGCGATCTGCCAGCTGGTGTCGTCGGTGAACCACTCGATGTAGTTCCCCAGGCCCACGAACCGCATGTCCGGCGAGGAGATGTTCCAGTTGTAGAAGGAGATGCGGAAGTTGTCGATCAGCGGGCGGTAGGTGAACAGGCCCAGCAGGATCATGTTCGGCACGATCAAGATGGCAGCCAGGCCGATATGCCGCCAGTTGAGCGAGCGGGAGCGCTTCGTCGGCTCGTCGGACGTCGTCGTCTCGAGCCCCGGGATCGCGGGAGTCGTCACAGCGGTCACAGTACGCGTCGCCGCTCCGTTTGGGAGCCAGGTCACACGGTTCGCCCAGTTCCGTGACCATACTGCGACATCCAGGTGAGCTCCTGGGTGTCGTCCCTGGTCATGGCGTCGTCAGGTCAGCGGGCTCCAGCGTCCCCCGCGGGGTCGTCGGCCCTCACAGGGGCAGGCGCACGTACGTCATCTCGAGGAACTCGGTGATGCCCTCGTGAGACCCCTCGCGGCCCAGGCCCGACTCCTTGACGCCGCCGAAGGGGGCCGACGGATCCGAGGCCACGCCGATGTTGACCGCGACCATCCCGGACTCGATCCGGCCGGCCACGTCGGTGACCTCGCCGAGATCCTCGCCCGCCACATAGGCCATGAGGCCGAACTCGGTGTCGTTGGCGGCGGCGACCATCTCGTCGATGTCGTCCAGCACGATGATCGGTGCGACCGGGCCGAAGATCTCCTCGCGGTTCACGCGGGCAGCGCGCGGCACGTCGGTCAGCACGGTGGGCTCGTAGAAGTACCCGCCGTCGCTGCTTGAGCTGTCTGAGCTGTCCGTGCTGTCCGTGCTGGCACTGCCGCCTGCAGCGAGGGAGGCCGGTGCCGGTCGACGACCGCCCACGAGCACTCGGGCGCCGCGGTCCACGGCGTCCGCGACGAGATCCTCGATCTTCTCCAGTGCGGCGGCGTCGATCATCGGACCCATGGTCGTGCCGGGCGCGATCCCGGGGCCGACCTGGAGCTTCGCGGTCTCCTCCGCGAGGCGCGCCGTGAACTCCTCCGCGAGGGACGAGTGCACGTAGAAGCGGTTCGCGGCGGTGCAGGCCTCGCCGTTGTTGCGGAACTTGCCCAGCATCGCGGCCTTGACCGCCGTCTCGACATCGGCGGAGGGCAGCACGAGGAAGGGTGCATTGCCGCCCAGCTCCATCGACGCCTTCAGCACGTGCTCGGACGCCTGGGCGAGCAGGGTGCGGCCCACGGGCGTGGAGCCGGTGAAGGACACCTTCCGCAGCCGCGGATCGGACATCAGCGTGGAGCTCAGCCCCTTCGAATCGGAGCTGACCACACAGTTCACGACGCCGGCGGGCACTCCGGCCTCGGCGAGGATCTCCATCAGCAGCAGCGAGGTCAGCGGGGTCTTCTGCGCGGGCTTGAGCACCACGGTGCAGCCGGCCGCGAGCGCCGGGGCGATCTTGCGGGTGCCCATCGACAGCGGGAAGTTCCAGGGCGTGATCAGCAGGGTGGGGCCCACGGGGCGGGCCACGGTCAGGATCGCCTCGTCGGCGGCGGGGGCGTGGCGGAACCGTCCGGGCAGGCGCACCGCCTCCTCGCTGAACCAGCGCAGGAACTCCGCGCCGTAGGTGACCTCCCCGTACGCCTCGGCGAGCGGCTTGCCCATCTCCAGGGTCATGAGGAGTGCGAGGTCGTCGGCCCGCTCATGGCACAGGTCGTAGGCGCGGCGCAGGATCTCGGAGCGCTGTCGCGGGGTGGTCGCGGCCCAGTCCTCCTGCACGTCGACTGCCGCATCCAGCGCCTTGAGGCCGACGGCAGGCGCGTCGGCGTCGACCACCTGGGTCAGGGCGCGCCCGGTCGCGGGATCCAGCACGTCCAGGGAGGCGGTGCCGCCGAGGAAGCGACCGGCGACGAAGGAGCTGCGCGGAGTGCGCTCGAGCAGCTCGGCGATGCGGGACGCGGTGATGGTGGGCAGGTCAGCCATGGGGTGCTCCTTCGTCGACGGGTGGTCCATCCAGTCTGCACCCGACGGCCGGGCGGGGCCCGACCGCGTGGCAGGGCCCGACGGCGTGGAAGGGCCTTGCCGCGTGGCGGGGACCGACCGCGGAGTCAGTCCCGGGTCGTGGCGAGGGCGTCGACGGCGCGGATCAGGCCCAGGTGGCTGAAGGCCTGCGGGAAGTTCCCGGCCATGCGTCCGGCGCCGCTGTCGAACTCCTCGGCCAGCAGGTGCAGATCGTTCGCGCACCCCAGCAGCTGCTCCATGAGCGCCTCGGCCTCGTCGCGGCGACCGGAGGCGGCGTACTGCTCCACCAGCCAGAAGCAGCACACCAGGAAGGGGTGCTCATCCCCGGGCAGACCGTCCTGGCCCTGCGTGCGGTAACGCAGGATCAGTCCGTCCTCGGTGCGCAGGTCCTGCTCGATGCGGGCCACGGTGGCGAGCATGTGCGGGTCGTTCGCCGGCAGGAAGCCCGTGTGGGGGATCTGCAGCAGCGAGGCGTCCACCTCGGTGGAGCCGTAGGTCTGGGTGAGGGCTCCGTCGGCACCCACCCCTCGGGTCATGATCTCCTGGCGCACCTGGTCTCTGATGTGCTTCCAGCGGGTGACCTGCTCCGTGGTGGCCGGCAGGCCGTGATCCTCGACGGCACGGACGGCGCGGTCGAAGGTCGCCCACACCATCACCCGGCCATGGGTGAAGTAGGCGGGGTCGCCGCGCATCTCCCAGATCCTCTGGTCGGGTTCGTCGATCCGGTCCTCGGTGTAGCGCACCAGTGCCTTCTGCAGCGGCCACGACCAGGCGGTCTCCTCCAAGCCGGCATCGCGCATCGCCGCGAGGGCGATCATCACCTCGCCCACCACGTCCGCCTGGTACTGATCGGCCGCCCCGTTGCCGACCCGCACCGGCACCGAGCCCTCGTAGCCCGCCAGATGCGGCACCTCCCGCTCGGGCAGGTTCCGGTCCCCGGTGATCGAGTACATGATCTGCAGCCGCTCCGGATCCCCGGCGATCGCCCGCAGCAGCCAGTCGCGCCAGGTCGCGGCGGCGTCGACGTGTCCGTGGCCCAGCAGCGCCTCGAGGGACAGGGCCGCGTCGCGCAGCCAGCAGTAGCGGTAGTCCCAGTTGCGCACCCCACCGAAGTCCTCGGGCAGGCTCGTGGTCGCGGCGGCGATGATGCCGCCGGTGCGGCGGTGGGTCAGCGCCCGCAGCACGAGCAGCGAGCGGGTCACCGGTTCTTCGTACTCGGCGTCGACCCGCACCTGGCCGAGCCAGCCGGTCCACTCCGCGATGGTGGCCTCGAGGGCGGTCTCGCTCTCGAGCGCGGCGGGCACCTGCTGCCAGGAGGGGAACCAGGTGAGCACCCAGCACGTGCTCTCCCCGGCGCGCAGGCGGTGCGTGCCCCGGTGGGTCCGGCCGTGCGGAGTGAGTGCGGGGCCGTGCAGCGCGATGCCGTCCCCGCCGGCGACGGCGATCAGCACACGGTTCCCGGCCTCGTCCTCGCCGCGGCGCACCCAGGGCACCGCCTGCCCGTACTCGAAGCGGATCTTCAGCTCCTGGAGCACCTCGACCTCGCCCTCATGGCATTCCACATGACGCACGAGGTCCGCGTGGTCGTCGACGTCCCCGGAGAGGGAGGAGGCGCTCCCGGGGCCCGGCGAGGACCCGGTCGCCTCACCCCCGGTGCTGTCGGCGTCGGCCACGGCGGAGTCGGAGTCACCGGTGTCGGTGCCGGCTCCGGTGCCGGATTCCCCGCCGCCGGTGATCGGCATGTACTCGGTGACGGTGGCGGTCCCGGTGGGGGAGCGCCACACCGTCTCGAGCACCATCGTGCCGGGCAGGTAGCGGCGCGAGAGGACCTCGCCGTCAGCGATCCGCAGCGACCAGTGCCCGTTCTCGTCGTCGCCGAGCAGCGAGCAGAAGAGGGCATCGGAGTCGAAGCGGGGCAGGCACAGCCAGTTGATGACCCCTTCCCTGGTCACGAGGGCGGTGGCGCGCTGGTCCGACAGCAGGGCGTGGTCTTCGATGAGCGGGCTGGTCATGGCTCCAGTGTGCACCTGCTGGTTCCGGCAGGGGTGGGAAAACTCTGCCCGACGGGCAGAGTGCCTGCCGGGGTACGGGGGTCCAGGCTTACGGTGGGGCCATGAGCACCTCGACCACTGAACCTGTCCGCGACTCTGAATCTGTCCGAGCCTCTGAACCGGCCCGCGGCTCCGGTGACGCTCCCGAGCTGACCTTCGACGTCCTCGTGATCGGCTGGGGCAAGGGCGGCAAGACCCTCGCAGCCACGCTCGGCGGGGCGGGGAAGCGTGTGGGCATGGTCGAGCAGTTCGACACCATGCACGGCGGCACCTGCATCAACATCGGCTGCGTGCCCACCAAGACCCTCGTCCACGACGCGGAGCAGCGCCGTGAGGACGACGACGCGCAGCAGTTCTGGGCCCGCGCCGTCGAGCGCCGCGACACCGTGGTGGGGAAGATGCGCGACGTCAACCACCACATGCTCGCCGACCTCGACGCCGTCACCCTGATCGACGGCCGCGCCCGCTTCACCGCCGAGCGCACCGTGCAGGTCACCGGCGGCGACGACGTGCTCACCGCCTCGGCCGACGTGGTCATCGTGAACACCGGTGCCACCCCGACCCGGCCGGACCTGCCCGGCATCGACTCCCCGCGGGTGCACGACTCCACGAGCGTGCAGCACGTGGACCCGCTGCCCGCCCGCCTCACCGTGATCGGCGCCGGCCCCATCGGCCTCGAGTTCGCCTCGATGTTCGCCGGGTACGGGGCCGACGTCACGCTCGTGAACCGTCGTGAGCGCCTGCTGCCCGACGAGGACGAGGACGTCGCCGCCGAGGTCACCAGCGTGCTCGAGGGCGACGGCATCCACGTGCTGCACGAGGCCTCGGCGGTACGGATCGAGGACGGCGCGGGCAGTGGGAACAGCACCGCGAGCGAGGACAGCTCTGCCAGCGGGAGCAGCTCCGCGAGTGAGAACAGCTCTGCCAGTGCGGTGGTCGTCTTGCGCGTCGGCTCCGAGGAGCGCCGGATCGAGGCCGACGCCATCCTGCTCGCCACCGGCAGGCGCCCCGCGACCGACGACCTCGGGCTCGAGCAGGCAGGGATCGACGTTGACGAGCGCGGCGCGATCGTGGTCGACGAGCATCTGCGCACGAGCGCCGAGAACGTGTACGCGATCGGCGACGTCCACGGCGGGTCTCAGCAGACCTACCTCTCCCTCGACGACTTCCGGATCGTGCTCTCCCAGCTGCAGGGAGACGGGGAGCGCACCACCACCGACCGGGTCGCCGTGCCCACCACCACCTTCCTCACCCCGCCGCTCGCGGCCGTCGGTCTCACCGCCGGCGAGGCGCTCGCCGCAGGACGCGACGTGCTCGTGGCCTCGCAGAAGACCGCGACGATCAAGGCGATGCCGCGCCCGAAGGCCGTCGGCGATCCGCGCGGGATCGTGAAGTTCGTGGTCGACGCCCGGACCGACGAGATCCTCGGCGCGAGGCTGTTCCACGTCGACGCGCAGGAGGTCATCAACCTCGTCGCGCTCGCGATGCGCACCGGCACCACCGCCACGCAGCTGAAGAACGGGATCTGGACCCACCCGGCCTCGACCGAGTCGCTGAACGAGACCCTCGGGAAGCTCGAGCCGCTCGAGGGCTGAGCCGTTCGGGGACTGAGCCACTCGAGGACTGAGCCGCTCGAGGGCTGAATCGCTCGAGGACCGAGCCGGGCCGGGGACTGAGCCGAGTCGGGGGAGCGCCGGGTCAGTCCCCGTCGGACGTGGTCTCGACCGCGGAGTCCTCGCCGGTCACGAACTCCGCGAGGTGCTGGGAGAGGGCGAGGCGGCTGGGTTCGTGGCAGTACATCATGTGCCCCGCCTCGTAGTACTCGATGCGGATCCGCTCGGCGTAGTCCTCCCGCGGGATCGCGAGCTGGGCGAGCACGTGCTCGCTCGCATGGAACGGGGTCGCGGCGTCGTGATAGCCGTGGGAGACCAGGACCGTCGTGTGCGGGGACTTCCGCAGGAGCCGGGAGAGATCCGAGGCGACCTCGACGGAGCGGTTCTCGAAGTCCTTGTAGCTCCACGGGTGCACCCGGCCGGACATGATCTCGTAGACCACGTCGCTGGAGAAGTCGAGCTCCGTGCGCAGGTACTGGTTGATCGTCGCGGTGTACGACGGGGCGAGCTGGTCGATCGACGGGTCCGTCTCCATCGTCGCCGCGTTGCCCGCTCCCGCGGGCGCCGTGAACCGCCCGTCGATGCGGCCGGTGACCAGGCCCTGGTCACGCAGCAGCTCGGCGAGGAACGCCAGGTGCTCGACGCGCAGGTTCGCCCGCTCCACCCATTCCGGGTCGATCCCGATGAGGGCGCCGATCCGGGCCGACGCCTCCTGGACCTGCTCCGACGAGAGCCGCAGGCCCGCGGCGAGCAGCGCCGGGTACTCCTGCTCCGCGAACGCCTCCGCCTCGTCGACCACGTCCTGCAGCAGGCGCCCCTCATGCTTGCCGTGGGCATGCGCGATCGCCGCATAGGTGGGCAGGTAGTGCACGTAGGGGCTGTCGTTGCCCGGGTCGAAGCTGATGGTGCCGAAGTCGAGCACGGGGGAGATCAGCACGACGCCCGCGACCGCCACGTAGTAGCGGTCCATGAGGTGAGCGGCGACGGCGGAGGCGCGGGTGGTGCCGTAGGACTCGCCGGCGAGGTGGATCGGGGAGGTCCAGCGCTGGTTGCGGGTCAGCCAGTCGATGACGAACGCGGCGATCAGGTCGCGGTCCGCCGTCAAGCCGTGATGACGGGCGGGCTTCGCGCCGGGAGCGGGCCGCGAGTAGCCCGTGGTCATCGCGTCGACCACGACGAGATCGGCGTGGCGCAGGATCGTCTCGTGGTTGTCCACCAGCTGGTGCGGGGGAGCGGCCGGGGAACCGGCATCCCCGGAGTCGACCCGGCGCGGGCCCAGCAGGCCCAGGTGCAGCCACACGGTCGACGCCCCGGGGCCGCCGTTGAACGCGAACATCACGGGCCGCTGCGGATCGTCGGTGCCCTGGGCGAGATAGGAGACGGAGAACAGCTCGGCGTAGGCGGCGCCGCGCCCGTACTCCTCACCCTCGGGCTCCTCCCGCAGCACCACGGTGCCGGCGGTCGCGGTGTAGTCCAGCGGCCCGTCCGGCAGGGTGAGCGAATGAAGCGTCGTGACGAGGTGGTCCTCGGGGGCAGGGCTCGCGGAGCTCCCGTCGGAGTCGACCTCGGGGGAGGGGGTCGTGGGCTGGGCGTTCACTCGTGCTCCTTCGTCGGGGACGGCATCGGCGTCGATGCTACGCGGGCGGTGCGGTCAGAGGTGCTCGGGTGGTGGCGCTCCGGCCGGTGCGGGGCAGATGTCGTCGGCCCTTCCGCCCGGCCGGGGAGCAGGAGGGGCCCTCCCGGACGGGCAGGACGCGCGAAACCCCCGATCCGTGCCATGAGCGGCACGTATCGAGGGAATCGGTGAGGGTCGAGCGGACCCGGCGAGGGTCGAGCGGTGCCGACCCTGTCAGCTCGTCGCTCAGTCGAGGGGCGCGATGTCGCGGGGCACTTCGGCGCCGTCCTCGTTCTCGCGGACGACCATGCGGATCGGGTCCAGCTTCGTCCAGACGACGAAGGCGATGGCCACGACGATCATGGCCAGGCCCGCCCACAGGTTGGCGTTCATCCCGCCGGTCTTCGCGGCCGCCGCGTCGTCGAACGCGAACAGACCCATCAGGGTCAACAGCACCCCGAAGAGGCCCAGCAGCGTGCCGATGAAGTTGCGGATGTCGAAGGCGCCGGCGGTCTGGACGTCCGCGCCCGCGGGTGCGGCGTCGGCCCCGAGCGGGGTGGCCGATGCGGGCTCGGTCCCGGTGGCCCGGCGCTTGCCGTGGCTCTGATCCTTGTGTGCACTCATGAGTGTTCTCCTCCGTCCGCGCTCAGGCGAAGACGATGTTCAGGATGACGACGAGGGCGAGGCCGATGCCCGCCATCGGGACGGGGCGGCGCCAGAACGGGAGGTTCTTCTCGTCGGCGTCGACCAGATCGGCCTTCGGGGTCTCGGAGTAGACGAGGCCCTTCAGCTCGTGCGCCGGCTTCGGGGCGGTGAACTGCGTGACCACCACGGAGACGATGATGTCGACCACGAAGGCGGTGGCCGCGCAGACGAAGGCGAGACCCTGGCCCGGCAGCTCGAAGATGCTGAAGAACGTCGAGCCGGCCCACAGGGCCACGGCGGAGAGCGTGCCGGCGACCAGACCGGCCCAGCCGGCGGTCGGGGACATCCGCTTCCAGAACATGCCCAGGATGAATGTCGCGAACAGCGGCGCGTTGAAGAACCCGAAGAGGGCCTGCAGGTAGTCCATCAGGTTCGAGAAGCTGCCGGCGATCAGCGCGGTGAAGATCGCGATGATGCAGGCGGCGAGCGTCGCGTAGCGCCCCACCTTGATGTAGTGCGCATCAGGCGCATCCTTCTTCACGTACTGCTCGTACAGGTCGTACGTGACCACGGTGTTGAAGGCCGAGATGTTCGCGGCCATTCCGGCCATGAACGCGGCCAGCAGACCGGCGATCGCGACGCCGAGCAGGCCGTTGGGGAGCACGTCGCGCATGAGCAGCAGCAGGGCGTCGTTGTAGGTGACGCCGGTGGCGGCGGCCCCGGCGGCATCGCCCGCGACGTCCAGCTGCTTGAACTCGGTCAGCTCCCCGACCAGCACCGCGGCGAGCATGCCGGGGATGATCACGATGAAGGGGATGAACATCTTGGGGAAGGCGCCGATGATCGGCGTCATCCGGGCGGCGGTGATGGACTTCGACGCCATCGCCCGCTGGACCTCCACGAAGTTCGTGGTCCAGTAGCCGAAGGAGAGCACGAAGCCGAGGCCGAAGACGATGCCGACGACGGAGAGGATCGGGCTGTCGAAGCCGGACAGCGCCTGACCGGGCCAGGAGTGCAGCTGCTCCTCGCCGAGCATGCCGTCACCGGCGATGCGCTCCTTCATGCCGTTCCAGCCGCCCACGCGGTGCAGGCCGATCAGCGTCAGCGGCAGCAGGGCCGCGACGATCACGAAGAACTGCAGCACCTCGTTGTAGATCGCGGCGGAGAGGCCGCCGACGGTGATGTAGAAGAGCACGAACGCGGCGGCGAGCACGAGGCCCACCCACATCGGCCAGCCCAGCAGACGGTTCACGATGATGGCCAGCAGCGACAGGTTCACGCCGGCGATGAGCAGCTGCGCGACGGCGAAGCTGATCGAGTTCACCAGGTGCGCGCCGGTGCCGAAGCGCATGCGCATGAACTCGGGGACCGAGCGCACCTTGGAGCCGTAGTAGAACGGCATCATCACGACGCCGAGGAACAGCATCGCGGGGATGGCGCCGACCCAGAAGTAGTGCATGGTCGGCATGCCGTACTGGGCGCCCGTGGCGGACATGCCCATGATCTCGACGGCGCCGAGGTTGGCGGAGATGAAGGCGAGGCCGGTGACCCAGGCAGGCAGGGAGCGGCCGGACAGGAAGAACTCGATGGAGTTCGAGACTCCGCGCTTGGCGTACCAGCCGACGCCGAGCACGAACACGAAGTACAACGCGATGATCGCGTAGTCGATCCACTGAGCATCCAGGCGGATGTCGACCATGAGGATGATCCTTGGTGAAGAAGGGGTGAGGAGGGGCCGCTGACGTGCGCCGAAGGGCACGAGGGCAGGGTGGCCGTGGCCACCGGGCGGTCACGCTACCACCGTGAAACTATTTCCCGACCGCCAGCAGAGCCCCCTGGGGCCGGACGACGCGCATATCACAATGTAGAGTTTTCCGAGGTTCGTTCACGAAGTTGCCGAAGATCGCGGATGTGATGTGACGCACCCGTAGGTCACGGTCCGAACCTGGGGGCCGGATCCGCCCCGGATCCGGTTATCGTGAACGTTCACCCTCGACGAGGAGGAAAGGAGCCCACCCTCATGAAGAGCTATACACGGCGCGCGGCGCTCGCCGCCTCAGGCGCCGTCGGAATGGGCGCTGCCCTAGCGGCCTGCGCCCCGCCGAACCCCGGCAACGTCAATGCTGAGGCGACCATCCCCCCATCCGACGGTCCCGTCACCGTCAGCTACTGGGCCTGGCTGAAGGACCTGCAGAAGGTCGCGGACGTCTACAACGCCAGCCAGGACAGGATCAAGGTCGAGACGACCTGGATCCCCGGCGGCAACTCGGGCGGCTATGCCAAGATCCTGTCCGCGGTCGCCGCGGGCGGCGGTCCCGATATCGCCCAGGTCGAGCTGCGGCAGGTCCCGGAGTTCGCCCTCGCCGGCGCCCTGGTCGACCTGACCCGCTACGACTTCGCCGAGCAGGCGGACGCCTTCGACCCCGGGGCGATCGCCCAGGTCAAGGTCGGCGACTCCTACTGGGCGGTCCCCCAGGACACCGGCCCGGTGGCCACCTTCTACAACCGTGAGGTTCTCGAAGGGGAGCTCGGGCTGCAGGTCCCGGCCACCTGGGACGAGTTCCGCGAGACCGCGGCCGCTGTCTCCGAGGCCGGCAAGATGCTCATCAGCCTCGACCCCTCCGATGGCTCCTATCCGATCGCGTGGGCGATGCAGTCCGGCGCGACCTGGTTCCGTCCCGAAGGGGACGGCTGGGTCATCGACATGGTCGGCGACGCCTCGATGAAGGTCGCGGAGTTCTGGGACGACATCCTGGACAAGAAGATCATCGGCGCCGGGTACGGCGCCTTCTCGACGCCGTGGTACGCCGCAGCCGGTGACGGCGACGTGCTCGCCTCCATCAGCGGTTCATGGTCGGATGCGCTGGTCGAGACGGTCCCCGGCGGGGCCGGCAAGTGGGCCGTGGCGCCCATGCCTCGCTGGGAGGACGGCTACGCCTCCGGCGGCCACGGCGGCTCATCGGCCGCGGTGCTGTCCACCAGCAAGCATCCCGTCGAGGCGCTCGAGTTCCTCACCTGGATGTGCACCGATCCGGCAGGGATCGACGCCATGATCGAGTTCTCCGGCATCGGCTGGTCGCCCGCCAAGGACTACATCGGCACGGTCCGTCAGCAGCCCTCGGAGTTCTTCTCCGGACAGAACTACAACGAGGAGGTCATCGTCCCGATGGCCGAGGGGCAGAACCTCGACTGGACCTGGGCGCCGATGATGCAGCGTGCACAGGCCATCATCGGTGACGGCTTCACCCAGGCCGTCGCCGGCGAGCAGACGCTCGTGGACATGCTCGAGAACTCGCAGAAGGAGATCATCACGATCATGCGGGACATGGGCTTGGATGCGGAGGAGGCACGATGAGAAGCAGGACAGCTCCGTGGGTGCTGCTGGCACCCTTCCTGATCGTGTTCATCGGCACGATGATCGTGCCGATCATCATGGCGATCGGCTACAGCTTCACCACCGTCACGCGCTCGGGTCTGCTCGGCGAGAAAGGGCTCACGAACTCCTTCGCGTGGTTCGACAACTATGTCGCCGCGCTCACCAACGCGAACTTCGTGGCATCCATCGGTCGCATGATCCTGTTCGGCATCGTGCAGGTGACGGTCATGATCATCGCTGCCACGGTCCTCGCGCTGCTGCTCGAGAGCGCCTCGGCGAAGTGGCCCGGCTTCTTTCGCGCCACCTACTTCCTGCCCTACGGCATCCCCGGTGTCATCGCCACGATCCTGTGGTCGTTCCTCTACATCCCGGGTCTGTCCCCGATCGTGGACGTCCTCGGGGCGGTGGGGATCGACATCGACTTCCTCGGCCCAAACATGGTGCTGTGGTCCATCGCGAACATCGTGACCTGGACGTACACGGGCTACAACATGCTCATCATCATCGCGCAGCTGAAAGCGATCCCCGGTGAGCTGTACGAGGCGGCGAAGCTCGACGGCGCCAGCTCGCTGCGTGTCGCGACCTCGATCCAGCTGCCGCTGATCCGCCCGGCCCTGATGCTCACGGTGATCTTCTCGATCATCGGCACCCTGCAGCTGTTCGCGGAGCCGAGGCTGCTGCAGACCATGAGTGCCGGGATCACCTCGGAGTACACCCCGAACATGTCCGCCTATGCCTTCGCGTTCCAGTACAACGACATCGGCATGGCCGCGGCGCAGTCCGTGATCATCGCGGTCGCCGCCTTCCTCCTCTCGGCCATCGCGCTGGGAGTCTCGAACTGGACGGAGAAGCGCCGATGAGCTCCACCGACAACGCCCCCGCCGGCAGCACCACCACCACTGCCAGGCGGAACAAGCCTCTGGGCAATGCCGCCAAGGCCGCCCGGGGTGACGGTCGCCTCGGGAATCGAAACGCAGGTCGTAAGCCGACTACGACGATCCTCGTCACCGCGATCCTCGCGATCGTCGCGCTCTACTTCCTCGTGCCGGTGTACTGGGTGGTCATCAATGCCACCAAGTCCACCGAGGACCTCTTCGGCACCAGCGGGTTCTGGTTCGGCGAGAGCTTCCAGCTGTGGGAGAACATCAAGGCGGTGCTGTCCTCCAACGGCGGCATCTTCCCGCGCTGGGGCCTGAACTCGCTGCTGTACTCCGGGGTCGGCTCCGTGCTGGCCACCTACTTCTCGGTCGCCGCCGGGTATGCCCTGGCCAAGTACCGCTTCCGGGGTCGGAAGCTCGTGTACGGGCTGGTCCTGGGCGGTGTGCTGGTTCCCGGCACCGCCGTGGCCCTGCCGCTGTTCTTCCTGTTCTCCTCGATCGGGATCACCAACACCTACTGGGCCGTGCTGATCCCGTCGCTGGTGAGCCCCTTCGGTCTGTTCCTGGCGTCGATCTACGCCGGCGCCGCGGTGCCGGACGAGCTGCTCGAGGCGGGCCGGATCGACGGCGTGGGAGAGCTGGGGCTGTTCCATCGCCTCGCGCTCCCGCAGCTCACCCCGGCGATCGTGACCATCCTGCTGTTCCAGTTCGTCGCGATCTGGAACAACTACATGCTCCCGCTGGTCATGCTGGCCGACGAGAAGCTGTATCCGATCACCCTGGGCCTGGACAACTGGCGGGCCCAGACAGATCGTCTGCCGGAGTTCTACCAGCTCACCACCACTGGCGCCCTGCTGTCGGTGATCCCGCTGGCGATCCTCATCCTGGTGCTGCAGCGCTTCTGGCGCGGCGGTCTCACCGAGGGCTCCATCAAGGGCTGACGCCCCACCGCCGGGTCCGGCCCCGTCCCTGCGTCACCGCGACGCGATTGTGCGCTGTGCTTCCTTGCCGGGAAGCGCAGCGCACAATCGCATTCGGGAGGCGTTCGGGAGAGGGGCGGGGTGTTCGGCGGTCCCTGATCGGGGCGAACGGTGCTGTTCCGTAGCCGGGGGTGCTTGCATCCGCGACGTCAGCCCTCTTCGATGGGACCCATGACCTCACTGACGTCCTGTCCCGTGCCGCGCCCCGGAATCCCCCGTCGGGCCGTGCTCGCAGCGGGGACGGCGCTCCCGCTGGCCACCATCGGCCTCGCGGCCTGCAGCGAGGGGGCCGGCCCCGGTGAGGCCGGGGAGCCGGATCTCGCCGCCGAGGTGCCGCGCGCCGATCCCGGCCCGGCCGAGGGCGCCGGCACCCTGACAGTCCCGTTCAGCGCCCGCCTGCTCGGGGCCGTGGACAGGTCCGCGGTGAACACCGTCTGCTCGCCGCTGTCCGCCCAGGTGGCGCTGACCATGGCCGGCCTCGGTGCGGCGGGGGATACCCGTGCTCAGATGGAGGAGGTGCTCGGCCGCAGCATCGACGAGCTCGCGGCCACCGCGAACACCCTGTCCAGCGTGCTCGCCGCCATCGGCGACGAGGAGCGCGAGAAGGCCGATGACGAGGAGCCCGAGCCGGCCGTCGCCGCGCTCGTCAACGGCACCTGGCTGCAGGAGGACCTCGCCGTCGAGCAGGAGTTCCTGGAAGGCCTGGCGACCCACTTCGGCAGCGGCGTCTACCAGGTCGACTTCACCGACGAGCGGAAGCGGGAGCAGGGACGCGGACGCGTCAACGATTGGGTCGCCGACGCCACGAACGACCTCATCGAGGACCTCATCCCCGAGGGTGCGCTCGACGCCTCGACCCGCCTGGTGCTGGTCAACGCCCTGCACCTCAAGGCCGCCTGGCCGCAGCCCCTGTCGTCGGCGGGAGGCACCTTCACCACCGGCGCGGGCGAGGAGGTGAGCGCGGAGATGCTCAGCGGCCCCACCTCGTCCTGGTACGAGGATGACCTGTGCCGCGCCACCGCGCTGGACACCGCCGGGAACGCCCTCGCGCTCGCCCTGGTGCAGCCGGCCGCGGACCTCGCGAGCGTCCTGGATACCTGGGTCGATGCCGCGGTGGATCCGGGGGCGGGCCTGGCCGCACTGCTCGACGGGCTCGAGCGAGGTGAGGCGACCACCGAGCTGACCTTCCCGGGCTTCGACATCGACGGGGATGCGTCGCTGATGGAGATCCTCCAGGGGCTCGGCATGACCGACGCCTTCACCGCCGCTGCCGATTTCTCCGGCATCACGACCCAGGAGGAGCTGGCCATCTCCGCGGTCCTGCAGAAGGCCGTCATCACGGTCGATGAGGGGGGCATGGAGGCGGCCGCCGCGACCGCGGTCGGCGCCGGAGCCGTGTCGGCACCGGCGGACGTGCACGAGCTGGTGCTGGATTCCCCGTTCCTGTTCGTCGCCTACGAGAGGACCACGCGGGCGCCGTTGGTGCTCGGCTGGATCGGGGACCCGACGCAGACCCGCTGACCGGGCCGCAGCCGGCGGCTCTCGGCGCCTCGCGCCCGTCGGCCGGGGCGCCTGATCGGCACGGACCCGTCGGCCACCGCAGCCGGTCGACGGCGGACGCTGCCCGGGATAAGGGCCGGCAGGATCACGATCGTCGTCTCGCATCGGGCATGGACCCTGCGCGGCATGGACGAGATCCTCGTGGTCGACGAGGGTCACGTGGTCGAGCGCGGACGCTACGACGAGCTGCTCGCCCGTGGCGGGCGCTTCACGGAGATCTTCTCCGAGCAGGCAGGGTGAGGGGGCGGAGGACGAGGTGGCGGCCGACGGGGGCATCCGGTGGAGACCCACCCGGCAGGGATCCTGCCGACTACCCTGGTCAGTAGGCATTCCGGAAAGTTCTCGCGATGGAGGAGACATGACCGTTTCACGCCCCTGGCCGCTCGGAGTCGATGGGATCATCTACGGCGGCGACTACAACCCGGAGCAGTGGCCCCGCGAGGTGCGCCTCGAGGACGTCGACCTCATGCGCGAGGCCGGCGTGAACCTGGTCAGCGTCGCGATCTTCGCCTGGGCCACGCTCGAGCCGCGCGAGGGCGAGTACGACTTCGCCTGGCTCGACGAGGTCATGGACGACCTCGCCGATGCCGGGATCAAGGTCGCCCTGGCCACTGCGACCGCCTCGCCGCCGCCGTGGCTCACCCGCACTCACCCCGAGCTCCTCCCGGTCACCGAGGGCGGCACCGTGCTGGGCCAGGGCGGGCGCCAGGCCTACGCGGTCTCCGCGCCCCTGTTTCGGGAGTACGCGCTGCGCATGACGAGGGTGATGGCCGAGCGCTATGGCGAGCATCCCGCGCTCGCGCTGTGGCACGTCGACAACGAGCTGGGCTGCCATGTCCCGCACGACTACTCCGACCATGCCGCGTTCGCGTTCCGGGGCTGGCTCGAGCGCCGGTACGAGACGATCGAGGCGCTCAACGACGCCTGGGGCACGGCGTTCTGGTCCCAGCGCTACGACTCCTTCGAGGAGATCCTGCCGCCGCGTGCCGCACCGACCTACGCGAACCCCACGCAGCAGCTCGACTTCGCCCGCTATTCCAGCGACGAGCTGCTGACCCACTACCGGGCCCTGCGCGACGTGCTGCGCGAGGTCACCCCGGGCATCCCGGCCACCACGAACTTCATGCTCTCCAGCGCCACGAAGTGGATGGACTACTACTCCTGGGCGGGCGACGTCGACCTGGTCGCCAACGACCACTACCTGATCGCTGCCCAGGAGCGCGGCCAGATCGAGCTGGCGATGGCCGCGGACCTCACTCGCGGCGTGGCCGGCGGCGACCCCTGGATCCTCATGGAGCACTCCACGTCGGCCGTGAACTGGCAGCCGCGCAACCGCGCCAAGGGGCGCGGGGAGATGCTGCGCAACTCGCTCTCGCACGTCGCGCGCGGGGCGGACGGGATCATGTTCTTCCAGTGGCGCCAGTCCCGGGCCGGTGCCGAGAAGTTCCACTCCGCGATGGTTCCCCACGGCGGCCAGGACACCGACGTCTGGCGGAACACGGTGGCTCTGGGACGGGCGCTCGAAGCTCTCGCCCCCGTGCACGGCAGCCGCGTGCTGAACCGGGTCGCGATCGTCGTGGACTACCCCTCCTGGTGGGCCAGCGAGCTGGACTCCCATCCCACCCAGGCGCTGCGCTACAACGAGGAGCTGCTGCGCTGGTACACCGCGCTGTGGGACCTCGGCGTCGGCGTGGACATGGTGCCCACCGGGATCGATCTCACCGGCTACGAGCTGGTCATCGCCCCCACCCTGTACTCGGTGCACGAGGAGGACGCCGACCGCTTGGCCGACGCCGCCCGCGCCGGCACCCAGGTGGTCATCACCTTCTTCTCCGGCATCGTCGACGAGAACGACCACGTGCACCTCGGCGGCTACCCCGGGGCATTCCGTGACCTGCTGGGGGTCCGCACCGAGGAGTTCTACCCGCTGCAGGCCGGGGAGATCCTCCATCTCGACGACGGGACCGACGCGGACCTGTGGAGCGAGAAGACGCATCTCGAGGGCGCTGAGGTGGTGCGCAGCTGGGCCGACGGTCCGCTGCGCGGCTGGCCCGCCGTGACCCGGCACGGGGTCGGGGCGGACGACGGCGCGGCCTGGTACGTGGCGGCCCGTCCTTCGGCGGAGGGGCTCGAGACCCTCGTGGCGGAGATCGTCGCCGCCGCGGGTGTGGAGCCCTCGGTGTCGGGCCTGCACCGCGACGTGGAGGCCGTGCGGCGCTTCGCCGAGGACGGCACCACCTACCTGTTCGTGCTCAACCACTCCGACCGGGACCAGGTGGTGCAGGTCAGCGGGCGCGAGCTGCTCACCGGCACCGACGCCGGCGGCGCCTTCACCGTCCACGCAGGCTCCGCCGCAGTGATCCAGGAGCGCTGAGGATCCAGGAGAGCTGACGAACCCGGGCGCTGACACCCGGCGGACGGTGCGCGTCGGACGCGGGGTTCCTGCGACACTGGACGTAAGACGTTTCACCGAGAGGACGACCACCGATGACCGCCCTGCTGCAACCCACGCCCGACGGATTCCTCCGCGCCGGCGAACCCCACCTCGTGATCTCCGGAGCGATCCACTACTTCCGGGTCCACCCCGACCAGTGGCGCGATCGCCTGCGCCGCCTGGTCGCGATGGGGTGCAACACGGTGGAGACCTATGTGGCCTGGAACGTGCACCAGCCCTCGGCGGACGTCGTGGACTTCGAGGGGATCGCGGACCTCGGACGCTTCCTGGACATCGCCGGCGAGGAGGGCCTGGATGCGATCGTGCGCCCCGGCCCCTACATCTGCGCCGAATGGGAGAACGGCGGCTTCCCCGGCTGGATCCTCGCCGACCGCAATCTGCGCCTGCGCAACCGCAACGCCCCCTATCTCGCACTCGTCGACGCCTGGTTCGACCAGCTCATCCCCGTGATCGCGCAGCGCCAGGCGAGCCGCGGCGGCAACGTCGTGATGGTCCAGGTGGAAAACGAGTACGGCAGCTTCGGGGACGACACGGCCTACCTCGCCCACCTGCGGGACGGTCTGCTCGCCCGCGGGATCGACGAGCTGCTGGTGACCTCCGACGGGCCGGCCCGCATGTGGCTGACCGGCGGGACCGTCGAGGGGGCGCTCGGCACCGTGAACTTCGGCTCGCGCGCGCTCGAGGTGCTCACGATGGCGCAGGAGGAGCTGCCTTCGCAGCCGCAGATGTGCATGGAGTTCTGGAACGGCTGGTTCGACCACTGGGGCGAGGAGCATCACGAGCGGACCGGGGGTGATGCCGCCGGCGAGCTCACCGACATGCTCGAGCACGGCATGAGCGTCAACTTCTACATGGCGCACGGCGGCACCAACTTCGGGCTGCGCGCCGGCGCCAACTATGACGAGGCGCTCCAGCCCACCACCACGAGCTACGACTACGACGCCCCGATCGCGGAGAACGGCGAGCTCACCGAGAAGTTCCGCGCGTTCCGTGAGGTCATCGCCCGCCATGTCGAGCTGCCGCCGCTCGAGGAGCACCTGGCCCGGCTCGGGCTCGACGCAGTCCCCGCCCGCCTGCGAGCGACGGAGGTGCCGATCGAGAAGGTCGTCGCCCTGCGCGGCACCGAGCGCTTCTCGCGCGTCGCGGATGTGCACCCCACCCCGCCCTCCTTCGAGGATCTCGGCCTCGAGCGCGGCCTGCTGCGGCTGAGCCGCGACATCGAGATCGCCGCCTCCGTGCGCGAGGGGCGCACTGTCATCTCCCCGCTGAAGCTCTACGACCTGCACGACCGCGCATGGATCTACGTCGACGGGATCTACGTCGGCGCGACCGGCGTGATGGGCGACGAGGCACGGGACACCGATCCCGCCACGGTCGAGCTGAGCCCTTTCGCCGATCGCCTCCTGCCCGACGGCGGGCGCCGCACCGTGCGCCTCGAGATCCTGGTCGAGAACCTCGGGCGCGTGAACTTCGGCCCGCGGCTGGGGGAGCGCAAAGGCATCCTCGGCGGTGTCTGGCAGACCATCCGCTTCCTCAACGACTGGGAGGCCGACGCCTGGCCGCTCGAGGAGATGGGCGCCGAGCTCGCGCAGCTGGCGGCCGGGTCCGAGGCGGTCGGCGCGATGGGGGCCGACGGCGCAGCACGGGCTGACGACGTCTCCGAGGCTGGCACCTCCACCGTGCTCGACGACGCCCTGCCCGTGCTGGTCAGTGCATCCTTCGAGGCCGATGGTGCGGCGGATGCCTTCCTGGACGTCTCCGCAGCCGGGCACGGCGTCGCCTACGTCAACGGCTTCTGCGTGGGCCGCTACTGGAACATCGGCCCGCAGCAGACCCTCTACGTGCCCGCACCGCTGGTGCGCGCCGGCCGCAACGAGGTGCTGCTGCTCGATCTCGAGAAGCAGCCCACGCGCCTCGCCCTCGCGGAGGGGCACGTCTTCGGTCGCGCCGACGGCTGAGGTTCCGGTGGGTGCCGCCGCGGTGCTGGCGGCCAGGGTCCCGGCGCGAGCAGTCGTGACGGCGACGCTTCCCGCCATCTGAGTCGTCGCGGGCCCGTCGGCCCGAGCAGCCCGGTCGCCCCACAGGGGAGATCGGGCCGATCGGCGTCGGCCCCGATCTGCGGCGATGCTCCAGGCCAGATCACGAAAGGGTGACGGATCGGCGGTTCTCCGGTCCGCTGTTGACGATGTCAGAGGTTGCCGCTTATATTTCGTAAATCCTTTTGCGGATGTGATCGTCCGCACGTCGCGACGTGGTCGTCGCTGAACAGAGGCCCGTTGGGTGCTCTCCGCGACGACCGCCCGCGTACCGTCCCCGAGAAGCCGGAGAACCGACGATGACCCGTGAGGCTCAGCGATGACGCAGCCCACCGCGACCGGTCGACGTGAGGTCGCCCTGGAAGAACCGCTCCGCCCGGAGTCCGCTCTCCCCGGCGTGACCGGTGCGAAGCGCCGTCGCGGAGCAGGTGGCCGCGGGGCGTACTTCCTGCGCCGCCTGGGGAGCTATCTCGTGGTGATCTGGGCTGCGGTCACCTTGAACTTCTTCATCCCGCGCTTCATGCCCGGCGACCCGGCCGAGGCGATCCTGCGCAAGATCCGACAGACCACGGGCGAGCCGCCGTCGGATTCCCAGGTCGCCTCCGTGCGCCGCATGTACGGCAACCCCACCGAGAACATCGTCCACCAGTACTTCGACTACTGGGTGGGCGTGGCGAAGTTCGACTTCGGTGTCTCGACCGCGCACTACCCCACCCCGGTCTCCGAGATCGTGCTGCAGGCGCTGCCGTGGACCCTGTTCCTGATCGGGGTGAGCACGATCGTCGCCTGGATCATCGGCACGATCCTCGGCGCGGTCATGGGGTGGAAGCCCGGCAACCGCTTCGACTCCTGGTTCGCTCCGCTGTCCACGTTCTTCCACGCCTTCCCGGGTTTCTGGATCGCGCTGGTGCTGCTGTGGATCTTCTCGATCACGCTGGAATGGTTCCCGGTCTCAGGCGGATACGACACGTCGGTCCCGATGTCCCTGAACAACTTCTACTTCCTCCTCAGCGTCGTGTACTACGGCGCCCTGCCGATGTTCGCCCTGATCTTCATCGGCTTCAACGGCTGGCTGTTCTCGATGCGCAACGTCATGGTCGCCACCGTCACCGAGGACTACGTGCTGATGGCCCGTGCGAAGGGGCTGCCGGAGAAGAAGGTGCTGTTCAACTACGCGGCCCGGAACGCGCTGCTGCCCAACGTCACCGGTCTGGCGATGGCCATCGGCGGCGTGATCGGCGGCGCGGTGCTCATCGAGGCTGTGTTCACCTACCCCGGCATGGGATACCTGCTGCAGACCTCCATCACCGGGCACGACTTTCCGGTCATGCAGACGGTCCTGCTGCTGCTGACCTTCACCGCGATCGTCGCGAACTTCATCGCCGACTCGATCTACGTGCTCCTCGATCCGCGCGCGGCCGACACGAACTGAGGCGCCCCATGTTCACCGGATTCCTCCACAACCGCCGCGTGCAGGTGGGTCTGCTCGCCTTCGGCCTCTGCGCCGTGATCGCGATCTTCGGCGACCTGATCCTGACGGTCTACGGCTTCGGCCCTCTGGACGTGGACTACGACTACGTCGCCAGCGCGCCGCTCCAGGGCGGACACCTCCTGGGCACCACGATCTCGGGCCAGGACGTGCTGTCCCAGCTCATCGCCGGTGCCCGCGGCTCCCTCGCCGTGGGAACCCTGTCGGCGCTGCTGGCCTGCACGATCGGTGCCCTCCTGGGCGTCTCGGCCGGCTTCGTCGGCGGAGCGTACGACACCGTCGTCAACGCGATCACGAACGTCTTCATGACGATGCCGTCCTTCGCCCTGACGCTGATCGCGGCCGGGTACATCTCCGCCGCCGGTGGTCCCGGATCGGCTGGGATGGGCTGGGTGATGATGGCCTTCCTCATCGGCATCTTCGAGTGGCCCGGCATGGCCCGGTACATGCGTGCACAGACCCTCACCCTGCGCGGCCGTGACTTCTCCATGGCCACCAAGCTGCTGGGTGAGAAGACCTGGCGCCTGGTGCTGTTCGAGATCATGCCTCACCTGCTGGGCATCATCTCGGCGCGCTTCCTCGCGGCGATCATGGCCGGCATCCTCGCCGAGGCCGGCCTGAACTTCCTGGGCGTCTCCACCGGCGGCGTCATCTCCTGGGGAACGATGATCACCAACGCCCAGAACCAGGGCGCGCTCACCCTGGGCTTCTGGTGGTGGTTCCTGCCCCCTGGCCTCGCGATCGCCGTGATCGGCACCGCGACGGCGATGGTGAACTTCGGCCTGGACGAAGTCACGAACCCGAAGCTGCGGACAGGCAACGAGAAGGTCGTCCGCGCCTTCCTCAGACGTCAGCGGGCCGAGGCACGCGCAGAGCAGCGCACCGCCGTCACGGCCTCGACCTGACAGTTCCACCCCTCCACTCCTCCTGCAGTTCTCCCTGATATCCCTTCCGCACGAATCAGAGGTACAGACATGACCACGAGCTCCACACGACGCACCTTCCTCGCCGGCACGGCCGCGGCGGCAGCCGTCGGCGCAGCCGCAGGGTGCAGCTTCGACAAGACCGCCGGTGGCGGCGGCAGCGACGGGGGCGGCGACGGCGCCAAGGCCTTCCTCAACGTCAACTCCTTCGGGCCCCGGCCCACGTTCATCGAGAACTTCAACCCGTTCTCTCCGACCGACGGGGTGATCGGCTCGAACTACCTCTACGACACGCTCGGGTACGCCGACGTGAACAACAAGTACGAGATCGTCCCGTGGCTCGCCCAGAGCATCGACTTCGACCCCGAGGCGCGCACAGCCACCGTGACCCTCCGCGACGACGCGACCTGGTCCGACGGCGAGAAGATCACCACGGCTGATCTGGTCTACACGGTGATGGAGCTGCCGGCGCAGGCCGAGAAGCAGAAGGCCACCGTCACCAGCTACGACTTCGAGGTCGCCGCGGTCGACGATCTCGTCGCGACGGTCTCCTGGAGCGAGGAGACCGCCGATATCAGCGGCGACCGCACGCTGGCCGCGGTGCCGCTGTACCCGAAGCACGTCTTCTCCACCGAGGATCTCGCGACGTTCACCAATGCCGATCCTGTGACGTCCTCGCCGCTGGTGGTGGACGCCTTCACCCCGCAGCGGGTCTCCTTCGCGGTGCGCGAGGACCACTTCATGGGCGCCTGGGACCACATCGGGACCGTGAACTGGACGCCGTACGGCAGCGCCGAGATCGGGAAGTCGATGGTGCTGCAGGGCACGATGGACATGGCGACCCTCTCGCTGCAGAACGCCGAGGACACGATCGTGGCCAAGGGGAACCACTACTGGACCGTGGAACTGGTGGGCACCGAGAGCCTCATCTTCAACACGGCCAAGGCGCCGCTCGACGACAGGAACGTGCGCCGCGCGATCTACGCCGCGCTGGACACGGACCAGATCCACTCGCTGTTCGACATCGGCCTCGCCTCGACCAGCCCCACCACCATGGACGAGAAGATCTTCGGTGAGGACGTGGTCGAGGAGTACCGGACCCCGCACGCCGCGGACCAGGAGTTGGCCAAGAAGCTCCTGGCCGATGGAGGCTGGACCGTGGAGGGCGGCAAGCTCGTCAAGGACGGCACGTCCTACCCGGTCTCCTTCAAGACGGTCGCCGACTATGTCAACTGGTCGACCTGGTCCGACGGCGTGAAGGCGCAGCTCAAAGAGGTCCTGGGCCTCGACGTGGCCGTGCTGAAGATCCCGGACGCGCAGATCTGGGACCAGTTCGCGAGCGGCGAGTTCGAGATCGGCATGAACTGGGTGGGCGGCGGCCCGCACCTCTCCGCGGTCTACGCCGACTTCCATTCCAAGAATGCCGCGCCGATCGGTGAGGCCGGCGACGGCAACTACGGTCGCGTCGAGAACCCCGAGCTGGACGAGCTGCTGGACGCCTCCCGAGTCGAGTACGACGAGACGAAGCTCCTCGAGCTCAGCCAGCAGATGCAGAAGATCGTGGTGGAGGAGGGGTACTGCGGACCGTTCAACGCCTCGGCCTCCTTCCTCGAGGCCAGCGGCAAGAACTTCGAGGGCTTCCCGCAGAGCCCGCTCGGCGAGGGCGACATCATCCCGCGCCCGTACGGCCCGGAGGGCTGGCAGACCATGGCCAAGCTCAAGCCGATCGGCTGATGCCTACGGGTGGGTGGGCGGCGGATCCGCTCACCCGCCCGTCGGCCCAGCTCGTCGGCCCCGCTCGCACCCGGGGGTCCTCGACCCGCAGAACCCCCAGAATCCGCAGTCACCCAGTACCCAAGGAGTCCACCGTGGCCCGTCGCGATGTCGGAGACGTCCTGCTCGAGGTGCAGGACCTCAGCGTCGACTACCTGACCCTCAACGGAGCCGTCAGCGCCGTCTCCCATGCCTCCTTCGCGCTGCGCCGGGGAGAGATCCTCGGGCTGGCCGGGGAGTCCGGGTCCGGGAAGTCGACGCTCACCACCGCGCTGCTGCGCCTGCAGCGATCGCCGGCGGTCACCGTGGGCGGGAAGGTGCTCTATCACGGTGACGACGGGATCGTCACGGATCTCGTGCCCCGCACCGACAAGGAGCTGCTGCACCTGCGGTGGAACAAGCTCGCCATCGTCATGCAGAGCGCGATGGACGCCCTGAACCCGGTCAAGCGGCTCGGTGCCCAGTTCGTCGACGTGCTGCGCCAGCACGATCCGCGGATGACCGAGAAGGCGGCGCTCGAGCGGGCCGGCGACCTGCTGGCCCTCTCCGGCATCCCTCGGGACCGGGTGGACTCCTTCCCGCACGAGATGTCCGGTGGCATGCGCCAGCGATCCCTCATCTCCTTGGCACTGGCCTGCGACCCCGATCTGGTGGTGATGGACGAGCCCACCACCGCGGTCGACGTGGTCATGCAGCGCACCATCATGAGTCAGGTGCTGCGACTGCAGCGCGAGCTGGGCTTCGCGATCGTGTTCGTCACCCACGACCTCTCCCTGCTTCTCGAGCTGTCGGACCGCCTGGCCATCATGTACGCCGGGAAGATCGTCGAGATCGGGCCGTCGACCGAGCTGTACCACCACCCCAGTCACCCGTACACGAAGGCGCTGCGGGACTCGTTCCCGCCGCTGTACGCGCCGCTGGTCGAGATGCGCGGGATCCCCGGCACGGCACCGGACCTCATGAACCTCCCCAAGGGCTGCGCCTTCGCACCGCGCTGCACCCGGGCGATGGAGGTCTGCGGCACGACACGACCCGAGCTGGTGCAGGTGAGCGAGAAGGCCGACGCGGCCTGCCATCTCAACGACCCCCAGAGGGAAACCGTGGGCGCGGGTCCATCCGACGCCCGCTCCGAGAACGGACACGCAGCATGACCACGACAACCAGCCGCACCGAGCACCCCCGACAGGACGCGGAACGTGAGGTCGTCCTCGAAGCCCGCGACGTCACCAAACACTTCACCGTGCGCGGCTCGAAGGGCAGCGCCATCGTGCGCGCTGTCGAAGGCATCGATCTCGAGCTGCATCGCGGAGAGATCGTCGCCATGGTGGGGGAGTCCGGGTCCGGGAAGACGACCGTCGCCCGTCTGCTGAGCCTGTACTACCCGACCACCGGTGGGGAGATCCTCCTCGAGGGGAAGCCGGTCAGCCACGTCACGGGGCGCAAAGCTCTGAAGTACTACGGCCAGGTGCAGCTGCTGTTCCAGGACCCCTTCGCCTCCCTGAACGCGTTGAAGCCGATCCGCCACATCCTGGGCCGGGCTCTGAAGATCCACGGCAAGGCCCGTGGCGCGAAGCAGGTCGAGGAGCGGATCCATGAGCTGTTGACCCGCGTGAACCTCACCCCACCCGAGCAGTACATCGATAAGTACCCCCATGAGCTCTCCGGCGGTCAGCGCCAGCGGATCGTGATCGCCCGTGCGCTCGCCGTCGAACCGCGGGTGATGCTCGGCGACGAGCCGATCTCGATGCTCGACGTCTCCATCCGCCTGGATGTGCTGAACCTGCTCAAGAAGCTGCGCGACGAGGAGGGCCTGGCCCTGCTCTACATCACGCACGACATCGCGTCGGCCCGGTACATCGCCGACCGCATCAACGTCATGTACGCCGGGCAGATGGTCGAGGGCGGCAGCTCCGAAGAGGTCATCCACGACCCGCAGCATCCGTACACGCGCCTGCTGCTGGACTCCTCCCCGGACCCCGGCCGTGGCCTGGAGGGTGATCAGCAGTCCCTCTTCGACGAGGTGGGGGATCTCGGCGAGCCGCCCAGCCTGATCACCCCGCCGAAGGGATGCCGTTTCAACCCTCGCTGCCCCTTCGCGATGGACATCTGCAACGAGAAGGAGCCGGAGAAGGTCGAGGTCTCACCCGGTCACTGGGCGAAGTGCTGGCTGCATCAGGAGGGCAGGGCGGATCTGCTGAAGCAGCGGAACATCCAGTTCGGGGTCCCGATCGAGACCGCCGCAGCGGAGGCCGGGATCGATACGGTCAACGCCGAGGACATCCTGGACCGGACCGTCGCCCTAGAGGGCGAGACCACCGCCGACCTGGGACCGTTCCAGCCCTGACCCGGGTGCCGGACGCCGGGCGCCTCAAACCCGGTTCGAGGGGGTGACCGGGACGTCGTCCGGCAGCAGCTCTGAGAACTCCTCGAGGATCTGCTTGCCGCCCTTCTCCTCCCAGTCCCGGAGAGCGGCCTTGAAGTCGTCGATCGTGCCGCGGCCCTGGATCGCCTCGTCGCGCGCCTCGTCCAGGCGGGTCTTGATCTTGGTGCCGAGACGCGAGTTGGTCGGCGAGTACAGGCCCTTGATCGGGCTCTTCTGCGCCAGGGGCAGCAGCTCCTGCTCGCACTCGTAGATGTAGCGGGTGTCCTCGGGGATCGGGTTGTAGATGACGCCTTCGCCCGCAGCCATGATCTGCAGGGCGCTCTGCAGGCCGGGCACGTTCTGGGCCCCCGCCTCCGTGAACACGTAGTTGCCGTCCTCGACCGTGTACTCCTTGCCCTCGGTGCCCCAGTTGACCTGCATGTACTCGGTGGTCCCGAAGGGAGCAGACAGATAATCGACCACGCTCAGCAGCTCGCGGATGCGGGCCTCGTCAGCAGTCTTGCGGAACGGGGTGAAACCGACAGTGCCGTACCCCATGTCATAGGTGGGGATGCGCCCGTCGACGGCAGGGAACGGGATCAGGATGTCGCCCAGGAGATCGGGATTGTTCAGGCGAGTCTCCGCCGCACCGCGCGGCCCCACCGAGACCATCGCGGCAAGGGTGCCGTTGGCCAGCAGCTGGGGTGCTTCCGCGAGGTTCAGGTCGGGATAGAACGCCCCTGCGGCGAACAGCTCACGAGCGAACTCGAGAGTTTCGAGGTACTCGTCGGTCTGCTGCGCGGCGGTGAGGCTGCGGTCCTCCTCGACCCTATATCCGTTGGGCATACCGAACCATTCGCCGATCATATGGAACGCATTGGGCAGGAAGGGCTCGAGCGCCCAGCGCTTGCCCGGGATCGACAGCTCCTGGCATTTCTCCAGGAACTGGGCTGCGCTCTCGGCGGTGAATCCGTCCACCTCCTGCCAGACCTCCGGATTGCCGACGTAGACCTGGCCGAAGGGTGTCGACGGGATGGGAGCTCCCCAGATCCTCCCGTTGACCACCGCGGTGCGCCAGGAGTCCTGCCGGAGAGCGGCGAGGTTCGGGTACTCGAGCACTGCGTCGCCGGCCAGGTAGTCGGTGAGATCGGTGAAGGCCGCATCGAGCATCGGCCCGATGTTGGGTATGCCCTGGTTCGGCGGCACCCACATGAGATCCGGCAGATTGCCCGAGGCCAGGGTGGTGGCGAACTTCGAGGGATAGTCGTCCACCACCACGTCGAGATCGAGCACGCCACCCATCGCCGAGTTCAGGCGCTTCCAATAGGGGTTGCGGTCCATCGGCGGAGGAGGGGTCTGGAAGGTCTGGGTCAGGCCGGAGATCGTGCCCGAGGTGATGGGTCTGCCTGAGGTGGTCGAGATCAGCTGCTCGGGGACCGTCAGGTACGCGTCATGGAGACCATCGGCATTGCCGACCAGATCCGGGGCGAGTCCTTCCAACGGCTGATAGGTCGGCAGGGTGATGTCCGGGACGTCGGGAAGCTCCGGCTCGGGCCGGGGGCCGCACGAGGCGGCGCCGGCTCCGAGCGTGAGTGCTCCGGCGGCGGCGAGGACGTGGCGACGTCGGGGTTCGGGGCTCATGGGTGCCTTTCTCGAGGGCAGTTCGTTCAGCCCTTGACGGCGCCGGTGATGACGCCCTTGGAGAAGTACTTCTGGAGGAAGGGGTAGACCAGCAGGATCGGGACCAGCGCCACGACGACGACGGCCATCTTGATCGACTGCGGGGCGGCGGTCTGCTGGACGCCGAGCTGGTCCGCAGTCATCGATGTGCCCTGGATGACGTAGCTGCGCAGGATGAGCTGGATCGGCCAGAGCTCCTGGTCGTTGATGTAGAGCATCGCGTTGAAGAAGGCGTTCCAGTACGCCACCGCGTAGAACAGCCCGATCACGGCGATCACCGCTTTCGACAGCGGGATGACGATCTGCCAGAGGATCCGGAAGTCGCTGGCCCCGTCGATGCGGGCGGCTTCGAGCAGCTCCTGGGGCAGCGCCATGAAGAACGAGCGCATCACGATGAAGTTGAAGGCGGCGAATGCCGTCGGCAGGATCAGGGACCACAGGCTGTCCAGCATGTGCAGTTCTTTGATCATGAGGTACAGCGGGATCAGCCCGGGGGAGAAGAACATCGTCAGCACGATCGCCAACAGCATCGGCTTGCCGAACAGGACCGGGCGGCTGAGGGCGTAGGCCATCGTGATCGTCACGAACAGCGCGATGAGCGTTCCAGCCACCGTCACCAGCACGCTCACACCCAGCGAGCGGAAGATGAGCGGGCTGGCGAAGATGGTGCGGTATGCCTCGAGCGTCGGCTCGGTCGGGAAGAGCACGTAGCCGCCGGCCTCGCGGATCTCTGCGTCCGAGGCGAGCGAGGTGGAGACCACGACGAGCATCGGCACCAGGATCGAGATCGAGATCGCGAGGATCACGAGGGTCTTGAGGAGGGTCAGCGAGGGGGAGGGCCTCTCCATCCATGCGGGCCGTTCCGAGCGTCCGCCGATCAGGTCCCAGAGCCGTCGGTGGAATCCCCGTTCGTCCGGCAGCGCGGAGCGTGTCGAGTTCTCGAGGGGGTGCGTGGTCGATGTGCTCACTTGCTGCTCCCGCGGTAGATGCCGTCCTCACCGAGCAGGTGGGCGATCTTGTTGGAGGCGAGGATGAGGACCGTGCCCACGACTCCCTTGGCCAGGCCGGCGGCCGCGCCCATCGACCAGCTGCCGTCGATCACGCCCGCGTAGTAGCTGTACGTGTCGAGCACTTCGGCGGCATCGGGGCCGACGGCGTCTCGCTGGAGGATGAACTGCTCGAAGCCGACGGTGAGGATCGACCCGAGCTGCAGGATCAGCAGCAGCACGATCACCGGGCGCATGCCGGGAAGCGTGATATGCCAGATGCGATGGAGGCGTCCTGCGCCGTCCGTCGCGGCGGATTCGTACAACGAGGCCGGGATGGAAGCGAGCGCCGCGAGGAAGATGATCATTCCCCATCCGGCGTCCTTCCAGACCACCTGCAGGGTCACCAGCAGGGGGAAAGTGCTCGGGTTGGTCATGAAGGGGATCGTGTCCATGCCATGGGAGGCCAGGAACTGGTTGATGAACCCAGCGCCGCCCAGCATCTGCTGGAACAGGGCGATGACCAGCACCCATGACAGGAAGTGCGGCAGGTAGACGATCGACTGGAAGGCCTTGCGGAAGCGCGGCGTCATCACCGAGTCGACGATCAGCGCGAGCACGATCGGGACCGGGAAGAACAGCACCAGCTGGACGACCGCCAGCACGAGCGTGTTGCGCAGAGCGATCAGGAACTGCTCGTCGTTGAACAGGTCGATGAAGTTCCACAGCCCTACCCACTCGGCCTCGGGGATCGTGATGAAGGGGTAGTAGTCCTGGAAGGCGATGACATTGCCGAGGATGGGACGTAGAAGAACAGCAGCAGGCACAGGGCCCCAGGGATCATCAGGACGAGCATCTGCCAGTCCTTCCGCACCCGGTTGCGGAAGGTGCCCCGTGGTCTCCGGGGCGCGGACGATGTGCTCCGAGCGGCCCTCACCACCTGCGGGGGCGGTGCGGGGGATTGCGCTGTCGAGGTGGTCACGAGATCGGTCCTCTCGGTCGGCGCCCCGGGGAGGCGGCACTCACCCGTCGGCATCGGCACCTTGACAGGGTGAGATCGAGAGTAAATGCTTTCACCTACTTTGTAAATCGGTTCAAACTCGTGGAGCGTTCGCCTCCCGCGCCGACCCTGCTCGGGGGAGGATGGGACGAAGCGCGTCATGCACCTCATCGAAAGTGGTTCCCTTCATGTCTGACCTCAAGATCGGAGTCGTCGGCTTCGGCGCCCGAGGCGGCCTCGCCCGCCACGCCCACCAGCCGGGGGAGGGATCCCGCGTCACGGTCGTGGCCGACCCGACGCCTCGCAGCAAGGACTCGGCCCGCGAGCTGTTCGGGGACGACGTCGCGACCGTCGACGACGTCGACCAGCTGCTCGCGGAGCACGAGGTCGACGCGGTCATGATCCTGACCCCCGACTTCGCCCACGCCGAGGTCGCGCTGAAGACGCTCGCCGCCGGCATCCCCACCTTCTCGGAGAAGCCCATGGCGATCCGGGTCGAGGACACCGACGCGATGCTCGCCCTCGCGATGGAGAACCGCACGCGCCTGTTCGTCGGCCACAACATGCGCCACATGCCGGTGATCCGGCAGATGAAGGCCATCGTCGACTCTGGGCGCATCGGCCGGGTGCGGGCGATCTGGTGCCGCCACTTCGTGGGCACGGGCGGCGACTTCTACTTCAAGGACTGGCACGCGGACCGCTCCAAGGCGACCTCTCTGCTGCTGCAGAAGGGCGCCCACGACATCGACGTGATCCACTGGCTGGCCGGCGGCTACACACGCCGCGTCTCCGGCATCGGCGACCTCGCCGTCTACGGAGACGTCACCGATCGCCGCGACAACTCCGACCGTCGCATGTGGGACTGGTACGACGAGGACAACTGGCCGCCCACGGAGCAGAAGGAGCTCAACCCCGTCGTGGACGTCGAGGACATCTCGATGCTGAGCATGACGCTCGACAACGGGGTGCTCGCCTCCTACGAGCAGTGCCACTTCACCCCCGACTACTGGCGCAACTACACCGTCATCGGCGACGCCGGACGGATCGAGAACATGGGAGACGGCAGCGGCGACCAGATCCACATCTGGGAGTCCCGCCGCTCCGGGCCCGGCCGCCCCGACGCGGTCGAGGTCATCGCGCGGGCCGACGGCGGCCACGGTGGCGCCGACCCGAGCCTGGTCGCAGAGTTCCTGCGCTTCGCCCGCGAGGGCGGGATCACCGACGTCTCCGTCATCGCGGCCCGGGAGGCCGTGGCGACCGGCGTCTACGGGGCCGAGTCGATCCGGAACGGCGGCGTCCCCTACGACATCCCGCCCGTCCCCGCCGACGTCGTCGAGTACTTCGACGGCGGCCAGCAGGCTCCCCAGAACACCCGGACAGTCGCGGTCTGAGCGCATCGCGACGACCCCGGAGAACACCGCTACCCCAGGAGGATTTCCCATGATCGAGTTCGGCACCGGCGGCTGGCGCGCCATCATCGGCGACGAGTTCACCCGGGAGAACGTCCGCCTGCTCGCGCAGGGGCTCGCCGACAGGATGCACGAGGAGGGCGTGGTCGAGCGCGGAGTCGTGCTCAGCTACGACCGCCGTTTCCTGTCCGACGTCGCTGCCTGGTGGGCGATCGAGGTGCTCGCCGGCAACGACGTGCCGGTCACCGTGATCACCCGCCCGGTCCCCACCCCGATGTGCATGTGGACCGTGAAGCAGAAGGGCAGCGCCTACGGGATCACGGTCACGGCCTCCCACAACCCCGCTCTGTACAACGGCATCAAGGTGTTCACCGAGGGTGGTCGCGATGCCGAGCTCGAGGTCACCGACGAGATCACCGCGCACGTCAGGACCCTGGACCCGGCTGCGGTGCGCTCCCTGGCCCCGCACGAGGTGGCGGACAGCCCGCTGGTCACCCAGCAGAGCTCGATCAACTGGTATCTCGACGCGATCATCGAGCAGCTGGATCTGGACGCCATCCGCCACGCCCACCTCTCGGTGGTGCTGGACCCCATGTTCGGCGTGGCCCAGACCAGCCTGCAGACGATCCTCGTCAGCGCCCGCTGCGAGGTCTCCGTCATCAACGCCCGCCACGATCCGCTGTTCGGCGGCCGCATGCCGTCCCCCGCGGAGGGCTCGCTCTCGCCGCTGCGCCAGGCGGTCCTGGATCAGGGTGCAGACCTCGGCATCGCCACCGACGGCGACGCGGACCGGCTCGGCATCATCGACGACCTCGGGAACTACCTCAGCCCCAACCAGGTGCTCGTGCTGCTGTACGAGTACCTGCTCACCGGCAAGGGGTGGAGCGGGCCCGTGGTCCGCAACCTCTCGACCACGCACCTGCTGGATCGGGTCGCCGCCGCTCATGGCGAGGTCTGCCACGAGGTCCCCGTGGGCTTCAAATGGATCAGCTCGAAGATGGCGGAGACGGACGCCGTCATCGGCGGCGAGTCCTCCGGCGGGCTCACCGTGCGCGGCCACATCCCCGGGAAGGACGGCATCTACGCCGGCAGCCTGCTGGTGGAGATGGTGGCCCGCTCCGGGAAGACGCTCTCGGCGATCTATGCGGACCTCGTGGCGCGCTACGGCGAGCTGGTGATGGAGGAGTCCTCCTACGGCTACACGCCCGCGCGCCGCGACGAGCTGCAGCGACGGATCTTCGAGGAGCACGATCTGCCCGGCTTCGAGCGGGAGATCGACCGGACCTCCTGGGAGGACGGCTGCAAGGTGTACTTCGCCGACGACTCCTGGCTGACCATCCGCTTCTCCGGCACCGAGCCGGTCATCCGGGTGTTCGCCGAGGCGCCGACCGCCGAGGAGGCCAAGGATCTGTCCCGGACGGTCGCCGACCACTACGGGCTGAAGGCCTGACGCCGGCCCGTCAATGCGCCCGCCGTCCCGTCAGGGAGCCCGCCGTCCCGTCAACGCGCCCTGCGTACGGAGTCCTTGTAGCCCTGCGGCATCGGGGCGGTGAGCACCTCGTCGGCCGTGAACCAGCGCAGATCGGAGTGCTCCTCGCTGACCTGCAGCGACGAGCTGTCGGGGAGGGTCGCGCGGTAGGTGACGATGCAGACCCGTCCCAGCTCGCCGAGGTCGTAGATCCACGAGTCCAGGATCGGGCCGACGTCGACCGCGAGGCCGGCCTCCTCGAGGAGCTCGCGCCGCAGCGTGTCCTGGGGCGAGGCGTCCTCGGGGTCGGGCCGGCCGCCCAGCAGCTCCCATTCCTGACGCGGGTTCCGTCCCAGCAGCACGCGGCCGTCGGCGTCCAGCAGGACGGCTTTGATCGAGACCGCGAGGCTCATGATCCGGCGCCCGTGGTCGCGGCCGGTCCGACGCCGGTGGCCGCGGCCGGTCCGGCACCCGTGGTCGCGGCTGATCCGACGCCTGTGGCCGCGGCCGTCCCCGTCGGCCCCGTGCCCGCCGAATCCCGCGCCGGCACCGCGCGCTCGTACTGGAACCATTTCTCGGTGACTGCCTCGACCGGGTCGATGCCCATCTGCTGCGCATAGACCAGGCACATGCCGAGCACGTCGCCCACCTCGTCGGCCAGCACCTTCCGCTGAGCATCGGCCGCCAGCCCGCGGTCGCGGCTCTGCCCGGTCGCGGTCAGGTGCGCCTGCGCGAGCTCCCCGACCTCCTCGGTGAGCTTGAGCAGCGCCCATTCGCCGGAGCGTTCGATGCCGTAGACCTCCGCGTACTGGGTGGAGAGCTTCTCGATCCGGGCGGCGATGTCGTGGAGGTCCATCCCGGCACCCTATGTGTGGGGTCGTGCGCTCTCGTCCCGGCGCACCGAGGTCGAGCCCGCCGTTCGACGCCGGGCCCACCGGTCATGCGATGACGTCGTAGGCCGCGAGGGCCGCTCGCACCTCATAGACGGCGGAGGAGCCGGCGTGCACCGGGAGCGACGCGGCCACGTAGCCGTCGGGCCGCACGAGATACAGCCGATCCGTGCGGAGCCGGGCCTGCGGGTCCGGGGAGAAGTGCAGCGGTCCATCGACCCAGGTCGGGACGTCGATCGGCCGGCCGGCGTCGGCCCCATAGGTGTGGAGCTGCCAGCTCATCGCGCGCAGGGCCTCGGCGTTCTCCGCGGTCGGGGGAAGGCGCAGGCCGACGGCGGGATCGGTGGCCCACTGCGGCACCGGCGCCTCCGCGGGCACCGGGTGGTAGCGGATCCGGTACTGGCCGAGCAGGCCGCCGACGTAGGGGCCGAGACGCGTGCTGAGCAGCCGCGGCGCGAGCTCGGCCATCACATCCCGGGCCCGTCGGCGCAGGAAGGCCGTGCCGCGGCCGGGTCGGGCGACGAGCCCGAAGGCGCGGTCGGTGGCGGTGATCAGGGTCGTCGCGACGGGTCGACGCTCGCTGTCGTAGCGGTCCAGAGCCGCCTCGGTGCACCGCCCGGAGGTGACGTCGGCCAGCAGGTGCGCGAGGTGGTGGGCATCCTGCAGGCCGGTGTTCATGCCCTGGCCGCCGAGGGGTGAATGCACGTGCCCGGCATCGCCGGCGAGGAAGGCGGCACCCTGCCGGAAGCGCGGGGCGATGCGGTGGTGCACGCGGTAGGTGGAGAACCAGTCGACCCTGTCGTAGTCGATGTCGAGGTCGGCGCGGGCCTCCGCGAGGGCAGATTCCTGCTCGGGATGCTCATCGCCGTGCAGCCAGATCAGCCGCACATGGCCGCCGGGCCCGAGCGGGAACAGGACCGCGAACTTCTCGTCCCCGAAGCGGGCGGCCAGGGACTTGTCGGGCAGCCCGGTGACGCCGTGGAGATCTGCCACGCAGAACGTCGCGTCATCGGTGACACCGTCGAAGGGCAGGCCCAGCTCGTGGCGCACGGTCGAGCTCGCCCCATCGGCGCCGATGCACCAGCGCGCCCGGATCCGCAGCGGCCCGTCCGGGCTGCTGACCAGTGCTTCGACCGGGCTTCCGGAGGGTGCGTCCAGCGACTCCAGCGCATGCCGCCACAGGACCGGACGGCCCTCGTCGGCGAGGACCCGGGCCAGCAGCTCCTCGTTCCGGGACTGCTCGAAGACCTGGACTCCGGGGAACGGAGTCTGACCCTGCTGCATGCGCTCGATGTCGACGCCGCTCGCGCTCGACAGCAGACCGCCCGACGCGCTCTCCGCACGGATCTGCATGCCCTCCGCGGCCACGGCCCCGTCGATCACCTCCTGCGCGAGACCCAGCTGGTCGTAGATCTCCATGCTGCGCGCCTGGACCACGATCGCTCGCGACTCCCGCGTGGGTCCGGCCTTGGCGTCGATCACGAGGGCAGGCACCCCGCGCCGGGATAGGACCAGGGCGGCCATCAGTCCGGTGGGCCCGGCGCCGACGACGAGCACGTCTGTCTCCAGCAGCGGCAGACCCTTCTCCGTCGCTGCAGTCGATGACTGCGACGTGGCCGACTCCGTCGTCGCTGGTGGTGTCGTCATGGGAGGCGCCTTTCCTCGGCACGTCCGGTATGGGCGTGCTTCTACGGTAGTGCGCGGGGTCAAGGGCAGGAAGGGGAGCACAAGATCAGCCCGCCGTCGCTCAGGCGAGAACCTCATCCCGTCCTGACGACAGAGAGCCACCGACCCGTCCTGACGACAGAACGAGCCGTGCGTTCTGTACGGAGAGTGAGGCCTGTCTGCACAGAACGTACGGCTCGATCAAGGGTGCCGGGCATCGGGACCTGCCCGTCGGATCAGCCCTTCTGCCGACCCTTGAACCGGGGGTCCTTCGTGTTGATCACGTAGATCCGGCCGCGGCGACGCACCACCTGGGCGCCGGGCTTGCGGATCAGGGACCGCAGCGAGGAGCGAACCTTCATCAGGCACCCGCAGTCTCTGCGGCACCGGCACCGGCACCGGCACCGGCATCGTCAGCGGCGGCCGGCTGAGGGGCGGACTTCCCGTAGCGACGACGGAACTTCTCGACCCGGCCTGCGGTGTCGAGCACGGTCGCCTTGCCGGTGTAGAAGGGGTGGGAAGCCGAGGAGACCTCGACGTCGATCACGGGGTACTCCCTGCCGTCCTCCCAGGTCACCCTCTTGTCGGAGGTACGGGTGGAGCGGGTCAGGAACGAGAAGTCGGCGCTCGCGTCGCGGAAGACGACGCTGCGGTACTCGGGATGGATAGCTGTCTTCATGGTCGAGTCCTCTCCGGGTGATCTCTCACCGGAACGTTGTGGTTGGGGTTGTTGTTGTTGTGGCTGGCAGGCGACCGGACGGGCCCGGTTCCTCACCGCGGCGCGTCGTGGTCACCAGCTGGATTTCGTGATGCCGGGCAGCTCACCGCGGTGGGCTGCGGCCCGGAAGTGGACTCTCGAGAGCCCGAAGGTCCGCAGGTAGCCGCGGGGCCTGCCGTCGATCGCGTCGCGGTTGCGCAGGCGGGTGGGGCTGGCGTCCCGTGGTAGACGCTGCAGGGCACGTTGGGCCTGGACCTTCTCGGCGAGGGTCGTCGACGGGTCCTTGATCGCGGCCTTGAGGGCGGCGCGGTGCTCGGCGTGCCGGGCGACGGTCCCCCGTCGGCGCTGGTCAGCGGCGATCTTCGAGGTCTTCGCCATCAGCGCTCCTCGCGGAACTCGACGACGGCGCGAGCGCGCGGATCGAACTTGCGGGCAGAGAGCCGATCCGGGGTGTTCCGGCGGTTCTTGCTGGTCATGTACGTGTAGCCGGTGCCGGCGGTGGAGCGCAGCTTCACGGTGCCGCGCACGTCGTTCTTCCTGGCCATGGGTATGGCTCCTTTCAGATCTTCTCGCCGCGGGAACGGATCTCGGCCACGACGGCCTCGATCCCGCGGCGATCGATGGTGCGCAGGCCGCGTACGGAGACTCGGAGCCTCACGGTGCGGCCCAGGGACGGGACGTAGAACCGCTTGCGCTGGATGTTGGGGTCGAACCGGCGCGAGGTGCGTCGATGCGAGTGGGAGATGGACTTCCCGAAGCTCGGTGCGGCTCCGGTGACTTGACAGTGCTGGGACATGCTCAGCGATACTATTAATGAGAATCGTTATCGTCAAGTAAGGAAGGTGGTGTCGGCATGACCGACGTCCACGGGTTCGATCAGTTTCAACGACCGCGGGGTGATGGGCATTCCCTGCCTGTCGCCGTGGTCACGGCCATCGATCCGGTGCTCCGGGATGCGCTGGTCGCGAGCCTGCTGCTCGACGGCCAGGGCGTGGTCGAGCTCCGCTACGAGGTGGATGCGGCCTCTGCCGCACTGCGCCGCCTGATCCTGCGGGCCGACGGTGTGATCGAGGACGAGGTCATCCACCTCGAGCACCCGTGCGTCTCCTGCGCCATGCGCGAGGACGCCGTGCCGACCCTGGCCCGTCTCGCGGGGGATCCCCGGTGCGCCGGTGTGCTGCTCGCACCTCCCCTCAGCGCCGATCCCACGGTCGTGGTGGGAACTCTGCAGCCCCATCAGGACCGCTGGCATCTCGCAGGTGCCGCTGCGGTGCTCTCCTCCGACTCCGCACTGGATGATCTGCTCGGGGACGCCACGCTCGCCGAGCGCGGCGTGCAATGGGCCGACGGGGACCAGCGAAGCGTCGGCGAGGCGCTCGCCGCGCAGATCGAATACTCCGACCTGCTCGTCGTGGACGGAGATCCTCGCTCGGAGGGCGCTGAGCTGCTGGAGCATCTGCGTGCCCCGGATCAGATCCTCGCAGCCGGGCCGCACGAGGTCGGGCTCGACCAGGTTCTCGGAGGGCACCTCGATCATCTCGTCGGCCTGCGCCGACGCGACATGCGATACGTCGAGCCCTACGGCGGCCTGACCGCGCACGGCACCTGGACGCTCGACCTCACCTCCCGGCGACCGTTCCATCCGCAGCGCCTGCTCGAGAACATCGAGGACCTGGGATCCGGGAAGCTGCGCAGCCGGGGTCGGTTCTGGGTCCCTGACCGGCCCGACAGCATCTGCCAATGGGACGGCGCCGGCGGTCAGGTCTCCGTCGGCGCCGTGTGGAAGGCGGGTCTCGAGCTGCCCACGACGCGCCTGGTGGTCACCGGCGTCGACCCGGCCGATCGGGAGCGGGTGCGCGGGGCCTTCGGGCGCAGCCTGCTCACGGCGGACGAGTGGTCCGACGGTCTTGCCCCGTGGCTCGGCGCCGAGGATCACCTTGCGCCGTGGTTGGGGGCCCGGGACGCGACCGTCTGACCGGACGCGGTCAGGCGGTCAGGACCCCGGTGCGGCCGTAGCGGCGACGGAACTGCTCGATCCGGCCCGCGGCGTCGCGCACGGCGGCGCGGCCGGTGTGGAAGGGGTGCGAGGCGGAGGAGATCTCGATGTCGATCACCGGGTACTCCTTGCCGTCCTCCCAGGTCACCGTGGTGGACGACGTACGGGTGGAGTTGGTGAGGAACGAGTGGTGGGCGCTCGCGTCACGGAAGACGACGGGGCGGTACTCGGGGTGGATGTTCTTCTTCATGGTGTTCTCCTCGCCTGCTGGCGGACGCGGCCTGGTGGGGTGCGGTGCCGGTCGACCGACGCTCGTGCCGAGAGCCGTTGACGTGAATTTTCAACGACGCGAGTGGGCGGCATATTCCCCGTCGGCCGGACGGATTCCGGCCGGCCCGTTCCCAGGCGGCGGGAGGGTCCGTCGCACGAAGGCGCGATGGGCGAGGATCGTGAGCGTCAGCAGGGCGCCGACGCTGATCACCCCGATCAGAACATGGAGGATCCCGCTGGTGGTCGCATCCCAGGCGGTGTGCATCACGATCGCCCCGACGTAGGCGACGGCCAGGGCGAGCACCCCGCGCGGCTTGTGCGAGGTCTCCACCAGGAACCACAGGGCCGCGCAGATCGCGCCGGTCCAGGCCACGTGCCCGGCCGGCACGAGGATGCCGCGCAGGATCAGGGTCGAGTCGAGCGCGCCCAGCCCGCCGCTGCGCGACAGCAGGGCGTTGAACCCGTAGCCCATGGTCTCCAGGACGGCGAACCCGGTGCCAGCGGCGATGCCGATCACGATGCCGCCGCCCCGGGTGCTGCGATGGGCCAGGCCCAGCACGATCAGCGGGACCACGAGCTTCGCGGTCTCCTCGATCACGCCGACCAGCAGGATCGAGGCCTTGCCCAGCAGCAGCCCGGCGATGGTCTCGCCCAGGCCTGCCGCGCAGAGTCCGAACAGCCCGCCCAGGGCCACCGTGACCAGGACGGTGCGGGTGGGCACGAGCGGGCCGACCTTGCTCGACTGGGCGAACAGCAGGACCGTGAGGGGAATGGTCGCGGCGCCGACCAGCAGCACGGTGGGCAGGATCGTGGGGTTCCGGGTCAGCAGCATGATGACGAAGGTCGCTACGTAGGCGAGGGTTCCGACCACCAGTGCGAGGATCCACGAGAACCGCAGGTACCAGGGATAACGAGCGGTGCTCGCGGAACCGGCTGGTGGGGTCGACGCGAGCGACGGGGCCGGCCCGGCCCGCGGAGCCGATCGCGCCTGCGGCATCGGCGGGGGACCGGACCGGGCGACGGTCGGGGCCTGCGGGGGGATGACTGGCTGCTCGCTCATCGGAGGATCCTTCCTGGAGCAGGATCGGACCCGCCCACCCGAGGTGCGGCGTCGTCGGAGCGGCGGCGTCGCCCTCAGTATGTGCCCGGTGCCCGGTGCCCGGTGCCCGGTGCCCGGTGCCCGGTGCCCGGTGCCCGGTGCCCGCGCGCACGGGTCGATCAGCGGGACGCGTCCCGCGCCCGCCCGCCGTCGCGGGCATCCTCTCCGATGACCAGCGCGGCCGGGTCCCTCAGGCCGAGCGCTCGACGTGCACGGCGACGGTGGCGGCAGCGGGGAAGATCTGCTGGGAGACCAGGGCGCGGCCGCCGTCGAGCTCGAGGTCCACGCAGGAGCGGTCCACGACCAGGTCGAAGGCGACGTCCGCGACGCCCGCCCGAGGGATGTAGGGCAGGGACCGCGAGTGGTCGGCTGCGAAGGGCTCGAGGTGGGCGCGGCCGCGATCGAGGACCACGTGGCCCTCCGGATCCAGGCCCAGCACGAGCTCACGCTGCGCCTGCCCGGCACCGAATCGGAGCACGACCCGTCGTGCGCCCTGCGGGGAGAGGGTTCCGCGCAGACGGAAGGGCTCGTCCGCGTCGAGCTGGAGCGGCTCCCCGTCGGCCGCGGCGTCGCGATCCACGACGTCGAGATCCACGGATCGCAGACCCTCCGGAACGATCACGTGCTGGATCACCTGGAGCGTCCCGTCCGCGTCCGGCTCCACGTGGAGGGTCCGCGGCAGGGTCATCGCCGAGCGCCACGGAGCGGTCGGGGTCTGCTCCGCGTAGGCCCAGTTGTTCATCCACCCCAGCAGCACCGGATCGCCGTCCACACCCGAGAAGGACACCGCCGCATAGCAGTCCTGTCCCAGGTCCAGCGGGACCGGCGAGGTGTCGCTCGCGAAGCGGGTCCCGTCGAAGTCTCCGATCACCGCGTAGGTGCCTGATCCGCCGGCCGGTCCGCCGGGGTTGGTGCTGATCACCAGGACCCATGCCTCCCGCGCCGGGGCCCCGTCGGCGCCCGCGACCTGCACGCGCAGCAGATCCGGGCACTCCCAGATGCCGCCGTCGAGCCCCGGGTGCGTGACGGTGGAGGCGGGCTCCCAGGTCAGCAGATCGGCGGAGGTGTGGAGATGGACGGCATGGTCCAGTGCCTCGACTGTGACCATCACCCAGCGGCCGCTCTCGGGATGGAAGAACACCTTCGGGTCCCGGAAGTTCTCCGAATCCCGCGTGAGCACCGGATTCTCGGCGTAGAAGTCCCAGGTCGTGCCGCCGTCGAGGGAGAAGGCGATCGACTGCGCCTGGATGCCGGGAGTCGTCGCATGCGCCGGCGTGTACGCGCTCGTATAGAAGGCCACGAGCGGGCCGTCCTCGCCCGGCGCCCCCAGGCCGGAGGTGTTCGCGGCGTCGTGGACGATGCTCCCGGAGAAGATCATCTCCGTCTCGGAGCAGGGGAGGGCGACCGGCAGGTGCGTCCAGGTCGCGAGGTCCTCGGAGACCGCGTGGCCCCAGGACATGTTCCCCCAGGTGCTGCCGAAGGGGTTGTTCTGGAAGAACGCATGCCAGGCGCCGTCGTGGCGGATGAGCCCGTTGGGATCGTTCATCCAGGTGGCCTCGGGGGTCAGATGGAACCGCGGGCGATGCTGATCGGTGCGCGGGCGGGACGGGGAGGTGATGGTCATGTTCTCTCTGTCGATGGTCGTGGGGACGGCGGGTGGTGCCGGCCCCAGGGCGGCGCGGGGTGGTGAGCCGACGTCTGATCAGACGTGCTCAGACGAGCTCAGACGTCATCAGGTGTTCGAGGTGAAGCGGTCGTAGGCGGTCTGATAGACCTCGACGACCTCGGGGAGGCCGATGGTCTCCAGCTGGGCGACGTAGCCCTCCCACTCGTCCTCGATGCCTCCCTTCACGATCCAGGTGGCGACCTTCTCGGTGACCAGGGTCTTGATGTCGGCCTCGATGGTGCTGATCCGATTCAGCTCATCCACCGAGAGCATGACCGGAGGGTACTTCTCATTGGCGCGGTGGGGTTCGTAGTGCTCGGCGATCTGGGCCTGGCGCTCGGCGGCCCGGGGCTCCGCGAGCACGACCGTCTCGAAGTCCTTCGCGGTGATGATCTTCGGGCCGCCGGGGGCGACCTTCACCCGACGCTCCTGCTCGGTCTCGCCCTCGCCGACGGGGATCTGCTCGAGCAGCCCGTCGCCGTTGATCTCCTGCGAGATGCCGATCGGGCCCCAGTTGGCCTGGGCGCTCATGACCGGGTCGAAGAGCATGTCCGCCCAGCGCAGGGTGGCGGCGGCGTACTCGTTCGTGCGGCTGATCGCGAAGGCGCCGCGGTTGATCTCCTGGTTGTTGGCGACGCAGGCCCGCTGGACGCCGTCGGGACCCGGGAAGATCGGCACGATCGCGTACTGGTCCGCGCGCTCGGGGCCCACGACCTCCGGGATCTCCCAGAAGTAGAACGACCCCAGGGTCTGCGGATCGGCCTTGCCCTTGGAGACGAACTTGACGTAGTCCTGGGAGAACGACTCCTGGTCGATGAGCCCTTCGCCGTACCAGATGTGGAGCTCGGCGATCGCCTCGCGGAAGCCGTCGGTGTTCGCGGTGTAGACGACCTTGCCGTCCTCGACGACGCGGTGATCGGCGTTGTCCGCCTGCCCGCCGATCGCCGCGATCAGATCTGCGATGTCGCCCGCCTCGAGGAAGGACAGGGGCAGAACGCCGCCGGGCACGTTCTCCTTGAAGGCCAGCAGCACCTGGTGGTACTCCTCGACCGTCGTGGGCATCTCCAGATCGAGCTCCTCGAGCCAGTCCGTGTTGAGGAACAGCATGCGCGGGAACTCGACCAGGCCCATCTCCTCGACGGAGGGCAGCGTGTAGATGTGCCCGTCCGACGCCGTGATCGCGGCCTTGATGTCCGGCCGCTCCGCGAGGATCCCGGCGAGGGTGGGGGCGTGGTCCTCGATCAGGTCCTCGAGGGCGATCAGGGTGCCGTTGGCGCCGTACTTGGCGACCTCGGCATCCGAGAGCCCGGTGTTGAACAGGGCGTCGGGGAGCTCGCCGCTGGCCAGCAGCAGGTTCTTCTTCTCGGCCCAGACCTCGTCGGGCTCGTTGTTCCAGGTGATCTCGATCCCGGAATCGGCCTTCCAGGTCTCGACCAGCTCCATCGTCTCGAAGTCCGGGGCCAGCGCGGACTTCGCGCCGCCGAAGGCGAGGGTCAGCTCCTCGGTCACGATCGGTGTGCCGGCGTCGGTCATGCCGACGTCGGAGGAGAGATCCTCGGTGGTGCGCTCCGAGGGTCGGGAGCAGCCCGAGACCCCGAGCATCGTGACGCCGAGGGCGGCGGCGGACAGGGTGAAATGACGGCGAGAAAGCATAGCGGTACTCCTTCGTAACGGTGATGCGCGGACGGGAACGGGGACGGGGCCGGTGAGGGAATGCAGGTCAGCTCTTCAGGGCGCCGAGGGTCGCGCCCTTGATGAAGTGGCGCTGCAGGAAGGGGAAGGCGATCAGGAGCGGGATCGTGGAGACGACGATCATCGAGTACTTGAGCAGCTCGCCCATCTTCTGGGCGGCGGCCGTGCTGTCCATGGAGGCCATGTCCATTCCGGAGGCCGAGGCCTGGGACTGGATGAGCACGTTCCGCAGGATGAGCTGGAGCGGGTACTTCGATTCGTCGTTGAGGTAGATCATCGCGTCGAAGAACGCATTCCAGTTCGCGACGAGATGGATCATCACCATCAGCACGATGAGCGGTTTGGACAGCGGGATCGCGATCCCGAAGAAGAAGCGGAAGTCGGAGGCGCCGTCGAGCTGGGCGGCCTCCCGCAGCTCGGGGGAGAGATTCTGCTGGAGAAACGTGCGGGCGATGATCAGGTTCCAGACCCCGACGGCGCCGGGCAGCACGACCGCCCACATCGTGTTGAGCATGCCGAGCTCCTTCACCACGAGATAGCGGGCGATCATGCCGCCGTCGAAGAACATCGTGATGACGAACAGGATCATGAAGAGGTTGCGCCCGGGCATGTCCTTCCTGGTCAGGGCGTAGGCGCCGGTGAGGATCATGGTCACGCTGAGGGCGGTGCCCACCACCGTGTACAGCACGGAGTTCGCGAAGCCCCGCACGATCGTCGAGGTCCCGAAGATGGTCAGGTAGCCGTCGAAGGTGATCCCCCGGGGGAAGAGGACGACCTTTCCCTGCTGGACGAGGCTCGGGTCGGAGATCGACGCGATCACGATGAAGTAGAGCGGGTAGACGATCAGGACGATCGCCACGCCGATCAGGCCGTAGGTGACGACGCCGAACAGGGGATCCGCGATGCGGCGATGGAACGGTTCCTGGCGCAGGGAGTTCTTCGCGGGGGACAGGATGCTCAACATGTTCATCACCACAGGCTCGATTGGTTGGCCTTCTTCGCGACCCAGTTGAAGGTCAGGAGAAGCAGGAGGTTGAGGACCGAGTTGAAGAGCCCGATGGCTGCTGAGTAGCTGAACTGGGCGTTCTGCAGGCCGGTCTTGTACACGTAGGTGTTGATGACCTCGGAGGTGGGGAGATTGAGGTCCGTCTGCATCAGATAGACCTTCTCGAACCCGAGGTTGAAGATGTTCCCCACGGCGAGGATGAACAGGATCGTGATGACGGGAAGGATCCCGGGGATGTCGATGTGCCGGATCCTCTGGAAGCGATTCGCCCCGTCCATCCGGGCGGCCTCGTGCAGCGACGGGTCGATGGCCGTCAGCGCTGCGAGGTAGATGATCATCGAGAAGCCGGCGTTCTGCCAGATGTCCGAGCCGATGTAGAGGGGCCGGAACCACTCCGGTGTTCCCATGAAGAAGATCGGCTCGCCGCCCAGCAGGGAGATCGCGTGGTTCACCATGCCGGAGCTGGGGGAGAACAGCAGATGGATCATGCCCACGATGACCACGACGGAGATGAAGGACGGCGCGTAGAGGATCGTCTGAGTCACCCGCTTGAACCGCTCGCTGGGCAGCTGGTTCACGATGAGGGCGAGGATGATCGGGACCGGGAACGCCACCAGCAGGCCGACGGTGTTGATCGTCAGGGTGTTCGCGACGAGTCGCTCGAACTGGAACGAGGTCACGAAGGTGACGAAGTGGTCCAGCCCCACCCAGGGGCTCCAGAAGAAGCCGTCCACGGGGTTGTAGTCACGGAACACGATCTGGGCCCCGTACATCGGCCAGTACTTGAAGACCACGAGGTAGATGAGTGCCGGCGCGAGTAATACGTATAACTGCCATGCGTGAAAAATGCGGGCGAGCAGGCGTTTTCTCGCGCGCGGGCCCGGAGGCCCGGGCGGCGATCCCTGGTGGGCATTGGGATCAGCAGCGGTGTGCGATGCGGTTCCGACGTCGGTGGCGGTGAGCGACTGCGACATCATCGTCCTTTCGGTGGGCCGACGGATCTGCGGTGGATGACGGGGCAGTGGACCAGGTGGACCTCTGCCGGTGCGGCGGCGTCGAGCGCCAGTGCGGCTGCTCGATCACCCATCTCTGTGAAGGGCAGCTGCACGGTCGTCAGCGCGGGCTGGAAGAAGTCGCGCAGCACGTCCTGGTCGTCGAAGCCGACGATGGAGATGTCCCCGGGGACCTCCAGGCCCCTCGCGGAGAGGGCCTGGTAGGCGCCGAGCGCGGTGCGGTCGTTCCCGCAGAAGACCGCCGTCGGGGGAGAGGGGAGATCGAGGAGGTCGCCGATGGCCCGCACCCCGGAGCGGTGTGTGCCGTCCCCTGGGCGGATGAGCTCGGGATCGCGAGAGATGCCGGCCTCCGACAGCGCGCGCTCATAGCCTTCGAGCCGACCGGTGGCTGCGGGGAGCGAGGTGTGGATGTTGATCATTCCGATGCGCGTGTGTCCGGCATCGAGGAGAGCTCGGGTCGCCTCGTACCCGCCGGTGACCTCGTCCGGGATGACGCTGGGGGCTCGACCGTCGACGTCTCGGGCGTTCAGGCAGACGACGCGGGTGTCGAGGGCGGCGGCCGGGACCGTCAGCTCGCGGTGGTACATCGCGGTGTAGATGATCCCGCGGACCCGGTGGGAGAGCATCGTGTCGATCGCCGCGCGCTCGAGACCGTCATCCCCGCCGGTGTCGACGGTCATCAGCGTGTGCTGATCCTGCCAGGCGCGATCCTGGGCGCCCTTGATCATCATCCCGGAGAACGGTGAGGTGGCGACCTCGTCGCCGACCAGGCCGATGATCTCCGTGACGCCCGTCTTCAGGCTCTTGGCCTGCAGGTTGGTGCGATATCCGAGCTCCGCGGCCGCGTCGCGGACGCGCTGGGCCGTGGTCTCGGAGGCTCGACCGGCGGATGAGCCGCTGAGCACGAGGGACACGACCGCCTGCGAGACACCCGCCGCGGCGGCGACATCGTGCATGGTGGGGCGCTGGGCCATGGCCCCTCCTCAGGAATGGGCTCGAGTGCGGACTCGGACGGGGGTTCGGTCGCGGACGGGGGCGGGTGTGAGCTCAGGGCGGGTCATCGCGCGTCCGCTGCACCTGTGCAGCGGCGGCGCCGTGGTCCCCTCGTCACTGCGACCCCACGGACGTTATTCGTATGACGGAGATGATGCACTGCGCACTTCGCACGTGTCAAGAGCGTCCGGGAAACCTGAGGTATCAGCCGTTGCCGTTGCCGCTGCCGCCGCCGTCATCGCCCTCGCGGTGCTCGAGTCGGGCGGTGCGGTCCACCACCATCAGCACGTCGACGGGCCCGCCCTCGGCGCCGAAGGCATGGGGGAGCATCGTGTCGAACTCGGCGCTCTGGTTCGCCTCGATCCGATAGCGTCGATCGCCCAGCAGCAGGGTGAGCGTGCCCGAGAGCACCACGAGCCACTCCTGGCCGGGGTGGGCCCGCGCCCGATCTGGGGCGGGCGGCGGTCCGGTCACGCGGCGGCGCAGAACGGTGGTGCCGGGGGAGCGGCGCACCGACCAGTGCAGGGAGTCCAGGCCGCTGTCCCTCATCGGGTTGGAGACGACCTCGTCCTCCTGCACCTCGACCAGCTCGTCCAGGCTCGTGTCGAGGCCGCGCGCCAGGAGCACCAGCTGATCCAGAGCGAGGCGACGCTGCCCGTTCTCGATCCGCGAGAGGGTCGAGGGGCTGAGGTGGGCGCGCTCCGCGAGGTCGCCGAGCGACAGGCCCTGGGCGAGACGCAGGGCACGCAGGCGGTGGCGCACGAGGCTGTCGACATCCCTGATTCCTTGCGTCATACGCAAAAGACTATGCCTGCGTGGCAACGCTGTCTAGCGTCGAGGTCATGACCTCACAGCTCACTCCTGATTCCGTGTCCCAGCCCGATTCCCGCGGCGATGCCCGCGACGATCCCCATGGCGATGCTCCTGACGATGCCTTCGGAGGCGTCCTCGATGTCGTCGTGATCGGCGGTGGCGCCGCCGGCCTCAACGGCGCGCTCATGCTGGTCCGCTCCCGTCGCTCGGTCGTCGTGATTGACAGCGGCGATCCCCGCAACGCCCCGGCCGAGGGGATCCACGGCCTGCTCGGCAACGAGGGCACCCCGCCCGCCGAGTACCTCGAACGCGGCCGCGAGGAGGTGCGCCGCTACGGCGGCACCATCGTGCCCGGCGCCGTCACCGCTGCGCGGGCTGCCGAACCGTCGGCCGACGGCGACCTGCGCTTCACCGTCGATCTCGCGGACGGCCGCCGGTTCACGGCGCGCCGGCTCCTGGTCGCGACCGGGCTGCGCGACGAGCTGCCCGAGATCCCGGGCCTCGCCCAGCACTGGGGGCACGGGCTCGTCCACTGCCCCTTCTGCCACGGCTACGAGGTGCGCGACGAGGCCATCGGCATCATCGCGACCCGCCCGGCATCCATCCACCAGGCGCTCATGTTCCGCCAGCTCAGCGACGACATCACCGTCTTCGTCCACGGGTTCGAGCCCGACGAGGAGTCACGGGAGCGCTGCGCCGCCCGGGGCATCTCCGTCATCGAGACCGGGGTCGAGGAGATCGTCGCGTCCGACGACGGCGGTGTGGCCGGGGTCCGGCTGATCGGCGGAGAGGTCGTGCCGCGCACCGTGCTCGTCGCCGCGACCGTGATGCACCCGCGGCAGGAGGGCCTGGAAGCTCTGGGGCTCGCTGTCGAGGAGGTGCCCGGCGGGATGGGGGAGAAGATCTCCAGCGGCTTCGCCGGCGCCACCGAGGTGCCGGGAGTCTGGGTGGCGGGCAACGTGACCGATCCCAGTGCCCAGGTGGGACCCTCGGCCGCAGCCGGATCGCTCGCCGGCGGACACATCAACGGCATGCTCGTCATGGCCGACGCCGAGGCGGCCGTGGCAGCGCACCGGGAACGCTCCGTCGCCTGACCGCCTGACCGCCTGACCGCCTGACCGCCTGGCTGCCTGACCGGCTGGCACCAGCTGTCGGGACTCTGGGGAACGACAATCGAGCCGTGCAGTACCTGCATTCAGACCGTGGTCTGAGCAGGTAATGCACGGCTCGATGCGGTCAGCCGCTGCCGACTGGGCAACTGGTGCTGTGGATCGGCAGTAGCCGCTGGCGGTGGTGAGGGGCAGCTGCCGGGTCGGCCGCCGCCGCGAGGTCATCCGCGGAGGGCGGTGCTCTTCGCGCGGCGACGGCGGGCGCGGCCGGAGCGGCCGGCGGAACCTGCCGTGCCGGTGCGGCGACGGGTGGCCAGATGGGCCGCGGAGGACAGATCCACCTCGACGACGGGGTAGACGTTGCCGTCCTCCCAGGTCGTCGAGAGGTCCGTCGGGCGATCGGAATCGGTCAGGTAGCGCACACCGGCGCTCTGGTCACGGAAGACCACGGTGCGGGTGCCGGAGCGCTGCGAGGCGCTCGGCGTCGTCGGCGCTGCCGGGGTGGTCGGACTGTAGGTGGTGCTGAGGGTCGTCATGGTGTTCTCCTTCGGCGCCAGCGGACAGCTGGCGCATGCGACGTCGACCGGAGCCGACGCGATGATGTGGGTGCTGGGTTCTCACCAGCGAGGTGTCGTGTCACCGGGATGCCTGCCCTGGTGGGCAGCGGCCCGGAAGCGCACGTGCGCCAGGCCTGAACTCTGCGGTTCCCCGCAAGGTCGGGCCGAAGGCTGCACGGTCGCGCGGTGTGGAAAGGTCGCGCGCATCGCTTCGGTGGTAGCAGCTGTCGAGCCGGGAGTTACTCGTCCATGAGGCGCTCAGATCGGTGTTCGGTCACCGTGCTTCGCCGCGGACTCCAGCTGTCCACCACCACTACGGTCTCCTACAACGGGACGGTCCGCAAGTTTATTCCCGCCGGATGTGAGCAGAGATCGCCACCGCCCGACGGGGGCGATGGCGAGCAGCGGCCGTGCGGCCGATGAGTGTCGTGCGGCCGATGATCCCGTGCGGCCGATGATCCCGTGCGGCCGATGATCCCCGTGCGACCGAGGAATCCCGCACGGGCGAGGAGGTCAGCGAACGGGGTGCGCACCTCGCTCACGGAGGATCAGCAGGCCCAGAGGGATCAGCACCAGGGCCGCGCCGACGGCGCCGACCAGCAGCGGTCCGCGCGTGCCCAGCCCCGAGGCCAGGCCGGCCCCGGCGATGCCGGTGCCGATCGCCGTGCCCAGGTTGAAGATCGAGGTGGGCATCGCCGTGGCCAGGGTCGAGGACTCTCCGCCGTAACGGTTCGCCAGGCCCACCAGCACCGGATTCGCGGACAGGCCGACGAGTCCGAGCAGCACGAACAGCACGAGCGCCGCAGCCGGCACCGCGGCGAACTGGAGCAGGGCCAGGGCGACCACGAGGGTCGCGATGCTCGTGACCAGCGGGGTGGCCAGGGGATGGGTGTCACCCATCCGGCCGCCGAGTACCGAGCCGATCAGTGCGGCGATGCCGAAGCCCATGAGGGCTGCGGGGACCCAGGCCTGCGGGAGGCCGGCTGCGTCGGTGAGGATCGGGGAGATGAAGCTGTAGATCGACAGCACGCCGCCCGTGACCATCGCGCAGGTGGCGAGCACGAGCCAGAGCCTCCCGGAGCGCAGGGCGGCGAGCTCGGCTCGGATCGACGGGGCGGGCGCGGGCCCGTCGGCCGACGGTGCGGGCGCTGGTTCGTCGGCCGGGGAGGTGCCTGGCACGCTGCGCGCGATCACCACGGAGAGCACCGCGGCCAGCAGCGCGAGCGCCCAGAAGGTGCCCCGCCAGCCGATGACCTGGCCCGCGAAGGCGCCGAGCGGCACGCCGAGGACATTGGCGAGCATGCCCCCGCCCAGCACGATCCCCAGGGCTCGTGAGCTGGCCCGGGGACCGGCGGCGTTCACGGCGGCGACCGAGGCCACGGCCCAGAACGCTCCGGTGGCGATCGCCGTGAGCACGCGGGTGCCCAGCAGCACCGCGTAGTCGGGAGTGAGGGCGCCGATGGCGTGGCCGACGGCGAAGACCAGCAGCGCCGCGGTGAGGGTGACCCGGTGCGGTACACGCAGCGTCGCGAGCGCCATCGTCGGGGCCCCGACGATCATGCCGATCGCGAAGACCGTGATCGCGAGGCCCGCGGCCGCGATGCTCACGGAGAAGTCGGCCGCGACGGCGGGCAGCAGCCCGGCGACCACGAACTCGGTGGTCCCCATGAGGAAGGTGCCTGCGGTGAGCACGTAGGTGACGGCCGGGAGCTTCGCGGGAGCGGGAGCGAGTGCGTGCGGGGACGCGGTGCTGGACGCAGCGTCCGGGGAGGGTGCCGGCGAGGGGGCTGCTGGCGGGATCGTGGCGGTCATGGGCCCTTCTCGGGGTGGGGTGTGGGGTCGAGGTGGTGATGCTGGTCCCCGGCGGGCGGGGTTAGAGGGTCAGCAGCACCTTGGTGGCGCGGCGCTCGTCCATGGCGCGGTAGCCCTCGGCGGCGTCGGCCAGGGGCAGGATCAGGTCGAAGACCTTCCCCGGATCGATCACCCGGTCCCAGATGAGCTGGATCAGCTCGGGCAGGTAGCGGCGCACCGGAGCAGGGCCGCCGTGGAGGTGGACGGCGGAGAAGAACAGCTCGTCACCGGGGATCTGCACGTCGTGCGAGACGCCCACGAAGCCCACGGATCCGCCGGGGCGGGTGGAGCGGATCGCCTGCATCATCGACTCCTGGCTGCCGACGGCCTCGATCGTGGAGTGCGCGCCGAGCCCGTCCGTGAGCTCCTTCAGACGCGCCACGCCCTCGTCGCCCCGTTCCTCGATGATGTCGGTGGCTCCGTACTCGCGGGCCAGCGCCTGCCGGTCGGCGTGGCGGCTGACGACGATGATGCGCTCGGCGCCCATCTGCTGCGCGGCCAGCACGCCCATCAGGCCCACGGCGCCGTCGCCCACCACGGCGACGATCCTCCCGGGACCGGCCTGGGCGGCGTCGGCCGCGAACCAGCCCGTGCCGAGCACGTCGGAGGCGGCGAGCAGCGAGGGGATGAGCGCGGCGTCCGGCTGGCCGGGCGTCGCCACGAGGGTGCCGTCGGCGAAGGGGATCCGGGCCCTCTCGGCCTGGGTGCCGATCGCGCCGTCCACGAACACCGCGTTCACGCAGCGGGACTGGTGGCCCGCGCGGCAGATCTCGCAGGTGCCGCAGGAGATCACGAAGGAGCCGACGACGAAGTCCCCGACCTCCAGGGTCTCGACGGCGGAACCGACCTCGTCGACGACGCCCACGTACTCGTGGCCCATGTGCTGGTGATCGGGCTGGTCGGCGCCGCGGTAGGGCCACAGGTCCGAGCCGCAGATGCAGGTGGCGGTGAGGCGGATGATCGCGTCCGTCGGATCGATGATCCGAGGGTCCTCGCGCTCCTCGACGCGGACGTCGCCGGGGGCATGCATGATGACTGCGCGCATGGGGTGCTCCTTCGTGCTGGGTCGTTCCCGTCCGATCAGGTCCGGTCCGGGGACCGGGATCGCTCGGGTGATGACCCCATTCCACGACCTGCACGCGGCCTGGGGGAGTCCCTGCCGAGGGGTGTACCGGCAGGGGACCTCTCCGGCCGGGCGGCGCGGCTCGCGCGGTCCTAAGGTGGCGGCATGGACAATCGAGCCGAGGTTCGCGAATTCCTCATGTCGCGCCGTGCGAAGGTGACGCCGCAGGCCGCAGGGCTGCCCGCGGGCGGCGGGTCCCGTCGGGTGCCGGGGCTGCGTCGCAGCGAGGCCGCGATGCTCGCCGGGGTGAGCGTCGAGTACTACGCCAAGCTCGAGCGCGGGGCGATCGCCGGGGCGTCGGCCTCCGTGCTGGATGCGGTCGCCACGGCCCTGCAGCTCGACGAGACGGAGCGCATCCACCTGCTGGATCTGGCCCGCGCGGCGGACGGCATCCCGACGTCGGGCCGGCCCCGTCGGCGCAGCGCCGCGACCCCCGCTCCGGTGCGCCCCGCCCTGCAGTGGGCGCTGGACTCCCTGACCGACGGCGTCGCCTTCGTGCGCGATCAGTACCAGAACCTGCTGGCGACCAACGAGCTGGGCCGCGCCTTCTACTCGCCGCTGATCGGTGACGGCACGGCGGGACGGATCCCCAACCTCGCCCGCTTCCAGTTCCTCGATCCGGCCTCGAAGGACTTCTATCCCGAGTGGGAGCGGTTCGCGCAGATGTGCGTGGGGAGCATGCGCGTCGAAGCCGGGAAGGACCCGCACGACACGACGCTCCAGGACCTGGTGGGTGAGCTGTCCACGTGCAGTGACACCTTCCGCCGGCTGTGGGGTGCGCACGACGTGCACACCCACGGGTCCGGGACGAAGCGCTTCGAGCATCCGGTGGTCGGCGAGCTGACCGTCGCCTACGAGGAGCTCGTGCTCACGGCGGAGCCGGGTCGCGCGATGATCGTCTACTCCGCCGAGCCGGGCTCGCAGTCCGAGGAGCGGATGAGGCTGCTCGCGAGCTGGGCGGCGACCCGCCGCGCCGAGCAGCAGCCGGACCGACATGCCGGGCAGCAGCCGGAACGAGATGCCGGGCGGCAGCCGGACCGACATGCCGGGCAGCAGGCCGGATGAGAGCGGGTCAGCTCGCAGGGTCCGCCCAGGGGCGCAGCGGGGAGACGGCGTCGATCCGGTCGCGCCGCCAACCGTCCGGGCCTTGCACCATGTTGGAGGCCAGCGGGATCTGGTGCGAGGCGCTCTCCAGGATGTGCATGAGGTAGCCGGCGGTGTTGGGCAGGGCCACGATGTCTCCTCGGTGGACCCCGTGTGGGAAGCGCAGACGTCGACGCTGGATCAGCTCCGCCTCGATGCAGTAGGCGCCCACCAGGAACGCGTCCACCGGTTCCGATGTGCTCTGCGGCGGCACGGCGCCGGCGCGGACCAGCACCGGGTCCACGAGGAAGTCATCCGAGGTGGATCGGCACTGGGTGCGGTTCATCTCGAGCCCGACCAGCGGGATCCCGTCGCTCGTGGAGGTGCGCTGGACGACTCGGGCCAGGGTCATGCCGCAGCCGTCGAGCATCGAGCGCCCGGGCTCGCAGCGCAGCTCCAGGCCGCGCTCGCGCAGGGCGTCGGCGGCCGTGGTCCCCGGGTCCACCTCGGCGGCGAGGAAGGTGGTCAGCCACTGGCCGCGCACCACGTCCTGGTGATACGGATACACCTGTCGCAGCGGTTCCCCGCGCCAGGTCAGCGAGCTATCCGCTGTGCCGGTCCGGTCCTCGTGCGCGCTCCAGAAGGTGGCCCATTCCTCGGGGTCGTCGAGGTAGGACATGGGGATCCCACCCCCGATGTCGATGAACCGAGGTCGGTGACCGAGCGCACGCAGGGCATCGACCAGGCCGACCGCCTCGGCGAGGGCATGGGCGCGGGCGAGGGGGTCGTAGCCGTGCAGGTGGAAGTGAATGCCGTCGAGGCGCAGAGCGCCCTGGACGGGGTCGCGGGACTGGGCCCACTCGCGCCAGGTGCGCGCGGATTCTCCGAACCGGGTGGGGCCGACGGTCTCGCTCGGCGTGGGCGCGAGCCGCAGGGCGACGGGCCGACGGGTGGGGGCCGGGACGGAGCTGGGCGAGGCGAGCAGGGCGTCGACCGCGGCGGCCTCGTCGAGGTTGTCCAGCACCAGCATCGCCCCGGAGGTCAGTGCCAGGCGCAGCAGCGGGGCCGGTTTGATGGCCGCCGTGACCACGATGTCCTGTGCCGGGACACCGAGTTCGAGGGCCTGCTCCAGTTCGCGCTCGCTGCCCATGTCGAGCCCGAGCCCGGCGTTCTGCGCCGCCGTCATCAGACCGAGGGTCTTGTTCGCCTTGCGCGCCACGAAGATGCGCAGGTCGACGCCCTGTTCTGCGGCGGCGTCCGACAGCTCGGAGGCATTGCGGGGCAGCGCCGAGAAGTCGTGCACGTTCAGCGGGCTGCCGTGATCCTCGAGCAGGTCGCGGCAGGCGACGGGATCGGCGAGGAGCTCGCGCATCCACGGCTCCAGGCGCGCGGTCAGCGGAGGCAGGCCCTGGCAGCCGGACCGGAGATCCGCATCGTCGGGAACGTCGGGGACGTCGGGTCGTTGCAGGCTGGGACGGCGCGGGCTGGGACGGCGTGCGCCGAGAAGTCGAGCGCCGAGGCGGCGAGCCCAGAGCCCCGGCTCGGCATGCAGATGGCGGTTGAGGGTGTCGTGGCCGATCACGTGGTCCTCCGTCGGCCGGCCCAGGAGCGCCAGTCCCTCGACGCGACTCCCGTCGGGCGCGATCGCGGTGGCGTCGGGGTCGATGACCGCGCCGCGACGGCCGGGACGCACCGACACCAGGCCCGTCTCCAGCAGGTGTCGCGCCAGCGGATCGGAGACGCCGACCAGGCCAGGAGGGGGCTGGACCGCGTCGACCACGACATCGGCCGAGGCAGAGCCGGCGGGCAGGCCCTGGATCCCCTGCGCGGTGATCGTGGTGCCGGCGTCGACCCAGGACAGGTCCACCGCGCCGGAGTCGACCATCGCGAGCAGCTCGCGCGCGGTGTCCAGGGGCGGCCCGAAGGCGAAGCGGTCCAGCACCAGCTCGGCCTCCCGGAACCGGGACCAGGCCGTCTCGTCGACCGTGCAGTCTCGCAGCGCCGCGGTGATCTGGGGATACATCAGCACCCAGGCGCGGCCGAGGGCCCAGCTGGGCCCTGGCTTCCGGCTGCCCTCGGCGACGGCCACGCTGCGACGCAGCGCCTCCGCGGCGCGTCCTGGCCCGGAGGGCAGCTCGGGATCGGAGCCCTCGCCGAGCGTGCGGCGCACGGCGAGGGCTGGCGCCGAGCCGGTGTCGACATCGACATCGACATCGGAATCGACATCGTCGAGCAACCGAGCGGCGACGCCCAGCACGATCTCGAGCACCTGATCCGGGGTCAGGGAGCCGGAGAGGGAGGTCTCGTACGCCAGCTGGCGTCGGCCCTCCTCGATCGCCGCCTCAGCAGCGTCGGGCAGGGCGGTTCCCGGATCGGGCTTCGCCTCCAGGAGCAGGCCGTGGCGGGTGGTGGGGAGGATCGCAGACGGCTCCTCGGGACTGCGCTCGTGGAGCAGCCGCCCGGATCCGGCGGAATCGGGGTGGAAGCGGGCGCCGCGGCCGACGGTGAGCGTGAGGGCAGCATCGATGAAGGTCAGGGCCCCACCCCGCACAGCCACCCGGGACCCGGGTGGCACGTGAGCCGCCGCGAGCATGGTCCCGACCGGCAGGACGGCGGGGCGCAGCGGCAGCCCAGCAGACCACCGGCCTGAGGCCCGCGCGGTCGCCAGGGAGCTGTCGTGCCCCGCCGCGTGGCCGGTCGCCACGAGCACCTCGTCGGCGGGAATCTCGCCAGCCGGAGCTGCGGGGGTCTCAGCTGCGTCGGCCGGCGCGAGCGGCGCCGAGCCCTCCCCTCGCGAGACCAGCCATCCGTCGGCGTCCCGATGGACGGCGACGGCGCGGTCGCGGAGCAGGCGGACAGTCCCGAACGGGGCGAGGGACTCCAGCATCCGCTGCCAGCGCTCGGTCAGATAGCGGCCGACGACGGCGCGCGGCGGGTACGGCTCCTCGGCCAGCTCCGGATGCTCCCGCGCCGCCCAGTCCGGGAAGGATGCGAAGGCGCCGGCAGCCGGGGCATCGAGGATCCCGGAGCCGACGTTCAGCCGCAGCTCGGGAGGCTGGGAGAGGTCGTAGGCGGCTCCGGTGCCGGGATGCTCGCCGGGGTCGAGGACAGTGATCTCCAGGAGCTCTCGCGGGGAGCCGGCCCCAGGGCGCCCGACGGGTTCCGGGTGACCGACCAGCAGCGCGGCGAGCTCCTCGAGGGCGAACAGGGCCTTGGGGCCGGCCCCGATCACGACCAGGCGCAGGGGCGCTCCGGGGGCGCGCTCAGCCACGCGCGGCAGTGGCCAGCAGGGACGAGGTCGCTGCGGCCAGGGCGTCGGCATCGGCGTCGAGGGTCTGCTGGACCCAGGCATCGTCGTAGACGGTCTCGAGATAGGGCACTCCGCCATCGTGCACGATGAATGCGAGCCGTGTGCCGGGTTCCAGTCGGGGGACGAGCGTGCCCAGCGCGTGGACGATCCCGCCCGTGGAGGCACCGGCGAGGATCCCTTCGCGGCGGGCGAGCAGTCGCGCGCCGACCACGCAGTCCGCACCGCTCACGCGCACCACCTGGTCCGGCTCGACGGTGCGGGAGATGTCGGTGACCACGCCCGCCCCGAGGCCCGGCAGGGGGCGCGGGGCGGCGGTGCCGCCGAACAGGACGCTGCCCACGGCGTCGACCGCGATCGTGCGGGTCGCCATGCCGGAGTCGTGGATGTAGGCGGTGCAGCCGGCGATGGTGCCGGTGGTGCTCACGGCGGCCATCAGCGCGTCGAGCCGGTGGTCGGTGGCCTCGGCGATCTCGCGCATGGTGCCTGCTGCGTGGGCGCCGGGGTTCGCCGGGTTGCCGTACTGGAACAGGTTCACCGCGCCGGGGATCTGCTCCAGGAGCTGCTCGACCCGGCGGAACCGGGCCGTGAGCAGGTCGCCGGTCTCGGGATCCGGTTCGGAGACCAGGGAGATCTCCCCGCCGAGTGCGCGGATGGTGGCCACGGTGGTGGTGTTGGTACGGGAGTCGACCACGCACACGAAGCGCACGCCGTGCGCGGTGCACACGCGCGCCAGGGCCACTCCGAGGTTGCCGGAGCTGGATTCGACGACCGTGCCGCCGGCGGAGAGGCGGCCGCTCGCGATCGCGTCGCGCACCATCGCGAGCGCCGGGCGGTCCTTGGTGCTGCCGCCGGGATTCACGGATTCCAGCTTGGCGAGGATCTCGACGCCCGAGTCGGGGAACAGGTGGTCGAGACGGATCAGCGGGGTGCGGCCCACGGCGGCGGAGACGCCGACGGTGATGCCGGGGGCGACAGCGCCGGGCGTGCCGAGGCCGGGATCCTGGGCGGACTGCGCGAGGTGTGTGGTCACGTTCGTCAAAATACGGCACTGCGGGGCCCGTGCCGAGGGTCGTTCCGACCTTCCCCGGTACCACCGCGCGTGGTGGTCGAAGGGCCAGGGGCGTGCTAGCAGGAAATCGTCGCAGGCGGGATGGGCGCGCGCAGGATGCCGGTGCGTCGGAGACCCGTGCGACCAGGCCCGTATCGGTACCGAACGGTCGGGTCCGTACCCGGGATCGGAGGGTGCGAGTACCGTCGGCCGGGACAGCACCGGCGACGCGGGAGGACCCCTCATGACCGACGACACCCTGGCCCTGGAGGACGTGGTGGACACGCTCCGCGACGCCGACCTCGTCATGCTCACCACGGCGCTCCCGGGCGGCAAGCTCCTGTCTCACCCCCTGTCCATCCAGGGCGTGACCGACGACGCGGACGTCTGGTTCTTCGTCGGACTGCGCGGCGGCCAGGCCGAGGCGCTGCGCAGCGGACCGCAGGTGAACCTCTCGATCTCGCAGGCAGGGTCGTGGCTGTCGGTCGCGGGACATGCCGAGTTCGTCGAGGACCGCTCTCTGGTGGAACAGCTGTGGACCAAGCGGGCGGCCGCCTACTTCCCCGACGGTCCGGACGACCCGGACCTGGGGCTGCTGCGGGTCAGCGGCGAATCCGCGCAGTTCTGGGGCCTGCCCGGGGGCAAGGCCGCTGGGCTCGCGCAGATCCTCAAGGCGAAGGTGGTCGGGGAGCGCCCACCCGGTGGCACCGCCACCACCGAGCTCTGAGCGCGGACGCCGCGGGTCACCCGGGGTCAGCGGAGTGCGTCGCGCCGGGTCTTCAGCCAGCCGTCGAGGATGTCCCACACCGGGATGCCCACGAGCATGAACCACGTCAGGATTCCGAGGACCCGCATCGAGTCCGGCTCGACGCCGTTGTCGATGAACACCGTCTGGAGGAAGTCGGGGTTCAGCAGGAGTCCGTTGCCCAGCAACGTGAGCACCAGAGTCATGGCCAGCACTGCGAGCACGGTGTTGAGCACGGCGAGACGTACGCTCCAGCGACCGTTCGCAAAGAGCATGACGGCCAGGACCGCCTCGAGGGCGATCAGGGCGAGCAGGCCGGCCATCGCCCAGGGCCACAGTCCTGGATGCAGGATCGGCAGCGAGACCCCGTCGACCCGGAAGAACCCGAGGAAGTGGTCCCACAGGAGGGCACCCGCACCGGCTGCGGCGAGTATCAGTGAAGCGATGAGGTCCGCCCGTCCGGTCCCCGTCGACGTCGGCTCGCGCAGCTGGTCCACCGTCCACCCGGGGCCGGTGTCCGCGCCCGTGCGCTCGAGGAGGACGAACACCAGCGTCACCCAGAAGAACAGATGCATCGTGGCGGTGACCCCGACGCCGACCGCCTGCCCGATGACGGCGCCGACAGAGGCGCCGGCGATCACCTGCGCGAGGGCGACTCCGACGACGGCGCACGCTGGCACGATCATCAGCAGGATCTTCAGCAGCTGCTTCCACGCGAGGTAATAGCGGGGGCCCAGCAGGTGCAGCGGACGGTCGGCATAGCCGGCCGCGAGGGCGGCCGGATCGCCCAGCTCGGTGAGCACGGCGCGCTCGGCGTCGCCAGGATCCTCGCCCTGATCCAGGCGGGCGTCGACGGCGTCCGCGATGGAGCCCTCGAGCTCCGCGCGCACATCCTCCTGGGCGGTCGGAGGGAGCGAAGCGACGGTGGCGCCGATATAGCGCTCGGTGAGTGAGGTGGTCATGTCAGATCTCCTCCGGGGTGCCCGGGTCGTCGGTGAGGGAGGAGATCGACCGTGTGAGGTCGAGCCAGTCCCTGCTGAGGGTGTCGGCCAGGCTCGTACCCGCGGCCGAGGTGACGTAGAACTTGCGGGGCCTGGAGTCCTCGGTGTTCCACTCGCTGGTCAGGAATCCCTGCTTCTCGAGCCGACGCAGCAGGGGGTAGAGCGTGTTCGCGTCCGTGAGGAAGCCGTGCGCCGCGAGCTGCTCGAGCAGGTTGTAGCCGTAGCCGGGGGTGCGCAACAACTGCAGGCATGCGAGCACGACGGTGCCGCGTCTCAGCTCCTGCAGGTGGGTGTCGAAGTGCTCGCTCATGTTCCACACCATAGTGTGTGACACACAGTGTTGTCTATGGTGCGGTCGTGCGCGCTGCGTTCAGTCGGGCCTGCGCGCGCTGAAGCGCTGCTGCAGCTGCGGGGAGTGGCCGGGGGCGACACCGTTCGCGCGATCCAGCTCGAGCACCTCGGTCAGGGGATCGGCGCGCACGTCCACGAAGCCGGCCGCCTCCCACTCGGCGATGATCTGCTCGGTGCCGGCGCGTCCGAAGGTCAGACGCTCGAAGGCCTCCGCGTCGTACGCCGACGCGAAGTGGTCCTGCCGCTCGGTTCCGCGCGGCAGCGCGCCCTCGCCCCGGAACCAGGGGGCGTCGACCGCCACCAGCACGCCACCGGGGCACAGCAGCTCGAACCAGCGGGCCAGCGCGGTCGAGGCGTCGCGCAGAGTCCACAGCAGATACCGCGAGATGATCGCGTCGAAGGAGCCCGGGGCGAAAGGCGGATCCACGGCATCCCCGACCAGGAACGTCGGCGGATCCGGGTGGTCCGCGCATTTGGTGTGCGCCTGCTCGAGCATGCCCGTGGCCAGGTCGATCCCGGTCACCGTGTGGCCCGAGCCCGCGAGCAGCAGGGCCATATTCCCGCTGCCGGTTCCTGCATCGAGGATCGTGGACGTCCCCGTCGGGAGCACCTCGGTCCAGACCCGGGACCAGGTCTCACGTTCCTCGGGGTGGGCGAGGCGGCACAGCTGGTGCTCGTCGTACTCGGCCGCGTATCGGGTCCAGTAGTCGTTCCAGCGGGCCTGGGCGGGGTCGGCGGTGGGCGTCAACGTCGGGCTCCTCGGGGGTGGAGGCGGTGGGGAAGAGGGGGCTGGCGGGTGCGCCGGGTGCGCCGGGTGCGCCGGGTGCGGCAGGTGCGGCCGACGGGCCGGGTGCGGCAGGGCCGGGCGGGGACCCCTGCCCGCGGAACAGGAACTGCGCGGTGCCGTCGTCGGCCGTGGCCCGTTCGGCGGCGACGCCGTAGGTGGCGCTGACCAGGGAGGCGGGCAGTGCCTCGCCGGGCGGGCCCGCGGAGTGCACGAGGCCGTCGGCCAGCACGATGACCCGATCGCAGTAGCGGGCGGCGAGGTTCAGGTCGTGCAGCACCACGATGGTCGCCACGCCCTTGGTGCGCACGATCTGCAGCACGTGGTGCTGGGAGCCGATGTCGAGATGGTTGGTGGGTTCGTCCATGAGCAGCAGATGCGGTCGTTGGGCGAGCGCCCGCGCGATCAGCACCCGCTGCTTCTCCCCACCGGAAAGAAGCCCGAACTCCCGCCGGGCCAGGTGCAGGGCGCCGGAGTCCTCGAGCGCCCGGGTCGCGATCTCCAGGTCCGCATCGGACGTCGAGCCGAAGGTGCTGGAGTGAGGGATGCGGCCCAGCAGCACCACGTCCGCCACGGTCAGAGACACCTCGCCCGTGATCTCCTGCGCCATCACGGCGATGCGCCGGGCCCGCTCGCGCCCGGAATAGCTGCCCAGCTCGCGGCCCTCGAGCAGCACCTGCCCGGCGTCGGGCACGAGCTCGCGGTGCAGGAGGCGCAGGGCGGTGGTCTTGCCGCTGCCGTTGGGGCCCACGAGGCCCACGATCTCCCCGGCCGACACGGACAGGTCCACCCCGCGCAGCACGGGCTCGGTCCCGAAGGCGTGCGTGAGGCCGCGGGCCTCGAGGACGGGTGCGGCGGGCGAGGAGCCGGGGTCGGGACTCATCCCTCGATCTCGAGCAGCCACTCGTGGATCCTCTCCAGCCCCTCCACGACCAGCGGGGACGCGGGCTCGGCGAAGTTGAACAGCAGCGGCAGCACGGCCTCGTCCTGCACCGCGCGCAGTCCGGTCAGCTGGTCCTGGGTGGTCATCTCCGCGGTGACGTCGCTGCCGTCGCCCTCTCCCTGGTAGAGCACGATCAGCACGTCGGGGTCGGCCGCCAGCAGCGGCTCCGAGCTGATCTCGAACACCCGCTCGGCGGTGTCGGCGAAGACGTTCTCGATGCCCAGCGCATCGAGCTGCGCGGTGACCATGGACCCCGCCCCGTAGGTGTACAGCGGGCCGCCGCCGAGCGAGGGGTAGAGCACCGCGGCCGTCGTCGTGCGGAGGGCCTCGGCGGATTCGGAGACCGCCGTGACCCGGTCCGTCAGCGCAGCCGTGAGGTCCTCCGCCTCCTGCGCGTGGTCGAAGATGCGGCCGTAGGTGGCGATCGTGGAGTACAGGGTCTCGAAGCTCGCCCGCTCGTCGTCCGTGCCGCAGTAGATGTCCTGGACCACCACCTGCGCGCCGGCGTCGGCCATCGCCTCGCGGGTCACGCCGTCGGGCAGGCCGAACACGATGTCCGGCGTCTGGGCGATCACCATCTCCTGGGAGATCTGCAGGTGGCCCGAGGCGTCGATGTCGTCCGAGAGCGTCGGGATCTCCTCGACCCGGGCGTCGAGCTCCTCGTCGTAGTACCCCGGGGGGAACACCCCGGCCCGGGCGACGACCCGGTCCAGCACCCCGATCCCGTCCAGCGTGGTCACGGGCGCGGATTCCAGCAGCACGATCCGCTGCGGCGGGGCGTCGAAGGTCAGCGTGGCCTCGCAGTTGGCGAGCTCGAGCGGGAAGCCGGCGGCTCCCTCTGAGCCGGACGTCGAGCCGCCGGCGGTCCCCGAGCTGCAGGCCGTCGCGCTGATCCCGAGGATTCCGGCGAGCCCTGCGAGCGCCGAGCGGCGGCTGAGGGTGCCGGCGGACGGACGGCGGGCGGCGGACAGATCCATGGGGACCTCTTTCTGGGGCGGGGGAGAGGGATGGAGTGGGGCGCTCAGTGCTGTCGGGCGTACATCCGGCGCACGAGGATCAGCAGGAACGGTGCGCCGATCGCCGCGGTGATCACCCCGATGGGCAGCTCGCGGGGCTGCATGACGATGCGGGCGGTGGCGTCGGCCCAGAGCAGGAACAGCGAGCCCAGCAGGGCGCTCGCCGGGATCAGCACCCGGTGCCGGGCGCCGACCAGGCGGCGGGCGAGGTGCGGGATCACGAGGCCGACGAAACCGATCGAGCCGGCCCCGGCGACCGCCGCCGCGGTGCACAGCGAGACCACGATCAGGAAGCCGATGCGGGCACGGTCCGGGGAGATGCCCAGGCCGTGGGCGATCTCGTCGCCTGCGCTGAGGGCGTCCAGCACCCGCGCCCCCAGCAGCATGATGAGCGTGCCGATCCCGGCGGCGAGCACCGCGATCAGCAGGAAGGCGTTCCAGCGTGCGAGGGACAGCGAGCCCAGCATCCAGAACATCACCGAGCGCGACCCCTCGGCGGAGTCCGAGGAGAAGATCAGCAGGTTGGTCACGGCCGTGAGCGCGTAGCCGACGGCGACCCCGGACAGCAGCAGGCGCAGCGAGGTCACCCGCCCGCCGGCCCGCGCGATCGCGAACACCAGCAGGGCCGCGCCGAGGGCCCCGACGAAGGCGAGCACCGACTGCGCGTACTCGCCCATCGCCGCGCCCACACCGAAGAGGATCGCGGCCGCCGCTCCGGTCGAGGCGCCGCCGGAGACGCCGAGGATGTACGGGTCGGCGAGCATGTTGCGCACCATCGCCTGCAGGGCGGCGCCGCTGATCGCGAGGCAGGCGCCGACGGCGGCTCCCATGAGGGCCCGGGGCAGGCGCACGGTCCAGATGATCGCCTCGGTGGCCGAGTCCGCGGCGGATCCCGTGGCCGGAGCGGGAGCCAGCCCGAGGTGCTGGGCGATGACCTGCGCGGTGGTGCCGGGGGCGATGGGGACCGGGCCGATGCCCAGGCAGATCAGCAGGCTGAGCAGGGTGGCCGCGGCGAGCAGAAGGAGCACCAGGGCGGAGCGCCGGGCGCGGGAGCGCACGCCGAGCGGGTCGGTGAGACCCGGCCGACGGGACCCGGCGGCGCTGCCTGACCCGGCGGAGCTGCTTGGCCTGGTGGAGCTGCTGGGCTCGGCGGATCGGTGCGGAGCCGGCGGGGCGTCGGGCCGACGAGGGCGGGGTGACGCCTGCCCGTCGGTGGCGTCGGTCGTGGTCGCCATGGCCGCCCCTCCTGCTGTCCGCTCGGTGTCCGTCGCCGAATCCGACGAACTACTTGACGGACTCTACAAGTATCCGGCGCTCAGGGAGCAGGGCGGTGCCGCTGGCTGTCGACAGTCAGGTCTCGGGGGCGTGCTCGTGGTGGTGGATGCCGGGCAGGTGGTCGGAGCCGAGATCGTGCAGGAGCGAGTGGGCGAACCCGTCGGCCAGCTCGTAGCGCACCTCGCGGCCCGCGCGTCGTGGCCGCACCCATCCGGCCTCGCGCAGCAGGGCCAGCGCATGCGATGCGGTCGAGTCGCTCGCCCCGATGGCCCGGGCGATGTCCGAGCTGCGCACCCCGGGGTGGGCGTGCACGCAGAACAGGATCCGCAGGCGGCGCGGGTCGGCGAGCAGCGCCATGCGCTCGGCCATCGCCTCGAGGCCGGTCACCGAGTCCAGCAGCTTGGTGAGCTCGGCGACCAGGTGATCGTCCGGCGGGGCGGTGTCGTCGGCCCGCACGTGCAGGGGGTGGTCGGCGTCCATGGGCTCAACCTACCGGGGGCTGATCGGGGCCATTTGCAGAACCTGCTCCTGGACCTCCGACCCGACTCCCGTACTCGTACCCGCCGCAGCGTCGAGCCGCAGCTCGTAGGTCGTGCCGTCCACGCGTGCCTGCTGGCCCGCCGTCGGGACGACGCCGACCTCCTCGACGCAGTCGGCGATCATCCGGTGCAGACGGCCGATCCTCTGCGTCGTGGTCATTTCGGGCGCGGCGAACCGCACCTCCGCGCCGCCGAGCGCCGCGAGCCCGGCGGTCCGTGCGGCGTCGTCCGCGCCGGGTCCGTCGGCGCCGATGCTGACCAGCGCCGACTCGGGGTGGACCCGGCACGTGGTGGGCAGCCCGGCCGCGATATCTGCCGAGAACTGTGCGGCGGTGGTCAGATGCCGCTGATGGGGGATCCAGATCGCGAGGGCCTTTCCGGCCTCGACCAGCAGCTGCGCCATCGCCGCTGCGCCGGCCACGGTCGCGCCGTCGCCTGGGCGCTCCGGGGAGAGCGTGAGCACCGTGGCGTGGCTGGTGATCGCCTCGCGGAGCACGGCGAGCTCCTGCTCCGGCAGCGCGGCGAGCTCGAGGTCGTCTGCGAGGGCCGACGGGGCGAAGCGCCCGCCCACCCGCCAGCGCAGCGGCTCGGGACCGATCGGCAGCACGAACTCGTCGATGCCCTGCGCGCCGAGCTGCTCCGCCATGTTCGGCAGCACCCCCTCGAGCACCTGACCCAGATGCTCGGCCGGCTCCCGCAGCAGCACATGCAGACGCCACGGCGCCGGCCCGTCGGTCACGGACTCGCGCGCCGGATCGAGGACCGCGGTGACCCCGGCCCGCTCGAGGCGGTCCAGCACCATGTCGCCGCCGGAAGGGACGGAGACCCTCAGCGCGAGCTCCTCGTCGGTGGCCGGGAGCACCGCGAGGATCTGCACGCCACCGGCGGGGGTCGGCGCGTTCATCAGCTGCGGCGGGTATCCGTAGGGCGGGCCGATCAGCGCCCCGGTGAAGGGGGCCGATGGGTCGTAGCGCGTGCCCAGGTTCGTGATGCTGTGGCCCCAGTCCAGCGTGGAGCCGTCCTCGCCCGGGATCCGCGCGGTGTCCCGCAGGAGATGCAGCGGCCAGGAGTTCGCGCCCGCCTCCAGCAGCTCCGGCTGGGGAGGATCGATGCCCGGCCATCCTGCGGGAAGACCCATCAGCAGTTCGAGCCGGTACTCCTCGACGCTCTCGGTGCGCATCGGGCTCTCGGACAGACCGAGCGTGACCAGGGTGGCGTGGGGAACCTGCTCCGACGGGGCGAACACGGCCAGGTCGATCGGGGCGGGGAGGTCCGAGGAGACGTCGGGACCTGACGCGCTGCCGGGAGCCGTCGTGTCGGTGGCGATGACGTACTGATCCCCGAGGAACTCCGTGAGGTGCGCCAGCAGCGCCTCCCGGTGCGAGGTGCCGTGCGGCGTCGGGTCCATGAGTGCTCCAAGGGTGCGGGTCGATCGGGGATCCGGGGATCCGTGCACGGTCCATCTTCGGTCATCGGCGCTGTCACCGGCGACGGTTGGGCCGCCGGGCGTCGACCCCTACACTGGCGCGCGCATCGGGCCCTGTTCCCGATCTCCTGTTTCCGAACTGCTGTCATGAGGTGAGTGCGATGGTCGACCTGCTCTGGGGCCTCGGCGGAATGGCAGGACTCCTGCTGATCGCCTTCGCCCTCTCCAGCAACCGCCGGGCGATCCGCCTGCGCACCGTGATCGGTGCCCTCGCGCTCCAGGTGGGCTTCGGGGTGCTGGTCCTGTACTGGGGACCGGGCCAATGGGCGCTGGGCAAGGTCTCGGCGGGCTTCCAGTCCGTCATCGACACCTCCGCCGAAGGCATCTCCTTCCTGTTCGGGCCCCTGATCCCGGCCGACGGTGAGGGCAGCGTCTTCGCCCTCCAGGTGCTCCCGGTGATCATCTTCTTCGCGTCCCTCACCGCGGTGCTCTACCACTGGAAGATCCTGCCCAAGCTCGTCGCACTGCTCGGCGGAGGCCTCGGCAAGCTGCTGGGCACCGGCTACGCCGAGTCCGTGAACGCCGCGGCCAACATCTTCGTGGGCCAGACCGAGGCGCCCCTGGTGATCCGCCCCTACATCAAGCGGCTCTCGCGCTCCGGGCTGTTCGCCGTGATGGTGGGCGGGCTCTCCACCGTCGCCGGGTCCGTGCTCGTGGGCTACTCGCTGCTGGGTGCACCGCTGGAGTACCTGATCGCGGCGAGCTTCATGGCCGCCCCGGGCGCCCTGCTCATGGCCAAGATGCTGGTGCCCGAGGACGACCCCGACGCCCTGGCGCGGGAAGCCGCCCTGGTGGAGGCCAGCAATCAGCGATCCGGGGGACGGAGCGCGAAGGCGGCCGACGACGGGGCGGCCACGGCCGGGACGGGCACGACCGCCCGTACGCCCACGACGGTCGGGGCCGACGACGGGGCGGCCGCCGCCGGGACAGGCGCGACCACGACGGCCGAGGACGAGGACACCGACGACACAGACGACACCGAGGACACCGAGGACACCGAGGACGATCTCGAGGAGATGCAGTACGCCAATGTCATCGACGCTGCGGCCGGGGGAGCGGCCGACGGGCTCAAGCTCGCCGCGACCGTCGGCGCCATGCTGCTGGCCTTCATCTCCCTGATCGCCCTGATCAACCTGCTGCTGGGCACGGTCGGCGGCTGGTTCGGGGCCGGTGACCTCACCTTCCAGCAGATCCTCGGCTGGGTGTTCGCCCCGATCATGGCCATGATCGGCGTGCCCTGGGGCGAGGCCGTCAGCTCCGGCAGCTACGTGGGGCAGAAGGTCGTGGTCAACGAGTTCGTCGCCTTCGCCGGCTTCGGACCCGAGATCGGCAGCTTCAGCCCGAAGACCGCCGCGATCACCACGTTCGCCCTCACCGGGTTCGCGAACCTCAGCTCCCTGGGCATCCTGCTGGGCGGGCTCGGCGGCCTCGCCTCGAGCCGACGCTCCGAGATCGCCCAGCTCGGCCTGAAGGCGATCCTCGGCGGCACCCTGGCCAACCTCATGAGCGCCGCGATCGCCGGGATCCTGCTCGGCTGACCGGCGCAGGTCGGTCCACCTGAATCGAGCCGTGCATTACCTGCGTTCCAGGGAGGCAGAACGCAGGTAATGCACGGCTCGATCAGCAGAACTCAGAGGGTCGTGGCGAAGGGGTCGAAGTCGGCGGGCATGGGCTCGACCTCGGCGAAGGTGGAGCTCACCTCGACGATCGACCCCTCGGTGATGGCGGTCTCGATGCCCACCATGACGTCCAGGACGTGGGCGGCGATCGCACCCTGGGCCCGGTGCGGCACGCCGGCACGGATCGACCGGGCCATCTCCAGCACGCCCAGCCCGCGGCCGGTGACGGCGCCGGTGGCGGGGATCGGGGTGGCCGTCTCGCCGCGGTACTCGGTCAGCGCCGAGTCGCCGTCGAAGACGTTGGGGTCCGGGAACGCGAGGGTCGCATCGGTGCCGTACACCTCGACGAAACCGGTGCGGGTGTGCGGGGAGTCGAAGCTCAGCAGCACGGTCGCGTTCTGCCCGGACTCGAAGCGCAGCAGAGCCGCGACCTGGGTGGGAACGGTGACGTCGAAGACCTCGCCGGCCTTGGGGCCCGAGCCGATGGTGCGCTGCTCGCGGGCCTTGGAGCCCACGGCGCTGACCGAGGTGACCGGGCCGAGGGCGAGCACGAGGGTGGTCGTGTAGTACGGCGCGATGTCGTACAGGGGCCCGGCGCCCTCCTGGAACAGGAAGGCCGGGTTCGGGTGCCAGGACTCGGGGCCGGGGGACTGGAACAGGGTCAGGGCGCTGGTCGGAGCGCCGATGGAGCCCTCGCGCAGCGTGCGCAGACCGGTCTGGATGCCGGCGCCGAGCACGGTGTCGGGAGCGCCGCCCACGCGCACGCCCGCCTTCTCGGCCGCCTCGAGCAGGGCCGTCGCGTCGGCCGGGACCGTGGTGATCGGCTTCTCGGTCCACACGTGCTTGCCGGCGGCGACGATGGCCTGGGAGACCTCGGCGTGCGCGGTGGGGATCGTCAGGTTGATGACGATCTCGACCTCGGGGTGGTCCAGCACGTCCTGGGTGGTGCCGAAGGCGGGGACGTTGAACTCCTCGGCGCGCTTCTGTGCGGCCTCGGGGTAGAGGTCGCCGATGATGTGCACGGTGACGTCCGGGAAGGACGTGAGGTTCTCGAGGTACTGGCCGGAGATGGTGCCGGCGCCGATGATGCCGACGCCGACGGGGCCGGTCTGGTTCTGGGAGGTCATGGAGACAGTCCTTCGTGATGCGGGGGAGCGGGCCCCGGGGTGCGGGGCGTGGATGGTGCGGGGGCCGTACGTCGGGTCAGACAGCGCTGTTCAGGTGGGCGAGCGACGCGGCGATGCCGTCGAACATGTCCCCTGCGTACGCGTCGAACTCGATCACGCCGAGGGCCACGTGCGCCGAGGCGTCCAGGGTCTGGGCAAGCGGCATGGCACCCTCACCGAGGGGGAGCTGCGTGGAGGCGTCCGTGGAGAGGTCGCCGTCCTTGAGGTGCACGAGCTGCACGCGCTCGCCGAGCGCGCCGAGCAGGGCGGGGACGTCGGCCCCGCCCACCGCGGCCCAGTAGGTGTCGACCTCGAGCACGACCCGCGGATCGAGCTCGTCGGCGAAGAGCTCGAGGGCGCTGCGGCCCTCCAGCTGCGAGGAGAGCTCGATGTGGTGGTTGTGATAGCCGACGCGGATGCCCGCGGCCGCCGCCTGCTCGGCGCGCTCGTTCAGCCTCGCGGCGACGGCGCGGACCGTCCCGGCGTCGGCCCAGTCCTCGGCCCTCCACGACGGGTCGATCAGGTACGTCACTCCCACGGCACCTGCCGCCTCGAGCACCGTGGCGAAGTCGGTGTCCTCACCCAGGAAGGACTGGTGGGCGCTGGGGAAGTCGATCGCGAACTGCTCGCGGGCGCGCACCAGCTCTTCGCGGTACTGGAGCAGGCTGAACGGCTCGGCGTGGGTGAGGCCGAGCTCGACCAGGCGCGCCACCGTGCCCTGGAAATCGGACGCGAGGGCCTCGCGCACGCTGTACATCTGGACGGAGATCTCCATGGGGTTCCTTCCGGAGGGAGGTCGGGGCGGGTTGTCTCGCCGGGGCGGGTCACTTCACGGCGCCGGCGGTGAGGCCGGCGACGAAGTTCTTCTGCATCATGAGGAAGCCGACGACCACCGGGATCGACACCGCGAGCGAGGCGGCGAGGACCTGGTTCCAGTAGACGTTGGTCTGCGTGGCGTACTGCCGCAGCCCCACCGCGAGCGTACGGGTCTCCTCCGTGGTCAGCACAGAGGCGAACAGGACTTCTCCCCAGGCTGTCATGAAGGCGTATATCGCGACGGCCACGATGCCGGGCCGCGCGGCGGGCAGGATGATGCGCAGCAGGATGGTGAGGTTGCTGGCGCCGTCGACCTTGCCGGCCTGGTCGAGCTCCTGGGGGATGCCGTCGAAGTAGCCCACCAGCATCCAGATCGCGAAGGGCAGCGAGAACGTCAGATAGGTGATGATCAGGCCGATGCGGGTGCCCACCAGCGGGATCCCGAAGGTCGCGTCGATGTTCACGAAGATCAGGTACAGCGGCAGCAGGAACAGCACGCCGGGGAACATCTGGGTGGACAGCACGGTGGTCATGAACGGGCCGCGGCCGCGGAAGCGCCAGCGCGAGACGGCGTAGGCGGCGAGCGTCGCCACACCGACGCTGAACAGGGTCGCGACCGAGGTGACGATCAGCGAGTTCATGAAGTACTTCGCCAGCGGCACCGTCGACCACATGTCGATGAACGGCTGGATGGTGAGGGTGGTGGGGATCCACGAGAACCCGGCCTGCACATCGCCCAGCGGCTTCAGCGAGGTGGTGATCATGACGTACAGCGGCACCACGACGAACACCGTGAGGACCACGAGCACGACGGTGCGGAAGACTTTCTCTCCGACGGTCTCACGCATTGTTCTTCTCCTTCTTCCACTGGGTGAAGTAGTCGGGATGGTCCGGCTTCGGGGTGGACCGATCGGTCGAGGGTCGAGGGTCGAAGGGCGGGATGACGAAGTGGTGGGGGCGCGGCGTCAGCTCCGCAGGGCGATCCAGATCAGCAGCTGGGTGAGCAGGAACCCGGTCAGCAGGTTCAGGCCCAGGAACCGCCGCCAGCCGGGACGGGCGCGGTCGCCGTGCTCGTCGGACAGCGAGCGGTACGGCCAGATGCTCGCGATGTAGGGGATGACCAGGAGCCCTGCCAGCAGTGCGGGCCATCCGGCGGCGAGCATGAGGAGCCCGGCGGCGGTGTACAGGGCCAGCGAGAGGCGAACCGTCGTGCGTGCCCCGAGCACGGTGGCGATCGATCCGATCCCGGCCTCCCGGTCGGGCACGATGTCCTGCACGGCGCCGAAGGCGTGCGAGGCCATGCCCCACAGGAAGAACGCGGCCAGCGCCGCGAGGGCGGCGAGTGTGAGCGGTGCGCCGGACAGGGCCAGGCCCACGGCGGCGGGGCCGACGAAATGCGTCGACGAGGTGAGCGAGTCCAGCACCGGACGCTCCTTGAGGCGCAGCCCCGGCGCGGAGTATCCGATCACTGCCGCCAGCACGACCATGAGCACGAGGGCGGATGTCAGCGAGCCGAGCAGCAGGAGCGCGATCACGAAGGGCAGGGCGAGCAGCCCGGCGGACCACAGTGTGAGCGTGTGCCAGCGGCTGTCCAGCACGATCCCCTCGACGCCGCCCTTGCGCGGGTTGCGCAGGTCCGATTCGTGGTCGAAGACATCGTTGATCCCGTACATGAGCAGGTTGTACGGCACGAGGAAGAACACCGTGCCGAGCACGAGCGTGAGGGTGATGCCGCCGCCGGCCAGCAGGTATGCCGCCGCGAAGGGGTAGGCGGTGTTGACCCAGCTCAGCGGGCGGGAGGAGCCCACCAGCTGGCGGACTGCACCGGGGGCATCGGTGGTCGTGGTCATCGGTCCTTCTCGAGGGGGTTCAGCAGCAGGGCGAGCGAGGGCAGCAGCAGTCCGGCGGCGAGCGGCCAGGCGAGGTCCTCCACCGGGACCAGCGCGATCCGCAGCCCGCTCAGCTGGGACTCGTCGTACCGGAACAGGTCCGCCGCGATCATCGCGGAGTCGAACACGATCGTGAGGAGCAGCAGCACGACGACGGTCCCGGCGGTCACCGCCCACCAGCGTGGTCCGGGCCGACGCACCACGGCGGCGAGCGCCGTCACCAGCACCGGGGGCAGGAGGAAGAGGGCGGCGAGCAGGGCGTAGGTCATCCCGCCCTCCTCCGGCTCTCTCTCCTCCGGGGCATCGCGCGGGCGAGCAGCCCCCACAGCACGAGCGTCGTGTAGGCGAGGAAGCTGACGAACACGAGCTCCTCGAGGGGCAGATCGGGCAGGAGCTCGATGCCGGTCATCGCCGGGCTCTGACCGGTGCGGTAGTGGCCGGAGGCGATCGCGGCGAGATCCCACAGCAGGAAGAAGACGATCCCGATTCCGAGGGTGAGCACGAGGGCCCGGGCGGAGCTCCGCGGCGTGCTCCACAGGACGAGGCGGAAGCGACGGTCCAGCAGCACCATGCATCCCGAGGGGACCAGCAGCGCGGCGAGGTACAGCCCGGCCATCAGGCGTCGACCCCGCTGCTCGTGGCCGTCCGCGCAGCAGGTTCGGGCAGCGGCGCGGAGGAGCGGTCGCCCCGCAGCCTCTTCGCGATGAGCTCCGCGCTGATCAGGCACATCGGCAGGCCGATGCCCGGCAGCGTGCTGGAGCCCGCGTACAGCAGCCCGGTCACCCGGCGGGAGGCGTTGCCGGCGCGGAAGAAGGCGCTCTGCCGCAGGGTGTGGGCCGGGCCGAGCATGCTGCCCCGCCAGGCCCCGAGATCCTCGGCGAACTCGGCCGGACCGACCGTGCGGCGCACCACGATGCGCTCGGCGAGGTCGGGGACCCCAGCCTGCTCGGCGAGCCGGGCGATCGCCTCGTCGGCGATGCGCTCGACGGCGGGGGAGCCGGTCCCGTCCTCGCCGCCGTGACCCAGCGACGGGTCCGACGGCACGGGGACCAGCACGAACAGGTTCTCGTGACCGGGCGGCGCGACCGACGGATCGGTCGCCGAGGGTCGGCACACGTAGGACGAGGCCGGGGAGGGGACGCGTCCCTCGCGGATCGCCCCGAAGTTCTCGTGCCAGTCGCGCGTGAAGAGCAGGGTGTGGTGCTGCAGCTGCGGCAGCTCGCCCCGCACGCCGAGCAGCACCAGCACGGCGCCGGGGCCGCTCGTGCGCCGCCGCCACCACGGTTCCGGGTAGGTCTGCAGCGGGCGCGGCAGCAGAGCGGTCTCCACGTGATGGAGGTCCGCGGTGGCGACGACGACATCGGCGCGCAGGGTGCGGTGGCCCCCGTCGGCCGTTCGCACCTCGGCTCCCTGCACCTCGGGTCTCCGGAGCCTCTGGGGGTGCCGGAGCGCCCCGGGTCCCTGGGCCCGGGTTCCGCGCTCGGCGGCGCTCGGAGCGGTGAGGATCCGCGTGGCGCGGGTGCCGGTGTGCAGGCGCACGCCCTCGCGCTCGGCGAGACGGACGACGGCATCGATCAGCGTGGCGAAGCCGCCCTGCGGATACTGCACCCCACCCGTCAGGTCCAGGGCGCTCATCAGGTGGTACATGCTCGGGGTGCGGTCCGGCGAGGAGCCGAGGAACACCGCCGGATAGCCGAGCACCTGGCGCAGCCTCGGATCCCGGAAGCGCCGGGCGACGAACCGCTCGAGGGGCTCGGCGAGCAGCGCCAGCAGCCGGGGTGCCCGGGTGATCACGGCCGGGTCCAGGAATCCTCGCAGCGAGGTGAAGGACGTATACAGGAAGTGCTTCAGCGCCAGGTCGTAGGTGTTCCCGGCGGAGTCGAGGTACTCCGCGAGCCGGCGTCCTGCGCCGGGTTCGATCTCCTCGAAGGCGTCGGCATTGCGGGCGGCGGAGGCGTGGAGGTCCAGCGGCTCCTCGTATCCCTCGAAGAGCACGCGGTAGCCCGGGTCCAGGGGGCGCAGGTCCAGCTGCTCGGCGGACGATGTGCCGAGGAGGCGGAAGAAGTGGTCGAAGACCTCGGGCATCAGGTACCAGGAGGGGCCGGTGTCGAAGCGGAAGCCGTCGCGCTCCCACGAGCCGGCGCGGCCGCCGAGCTCCTCGCGCGCCTCGACCAGGTCAACCTGGTAGCCGTCGCGGGCCAGCAGGGCGGCGGTCGCGAGTCCGGAGATCCCGCCGCCGATGACGACCGCTGTGCGGGGGTCGGAAGCGCTGGCGATGGGGGCGCGGGGATCGGAGGTGCTCATGCGCGTCGGCCCAGCAGCACGCGCGCGAGGATCTGCGCCTTCTCGTGGTCGGGGACCCGCACCCGGGTGCGGCGGATCTCCGCGGCGGGGGTGGCCCGCAGCCGGCGGGACAGCGCGCTGTACAGCCCGTGCGCGGCGGCCACCGCCCGACGGCTTCCGCCGGGCAGGTGGGGGATCGCGGCGGCGGCGCGGTCGAGATCCGCGTCGATGTCGTCGAGCAGCTGGTCGCGATGCGCGTCGGAGAAGCTCTCGGGGTCCAGCCCCGGGAAGTAGGCGCGGCCGAGCTGGTCGTGATCCTCTGCGAGGTCACGCAGGAAGTTGACCTTCTGGAACGCGGCGCCCAGGCTCTGCGCAGGCTCCCGCAGCCGCGCAAAGGCGGCGTCGTCCCCGGCGACGAAGACCCGCAGGCACATCAGCCCGACCACTTCGGCGCTGCCGTGCACGTACTCCTGCAGGCTCGCCTGGTCGTGCTCGGAGACGGCCAGATCGGCGCGCATCGAGGCGAAGAACGGGTCGAGCAGCTCGGGGCCGATGCCGTGGCGTCGGGCGGTGATCGCGAAAGCCTGCACCACGAGGTTGGTGGAACGGCCCCGCTGCACCGCGCGCGCCGTCTCGGCGGCGAGGTCGTCGAGCATCTGGGCACGCAGCGTGTTCGGCAGGAGCGGGTCGGGGTCGTCCACCGTCTCGTCGGCCACGCGCACCAGCGCATAGATGCTGCGCACATGCGTGCGCACCGGTTCCTCCAGCAGCCGCACGGCCCAGCCGAACGAGGTCGAGTAGCCCGCGATGACGGTGCGCGCGCTGCGCTGCGCGACTCGGTCGTAGTGGGTGCCGGGCGCATCGGGCGGGCGCAGGGTGCTCATCGCACAGCCCCGTCCGGTGCCCGTCGGCCGCGCAGCCACCCGGTGACCGCGGCGATCGTGATCACGAGGGCCGCGGTGACGGCGGCGATCGCGACCACGGGGGAGTGCGGGGCGTCGGCGGCCCGGCCCACGGCGATCCAGGCCAGGCCCCAGACCATCGCCGCCGGCGCGGCGATAGGGCGCCGCCCCGCCACCGTGAGGGCGATGCCGAGCGCGGCGACGACCGCGAGCACCACGACGGCGAGCACCTCCGGGACCCCGAAGCCCAGGAAGCCGGCACCCTTCAGCGCCGCGGCGATGTTCGCGCAGGTCGCGACGCTCACCCAGCCGAGATACAGGCCGAAGGTGCCGTCCACGACGACCCGCTCGAGGAGGCTGCGGGCCGGGTGCACCGTGATCCGGTGGAACAGCAGGGCCAGCACACCCAGCAGCACGGCGATCACCGGCACGCTGACCCACACCCAGCCGGCCTGGATCACGAGGATCCAGGCGGCGTTCAGCAGCAGCGAGGCGATGGCCGGCGCAGCGATCAAGCGTTCATCACGGGGGTCCCACCACTGCCACAGGGTGTAGGCACCGAGGCCGAGGTAGATCAGCGACCAGATCGAGAACGCCGAGGAGGCCGGGGCGAGATGGGTGGAGTCCGCGGCGAGCAGCCCGCCCGCGGCCTCGGCGATCGGGTCCCCGCCGACGGCACCCACGCCGATGGCGGTGCCGACCATGGCGGCCAGGAAGGCGAGGGTCACGGCCCCGCGGCGGAGGATCGTCATGAGGTGGACTCCTGATCGGGTCGACGGGAGGTGCGGGGGCGGGCGGTGGGAGCACTGGTGGTGGCACCCTCGGCGGCGCGGGCGATGTTGCGCTGCATGCCGCCGAAGACGATGCCGTGGAAGGGCCAGACGGCCCACCAGTACGCGTCCCCGAGCAGGCCGCGCGGGTGGTAGATGGCGCGCTGGTGCAGTCGCGAGCCGCCGTTGGCCTCGGCCTCGACCCGCAGCTCGAGCCAGGCCTCACCCGGGACGCGCATCTCGGCGCGCAGGCGCAGCAGACGGCCCGGCTCGATCCGTTCCACCCGCCACCAGTCCAGGGCATCGCCCACCGAGAGGCGCTGCGGATGACGGCGACCGCGGCGCAGTCCCGGACCGCCGACAATCCGATCCATCAGCCCGCGGGCGACCCAGCCGAGACGCCAGGAGTACCAGCCGTTCGCGCCGCCGATGCCCTCGACGACGGCCCACAGGATCTCCGGGCTGGCCGCGACGCGCCGGCTGCGTTCGTCACCGCGCACGATGCCGCCGGCCCACTGCGGGTCCTCGGGCAGCGGGGCCGACGGAGCCCCGGCCGGTGCTGCCGAGTGCCAGGCGGTGCTCACGTCGAGCTCGTGGATCCGGGTCAGGGCGAGGGAGATGGCACGGTCCACCCCGGTGAGCCCGCCCTCGGGATCGGCGATGAGCCCACGGAGGTCGGACTCCGCCGCGACGGAGTCGTGGATCAGCGACTCGACCAGCGGGCGGGCGATCCCGGTGGGGACCGGCGTGACCAGGCCGATCCAGTGGCTCGCCAGGCGCGGGGTGAGCACGGGGACCGCCTGGATCCGGCGTGGTCGCAGCCCGGCGACCCGGGCGTAGGCCCGCAGCAGGCCGGCGTAGGTGAGCACGTCGGGCCCGCCGACGTCGAAGGTGCGGTTCGGTGCGCCCTCGAGCCGGGCTGCGCCGACGAGGTAGTGGAGCACGTCGCGCACGGCGATCGGCTGGATGCGGTTGTGGACCCAGCGCGGGGCGATCATCACCGGGAGACGCTCGGCGAGGTGGCTCATCACCTCGAAGGAGGCGCTGCCGGAGCCGAGGATCACCGCGGCGCGCAGCACCACGGCAGGGACCTCGCCGGCCAGGAGCACGTCCCCGACCTCCTTCCGGGAGGCCATGTGCGCGGAGAGCTCCTCACCCTCGGGATGGATGCCGCCGAGGTAGACGATCCGTCGCACCCCGGACCGTGCCGCGACGTCCGCGAAGTTCTGCACCCCGGTGCGGTCGTGGTCGGCGAATCCCTTGCCGCAGCCCATGGCGTGGATCAGGTAATAGGCGACGTCGACGCCGTCCAGGGCATCGGCCAGCGTCGCGGCATCCATGACGTCGGCCTCGACCACCTCGACGTCGTCCCGCCAGGAGCGCCCGTCGAGCCGGTCGGCGTGCCGAGCCATCGCGCGCACCCGCAGGCCGGCGCGGAGCAGCTCGGGGATCACCCTGCCGCCGATGTAGCCGGTGGCACCGGTGACGAGGACCAGCGGGGCGGCGGGTCCGGGGGCGGTGCTGCGGTCCGGGGTGCTGCCGTCTGCGGTGCTCATGAGGAGGATCCTGTCGTCGCCGGACTGCGGTGCGCGGGGATTTCGTGGGTGGAGGCCCGGTACGCGGGAGTGAGATGAGGCGGCGTGTCCTCGGCGGTGCGATCGGCGGGCGAGGAATCCGCCGGATCCGCGCCCGAGTCCGGGGCCGACGGCGGCTGCGAGGGGAGCAGGAGGTCGGCGGTGCGCAGGATCTCGTCGGTCGCGGTGCTCAGGGCGTGCACGAGGGCGGCCGGCAGCCGATGGCGGATCGCGGAGGAGACGGCGCTGGTCAGGTGCCAGCGGGCGAGTTCCTCCGTCCACGTGCGGGAACCGCTGTCGGTGAGCAGCGTGCGGGCGCGGCGGGCGTCCTCGGCGTCGAGGTCCGGCCGTCCCAGCAGCGGCTGGAGCTGGCGCCACTGGGCGGTGGTGGTCGCGTGCGCGATCAGCGCGGTGCGCTTGCCCTCGCGCAGGTCGCCGAGTGCGCTCTTGCCGGTGCGGCGCTCCTCGCCGAAAAGTCCCAGCAGGTCGTCGAACAGCTGGAAGCCGATGCCGAGCAGGCTGCCGATCTCGTCGAGGGCGGCGAGGGTCGCGTCCTCGGCGTCGGCGAGCAGCGCGCCCGCGTGGAGCGGGAACTGGAAGGAGTAGACCGCGGTCTTGAACTCGGCGACGGCCAGGGCGTCCCTCAGCGCCGCGGACTGCGCCGTCTGACCCGACTGTTCCGTCCGGTCGGGTTGCGGCTCGGATCGCAGGTCCAGCTGCAGGCGCACGTCGGCGAGCTCACCGACAGCGGAGTCGTGGACGGTGGTCTCGACGAGATCCAGCAGGCGGTCGACCACGGGGGCAGGGGCTTCGCAGCGGGCGATCGCCCGGAACGCCGCGAGCAGACCGAGATCGCCGGCGAGGATGCCGGCCGCCTCGCCGTAGCGCTGGGCGGCGGCGGGGGAGGCCCCGCGCTGCTGGACGTCCTGCGCGAAGCTGCCGGGCAGGCTGGGCACGCCGCGTCGCGTCGGATCGCCGTCGATCACGTCGTCCTGGACGACGAAAGCGGTGTGCAGCAGCTCGAGGGCGGCGGCGACCTGGACCGCAGCCACCTCACGCCCACCGCCGAGGGCGCCGTGCGTGGCCGTGAGCAGCGCGGGTCGGAACCGCTTCCCACCGTCGGCGGCGCGGGCGAAGGCATCCCACAGGTCGCGGTGCTCCGGGCTCGAGGAGGTGACACCGCGCGTGAGCAGGCGCGCGATCTCCCTGTCCACGGCGCCGTGGTCGTGGGCACTCATGATCTGCTCGCGGGTGCGGGTGCGGGTGCGGGTGCGGGTGCGGGTGCGGCGGCGGGGCCCGGCGTCTGTGCGGCCGACGGGACGAGGTGTCCGCGCAGATCAGGGACCTGGGAGACCATCCACGGGCTCAGGGTCCAGGGCGCGAGGTCCACGAGTGCGGCGATCTCTCCAGGGGCGACCCAGCGCAGGTCCATGACCTCCGCAGGATTCGGCGTGGGCTCGCCGACGGCGTCGGCGATGAAGACGGGGCAGATCTCGTTCTCCACCACCCCGGAGGCGTCGACCGCGCGATAGCGGAAGTCCGGCAGCGCCGCGCGCACCCCGCGCACCTCCAGCCCCAGCTCATGGGCGGCGTGGCGGGCGACTGCAGCGGCGAAGGACTCGCCCTGGCGCGGATGCCCGCAGAAGGAGTTGGTCCACACTCCGGGCCAGGTGCGCTTGGTCAGGGCACGACGGGTGACCAGCACCTGACCGTCCTCGCGCACCACGTGGCAGGAGAAGGCGAGATGGAGCGGCGTCGTGGCGGAATGGACGGTGGCCCGAGGGGCGAGGCCCAGCGGGGCGCAGTCCTCGTCCAGCAGGATCACGTGGTCGCTGTGGTCGCCGCGGCCCGAGGATCCGTCGAGGTCCCAGGAATCGCTGGACACCGTGTCCTGGGGTTCCCGCGTGCTTTCGCCTGCAGTCGTGATCATGGCCCTCCTCGTCGATGCTCGGCCTGAGATCCTTAGCCTATCTACATAAATGAACTGTAGCATCGGAGGATGGTCGAGAGCGTGGGGGAGACGAGCGGGAGCTCAGGCGGTTCGTACTGGTACGACGGCGGCGATTCGGGTGTTGACCTGCTGTCGGCCCTGCGGGAATTCCGCACCGCCGATCACGACATGCGGCGGCGCATGAGCGCCGACATGGAGATGAACACCACGGATCTCTCCGCGCTGCGCTACGTGATCGCCCACGAGGTCGGGGAGGATCCTGCGACCCCGCAGGCGCTCGCGAGGAACCTGGGGATCTCCGGGGCCTCGACCTCGAAGCTGCTGGATCGGCTCACCGGCTCCGGCCACCTCGAGCGCGTGCCCCACCCTCGCGACGGCCGCTCCCGCGTGGTCGTGGCCACGGACCACGCCCATACCCAGGTCCGTGAGCGGCTCGCCGGGATGCACGAGCGGATGCTCGAGATCGCCCACCTGGTGCCGCCGTCGGCCCGGCCGGCCGCGATCGAGTTCCTCCGGGCGATGGCCCGGCACCTCGAGACCGAGGCGCCGCCCGAGGAGCTCACCGCCCGCGAGGTGTGAGACCGTCGACGGATGGTCGACACCCTGCAGGATCGTGCGCAGAAGCTGTGGGCCGCCGCGGTGCGACCCGAGGCGGTCACCGGCTGGCTGCAGATCGCCAAGGCGGTGATCGCGGGAACCGTCGCCTGGTGGCTGTCACGGGACGTGCTCGACTCCCAGATGCCGTTCCTGGCCCCGTGGACCGCCCTGCTCACGGTGCACGTCACGGTGTACCGATCCGTCTCCCGCGGCCTGCAGACCCTGGTCGCCTCGATCCTCGGCGTCGCGCTGTCCTTCGTGATCGGCGCGTGGCTCGGGGTGAGCGTCGGGACCTTCGCGCTCGCCCTGGCCGTCGGCATGGTCGTGGCGCTGGTGCCGTGGATCCGGGACGAAGGGGTCGCGATCGCGACCACCGCGATCTTCGTGCTGGGTGCCGGCTTCGGGCAGCAGCAGCCGTTGCTGCTGGACCGGATCCTGGAGATCGGGCTCGGCGTCGCCGTGGGGATCGCGGTGAACCTGCTGATCATCCCTCCGCTGTGGGAGAAGCAGGCGGCGCGCTATGTGGACAGCATCAACCGTCGGATGGGCGGCGTGCTGGTCGACATGGCCGACGAGTTCGCCACGGCCTGGGACACCGAGCGGGCCGACGCCTGGGTCGAGGAGACCCGCTCGATGTCCCGGGAGCTCGGCAGCGCCTGGCAGGAGGTGCATTTCGCTCGCGAGAGCGAACGGGGCAACCCCCGCACCCGGCGCCCCGGCGACCTCTTCCGCCGTGATCGCCGCACGGCGTCGGACGCCGCTGACCAGGCGTCCTACGAGGAGATCCTGGCCCGGGTCGAGGAAGGGATCTCGCATCTCCGGCACCTCTCGCGCACGCTCCGCGAGGGCGCCTACGCCGAGGGTGAGTGGGATGACCGCTTCCGTCAGCGCTGGGTCGCGGTGGTCCGTGATGCCGGCCGGTCCATCGCCGATCCGGATGCCGAGGTGGAGCCGATCGCCGATCGGCTCTCGACCCTCGCCCTCGACCTGGCCGACAACACGGAGCTGCCGCGGCACTCCTGGCCGCTCTACGGCTCCCTGATCGCCAGCATGCTGCACATCGCCGTCATCGTCGACGACGTCGCCTCCGCGCGGGCCGCCCGCGAGACGCCATCCACCTCATAGTCGAGGCCGGGCAGTAGAGGCCGGTTGGACGAGGTCGGCTGGACCGGGCCGGACGCAGATCGACGCGGACCTCCGCGGGTTCCCCCGCAGGACGTCCGCGCCGATGTCGGCCCAGAAGGTGCCGGCTCAGAAGGTGCCGGCGGCCACCTGGTCGCTGCGCTCCTGCTGGCGCTCCACGTCCCGGGGGTACACCTTGTAGAACAGCATCCAGTACAGGGCGTTGAGCAGGTACGGCACGACGACGAACCACAGGAACATCGTCTGGCTGCTGAAGGCCTCGGCGACGAAGCCGAGCCCCAGGGACATGAGGGCGGTGACGCCGACCTGGATGAGCGAGAACAGCATCGCGAGGGCGGTGGCACTGAGCTGGGTGGGCACCACATTGGAGACCATCGGCAGCACGCAGCCGGAGAAGCCGATCGAGAACACCAGGCCCAGCAGGAAGGTGATCGGGGCCGCGGCGCCGAAGCCCTCGTAGGGGAGCTGGGTCACGATCGCGACGGTCGCGGCGAACGAGACCAGGTAGATCTGCATCAGCATGATGCGGCCCTTCTCGCCGAACTTCCGCACGAACAGGTCCGCCAGGCGGCCGCCGAGGAAGGCGGAGAACACTGCGCCGATCGAGAAGCAGGACATGGTCAGGGTGGTCTCGAAGACGCTGACCCCCCGTTCGATGACCAGGAAGTTCGGGTAGAAGGCGAGCAGCACGAGGCTCGTGACGAGCACGACCATGCCGGCCATGAGGTAGATGGTGGGGATCTTGAAGAGCTTCACGCCGTCGGAGATCTTGAACGTCCCGGCCTCGGCCATCATGTCGTCGCAGGCCGTGTTCTGTCGAGGATCCCTGACCCACATCGCGATGAGCACGCCGGAGAGGATGGAGATCGCGCCCATGGTCCACATGGCGTAGCGCCAGGCGTCGGGGCTCGGGTCGTCGCCGCGGGCGAAGAGGCCGATCGCCGGGCCGAGAAGGATGCCGACGCCGGCGCCGATCGCTCGGATCGTGCCGTAGGCCTTGCCGCGCTGGGACTGCTTGAACAGGTCAGGCAGCAGTCCGTTGATGATCGGCTCCGAGGCGACGGTGCCCACCACGGAGATCGCGTAGAGGATCAGCAGCCAGGTGAAGTTCGGGGCGAATCCGGCGGCGACGGTCCACAGGCCCCAGACGCCGGTGACCAGGATCAGGATCTTCCTGCGGCCGTATTTGTCCGCCATCATCGCCCAGAACGGGCCGAAGATCATGCGGGCGAATTTGCTGATCGCGCTCAGGAGACCGAGCATTCCCTCGCCGATTCCGAAGGCGGCGCCGATGAGCGGGAAGAAGGTGGTGATCAACCCGCCCTCGGAGTTGTCGACGGCCTGCGAGAAGCCCATGGCGGCCATGGCCTTGCCGGTGCCCTTCGTGCCCTTCGTGCCCGTCGCGTCCGGGCGGCGCCCGTCGCTCTCGACGATGGCGACGCCCGGGTCGAGGTTCGTGGGCCGCGCAAGGATCGTGCCGGTCTCGGTGGTCACCGTGCCGGGGGCGGAGAGATCATCGCCCATAGGGGTATTGCCCATTGTTTCCTCTCGGAGTCCGCATGAAGCGGCGTCAAACAGCATTGTTTGAATTCGTGGCTGCGGCGGGTCCGCAGGATGCACCGGGAATTCCCGAATGCATCCCGGGACGGCTGCGTCCTCGGGGTTGCCACAGCATGCGATGCTCACCTGCCCGCTGAAACCAGTTGCCATCAGTTGCAGCAACTGGTGCGAATCGTGACCTGAACTGGTGAGCGTATTCCCGCGTGACAGATTCGGCGGATGCGCTGATCATCGCGAGGAGGGGTGAAGCGTACTTATCGGTAGGTTGTTCGGGCCGTCGTCGGCCGAGGAATCCCGGCTGTGCGGCTCGGGACGATGGGCGTCACACCGCGCCGTGCGCCCACGCCAGGAACTCCTCGGCCTCGAGCACGGGCTTGTCCCAGCGGGCGGCGTTCTTCGACTTGTTCGACTGGGTGCCGCGCTCGGCGACCACCAGGACGTCGGTGCGCGTCTTGGTGAGGTTCGGGACCGGGGTCAGCCCGCGCTGCCGCGCGAGGTGCTCCATCTCGGAGCGATCCACCGATCCGTGCGTGGCGGAGACGACCTCGCCGGTGAAGCACACCCGGGCGCCGGGCACGAGGATCTCCGTGAGGTCGATCGGTCCCGCGATCTCCAGTCCCTCGGGCAGGACCTGCACGCCGAAATGGGTCTCGACGTCCCGCAGGCGGTCCACGACGTCCTGGTCGTGGGCGACCACCCGCGCCCAGGCGGCCTCGAGCACCTCGGCCAGGACCTGGGCGGCGTCGTCCTGCGCGGAGAGGTTGCCGCCGACGACGAAGCCGTCCGGTCCGGGGTTCCCGAGCTCACCGCTGCTGCGGGAGAGCAGATAGCCGCGGCCGCGGGCGAGATGCGGGAACGGGGTGCCCGCGTCGGCAGCGGCGGTCAGGGTGGTCGTGCTGCCGTCGGCCCCCGTTCCGGCGACTCCCGCGCGACGGCGCTCGACGAGGTCGCGGATCGCCCGCGCCCGCTCGAGCGCGGTGGGGGCGCGCAGGGCCGCGCGCTCGTCGGCCGTGAGACCGGTGGCCGGCACGTCGACGCCCAGCGGCATGCGCTCCACGACGCCGTTGCGCTTGAGCTCGAAATCGATCCAGCCCAGCTGCTCGTCGATCCGGGGGCCGACGGGGATGCGGCCCGCGAGCAGCGGTGACAGCGCCGCCCAGGCCTCGGTGAGCACCGGGGCGAGCTGCACGTCGCGGGTGGTGATGCCGTACTCGGTGCGGGCGGCGAACAGGTCGCTGGTGGGGTTCACGATGGTGGTCGCCTCGTCCCCGTCGGCCGTGACCACGCCGATCTCCACCGGGCGTGGCCGGTAGCGGTCGCCGACGTTCCCGACCATCAGGGCCGCGAGGTACACCTCGCCCAGCGAGCTCGCGCGGTCCTCGCCGGTCGCCAGGAAGCGGCGGATGCGGGGGTCGGACTTGAGGTCGCGCGGGAGCACGTCGCGGCGCAGCACGAGACCCTCGAGGCTCGTGCATCGCGAGAGCGCGACGTACAGCTGGCCGTTGGCGAAGGTGCCGCCGGTGAGGTCCACGACTACGCGGTCCAATGTCTGCCCCTGCGACTTGTGGATCGTGATCGCCCAGGCCAGCTTCATCGGCAGCTGGGTGAAGGTGCCCAGCACCTGGTGGGTGAGGCTGCCGCCCTCGGCCACCGGGCGGGTCACGTCCCAGGTGTGGGGGCGCACCTGCTCGCTGCGGCCGTCGCGCAGCAGCACCTCGATCGCGGGGCCTTCGCGGTCGCGGCCGATCGCGGTGACGCGGCCCAGCGTGCCGTTGACCCAGCGGTCCCACGGATCGTTGTTCAGCATCATGACCTGGGCTCCGACAGCGAGATCGAGACGGTCCTCGGTGGGGTGCTCGAAGCCGTCGGTGTCCCCGGTGATCTCCGCCGTGAACGTCTGCGAGGCGTCCGGGAGGCGCTCGAGCATCTGCCGGTTCCGGGAGCGCACGATGCGGTTGAATCGGCCCGGGTTCTCTGCCGCTACTTTGTGGGTGCGGGCTCTCGGGTGAGGGCCTCGTAGTGGAGCGTCTCGAACTCT
>NZ_BAAAIR010000043.1:0-201841 GCF_039526165.1 Brachybacterium tyrofermentans
GGAGACCTACCATCACAACCACCCCGCACCGGCACCCGCCGACGCGGCACTTGCGAGCCTCTAACAAACCCGGGGCGATTCAGAAGTTCGCAGGTCGCATCGTGACGCTCGATGCTGGATCGACTGGGTCGGCCAGGCCAGCCCGTTCAGGTGCCAGCGATGCCTGTGGTGGCGACTCCCTTGATGATCTGGCGCTGGAAGAACATGAACACCACGATCAGCGGCAGCGCGGCGAGCACAGCCTGGGCCATGTTCTGCGCGTACTGGATGCCGTAGGCGCTGATCACGGTCTGCAGACCGGTGGGCAGCGTCATCAGACTGGCGTCGTTGACCACGATGAACGGCCACAGGAAGTTGTTCCATGCGCCGATGAATACGAAGATCGCGACGGCACCCAGGATCGGGCGGGACAGCGGCAGCACGATGGACCAGAAGATCCGCAGTCTGCTCGCCCCATCCATCAGAGCAGCCTCCTCGAGCTCAAAGGGGATCTGGTCGAAGAACTTCTTGAGGATGAACACCATAGGTGCCGCGACCACCTGCGGCAGGATGATGCCCCAGTAGGTGTCCACCAGGTTCAGTGACAGCATCAGGTTGAACAACGGCACGATGAGGATCTGGCCGGGGATCATGATCGAGGCGACGATCAGGGTGATGATCATCTGCCGACCGGCGAACTTCAGCCGCGACAGCGCATACCCGGCGAGCGCCGAGATCGCCACGGTGATCACCGTGACCAGCGTCGAGGTGAGCAGGCTGTTCCACGCCCACCGCGGCACCAGACCCTCGGTGAGCACATTGAGGTAGGCCTTCAGAGTGAACCCGCTGTCGGGGATGATCGAGACCGGCATCGCGGCCGCCTCGGCCTCCGTCTTGAAGGAGGTCAGCACCGCCCAGAGCACCGGGATGAGCCAGGCCAGAGCGAGAACGGCGAGGATCACGAAGGCGACGATCCGGGCGGGGGTGGTCTTGCGTCGACGACGCCCGGCCGTGCTGAGGGCTGGGGACTTCACACTCGGGACCGCCGGGCTCAGGGTGGTGGCTGTGGGGGTCGCGGCGCTCATGCCTTCACGCTCCGTCGGGAAGAGATCACCATGTAGGCGATCGAGACGATGATGATGAGGAAGAAGAAGATATAGGAGATCGCCGAGGCGTAGCCCAGGCGGTATCCGGTGAAGCCGACCTCGTAGATGTACAGCAGCACCGGACGGGTCTCCCCGCCGGGTCCGCCGCCGGTCATCTGGTAGATCTGGTCGAAGACCTTCAGCGAGGCCAGCATCTGCAGCACGAGCACCAGCACGGTCGTGGGCAGCAGCTGCGGCAGGGTGATCGCGCGGAACTTCCGCCAGCTGCCGGCACCGTCGAGCGAGGCGGCCTCATAGAGCTGGTCGGGGATGTTCTGGAGCGCGGCGAGGTAGAGCAGGAAGTTGAAGCCGATGGTCCACCACACGGTGGTGACGACCACGGCGATCATGGCCGTGCTCGGGTCCTGCAGCCAGGCCGGGCCGGTAATGCCGAACCAGCCCAGGAAGGTGTTGATCAGCCCCAGCTGCGGGTTGTACATCCAGTTCCAGAACTGCGAGACCACAGTCGAGGCGAGCAGGAACGGCATGAAGAAGGAGAGCCGCCAGAACCACTGTCCCGGCAGGCCGATGTTGACCAGCACGGCGAGGACCATCGCGACCACCACCAACGGGATCGTCGACAGGACGGTGAACCAGGCGGTGTTGGCCAGCGAAGTCCATACCTGCGGATCCCCCAGGGCCTCCCTCCAGTTCGCCAGGCCCACGAACTCCGTGTTCGTGCCGGCGAGACTCGTCCCGGTGAAGCTCATCCAGAGGCCGTAGATGGTGGGCCAGATGAGGAATATCCCGAAGGCGAGGAGGAACGGGGCACAGTACAGCCAGCCACGAAGGTTGTCGGAGCGGCGGCGACGGGCCCGGCCGAGGGCGAGGCTGTCGCCCTGCTGAGCACCCCGGGGTGGGGCGGCGAGGGCATCGGCGGTGGTCATCGGTCGTCTCCTTCGACGGACGGACAGGTCAGCACTGCTGGGATCGGACGCGAACGGCGCACCGGGAACGGCGAGGGCGCGGGGACCGCCGGGGGCGCGAGGTGCCCGGCGAGCGAGGTCTCGAAAAGTCGCACGGCGATCACATCGGGGTGGGCTTGAGCAACAGGGCGTTGATCCGCGCGACGAACGCGTTCCAACCCTCGAGCGGTTCGGTGCGACGCGCCCAGACGTTCTGCATGTCGTTGCCGAAATAGGTGTGGAAGTCGCTGCCGGATCCGCTGAACCAGGCCGGCGGGTCATAGACGAGGTGGTCGACCGCATCGGCATAGTGCGACTGCGGAACGAGGTCTGCGTAGGCCGGATCCTCGATCACCGGGGAATAAGCCGGGATGTGGCCAGCCCCTGCCCATGTGATCGAGTTCTTCAGGAGGTAGGCGACGACCTCGTGCACGTTGCGACGCCGCTCCGGATCCGGATCCATCTGATGGGGCAGCACGAAGGAGTGCGAGTCGGCGTAGGCGACAGGCTCTCCGAAGACGCCCGGGATCATCGTCATGTCGAAGGGGACGCCCTGGTTGCGGTAGTTCCCCGATTCCCAGACACCGCCGTAGAAGGCGCCGGAGCCGCCGGTGGCGAACTCGGAGATCGCGGTACCCCCGTCGTGCCCGGGGTTACCGACCTCGTCATCGATGAGCGAGAGGATCCACTCGGCGGCCTCGATGACCAGCTCCTCCTGGTACACCATCTTCTTGCCCACGGGCAGCTCGATCGTGCCGCCGAGCTGGGTGTAGTAGGTGGAGAACATGCGCCACTGGTTGGAGCCGTCCCCCAGATACCCGAAGGAGAGCCCGTAGCCGCTGGGAGCCTTGGCCCCGAGCTCGAGCGCCATCGCCCGGAAGTCCTCGGGGTTGTCGGTGGGCATCAGCAGCCCATCACTGCCCAGCACACCTGCCGCCTCGGCGATCTCGGTGTTGTAGTAGAGGACGAATGGGTGGGAGTCCAGCGCGATGTCGGTGAGCTTCCCGTCCACAACCATCTTGTCCCAGATCAGTTCCGGGAAGTCCTCCTGGAGGATGCCGAACTCCCCGAGCAGGTCGATGTCCCATTCGTCGAGCAGGCCGCCGGGCGCGTAGCCGGGAACGCGCGCCGCGTGCATCACGGCGAGGTCGGGGGCACGACCTCCGGCGGACGCCATCGCGAGCTTCGTGTAGTACGGGGCGCCCCAGGCGAGCACGGTCTGCTTGACGGAGGCCGCCCCCTCGGTGGCCATGTAGCCATCGAGCATCTCGCCCATTGTCACGCCGTCCGGCCCGGAGAGCAGGTGCCAGAAGGCGATGTCATCGGCCGCCCGCGCCGCGGTGCCGGCGCAGCCGGACAGCGCACCCAGCCCGCCGAGAGCGCCCAGGGCGCCGGCACCTTGCATCAGGGCGCGACGGCCGACGGCGGGGCCGCTGTCGCGAGCACGCCCGGGAAGACCTCCGGGGGAAGTCGGCCGGGGCCCTGCGGCGCCGGCGCGAGAAGAACCAAGCATCATTCCATCCACCTCTTCGTGGTGGGGCGCGGCCGCCGCGGCAGATGCCGTGCGCGGCCGTCAACCCGACAGTCTTCGTACGCTGGTTTCGAATTTACATCGTTGCAATGCGGCCGTCAACACTCCGCGCAGAAGTGCTTCTTGTGGGGCCCACCGGCCGATTCGCTCCATCCGGGCAGGTCAGCGCTTATCACGAAAGGGTCGGACTTCAGAAGCACAGTTCGTCATCGCTCGAGGCGGACAGAACGGCGCCCCGTCATCGCCCGCATCGCGGGCGCCAGGACGCCGTCGGACCTCTCTCGGCCCTTCAGACCCGAACCGGTCACCCCTTCATCGACTCGGCGCACGGAACCCCGCCGCCGTCCTCGACCATGGGGATCGAGGATGGCGGCGGGGTTCCGGTCGCAGGCGACAGAGCCAGGCCCTGTCGTCGCCTCTCAGGCTCCGCTGGTGGAGCGCTTCTTGTTCCAGACGTCGAAGGCCACGGCCACCAGCAGCACCACGCCGCGGACGACGGACTGGGTGGACTGGTCGATGCCCATGATCTGCATGCCGTTGGACATGACCGCCATGATGAGACCGCCGATGATCGCGCCGTGGACCTTGCCCACGCCGCCGGTGACCGCCGCGCCGCCGATGAAGGCGGCCGCGATGGCGTCCAGCTCGAACATGTTGCCGGCGCCCGGCTGGGCGCTGTTCGAGCGCGCGGAGTAGACGATGCCGGCGACCGCGGAGAGCAGGCCCATGTTGACGAACAGGAGCATGTTCACGCGGCGGGTCTTCACGCCCGAGAGCTGCGCGGCCTGGAGGTTTCCGCCCATGGCGTAGATGTGGCGACCGAAGATCGTGTTCTGGCTGATGAAGCCGTAGACGAGCACGAGGGCGGCCAGCAGGATCAGCACCACCGGCAGGCCGCGAGAGTGCGCGAGCTGCCAGGCGAAGGCCATGACGACCACGGCGATCGCGGCGGTCTTCAGCCAGAACAGCGGCTGGGCCTCGACCTGCTGCTTGTACTTCAGCTTCGCCAGGTGCCCGCGGTACTGCTGGACTGCGAAGACCACGATCAGCGCAGCGGCGAGGAACAGCGTGAAGGCGTCGTAGCCGTTGCCGCCGAAGATCCCGTTGAGGAACCCGCCAGAGATGTACTGGTACTCCTTGGGGAACGGCGAGAGCGAGACGTTGCCCAGGACCTGCATGGTCAGCCCACGGAAGATGAGCATGCCCGCCAGGGTGACGATGAAGGCCGGGATGCCCACATAGGCCACCCAGAATCCCTGCCACAGACCCACCAGCACACCGGTGCCCAGCGCCGCGAGGACGCCGAGCCACCAGGGCATGCCGTGGCCGATCACCACGACGGCCGCGACGCCGCCGGTCAGCGCGACCACCGAGCCGACGGACAGATCGATGTGCCCGGCCACGATGATCAGCACCATGCCGATCGCGAGGATCAGGATGTAGGAGTACTGGAGCACCAGGTTGGTCAGGTTGCCCGGGCTGAGCAGTGCTCCGCCGGTGAGGATCGTGAACAGCACGATGATGAACACGAACGCGATGTAGATGCCGCTCTGACGCAGATTTCGCGTCAGGAGCTGCTTGATGTCAGAAGTTCCCGCCATGAGGCGCGCTCACTCCCTTTCCCTGGTCATGAGCTCCATGAGGCGCTCCTGCGTGGCGTCCTGGGCGGCGACCTCGCCGGTGATGCGGCCCGTGGACAATGTGTAGATGCGGTCGGAGAGGCCCATGACCTCGGGCAGCTCCGAGGAGATGACGATGATCGCCTTGCCGGCCTCGGCGAGCTCGTTGATGATCGAGTAGATCTCGAACTTCGCGCCGACGTCGACGCCGCGGGTGGGCTCGTCGAGGATCAGCAGCTCGGGTTCGGTGTACAGCCACTTGCTGAGCACGACCTTCTGCTGGTTGCCGCCGGAGAGCTTGCCGACGGGCGCCATCACGGTCGGGGTCTTGATGTTCAGCGAGGAGCGGTAGCGCTCGGCGACCGAGATCTCCTCGTTGCCGTTGATCCACCCTCCGGTGGTGATCTTCTTCAGGCCTGCCGAGGTGACGTTCGTGCGGATGTCCTGGATCAGGTTCAGCCCGTACTGCTTGCGGTCCTCGGAGACGTAGGCGATCCCGGCGTCGATGGCGTCGGAGACCGAGTGCAGCCGCACCGGCCTGCCGTGCATGTAGGCGGTGCCGGAGATGTCGCGCCCGTACGAGCGCCCGAAGACGCTCATCGCGAGCTCGGTGCGACCGGCACCCATGAGCCCGGCGATGCCGACGACCTCGCCGGCGCGCACGGTCAGCGACGCGCCGTCGACGACGACGCGGCCCTGCTGGGTGGGGTGGCCGACATGCCAGTCCTCGACCCGGAAGATCTCCTCGCCGATCTCGGCGTTGCGCTCCGGGTAGAGGTTGTCGATGTCGCGCCCGACCATGCCCTTGATGATGCGGGGGATGAGGGTGCGCTTCTGGTCCGCGGGGACGCCCATATCGATGGTCTCGATGGTGGAGCCGTCGCGGATGATCGTCGTGGCGTCGGCGACGGCGGCGATCTCCCCGAGCTTGTGGCTGATGATGATGCTGGTGACGCCCTCGTCGCGCAGGCCGCGGATGAGGGTGAGCAGGTGCTCGGAGTCGTCGTCGTTCAGCGCCGCGGTGGGCTCGTCGAGGATCAGCAGGCTCACGTTCTTGGTGAGCGCCTTGGCGATCTCCACCAGCTGCTGCTTGCCCACGCCGAGCTGCCCGACGGGGGTCACGGGCTTCTCGCGCAGTCCGACGCGCTCGAGCAGCTCGGCGGCCCGGGCGTTGGTCTCGTGCCAGCTGATCACGCCGCCCTTGGTCTGCTCGTTCCCCAGGAAGATGTTCTCGGCTATCGACAGGTGGGGCACCAGGGCGAGCTCCTGGTGGATGATCACGATGCCCTCGGCCTCGGAGTCGTTGATGGTGGCGAAGCTGACGGGGCGGCCGCGGTAATGGATCTCGCCCTCGTAGCTGCCGGCCGGCTCGACGCCGGAGAGCACCTTCATGAGCGTGGACTTGCCGGCGCCGTTCTCGCCGCAGATCGCGTGGATCTCGCCCTCGTCGACGGTCAGGGACACGTCCTTGAGGGCGACGACGCCGGGGTATCTCTTGGTGATGGACCGCATCTCGAGGATGTGTTCGGTCAAGGGGCCCTCCTTCGGGCAGGAGGGTCCCAGCGCCGCGATCTCGCGGGCGCCGGGACCCCACCGGATTACTGCTGCAGAGGCAGGCTCAGAGCTGGCCGGACTCGACCTGCTCAGGCGTGTAATACCCGGAATCGACCATGATCTCCTGGTAGTTGCTCTCCAGGACCATCTGGATCGGGAGCAGGTACGACGGCACGACCTTCACGCCGTTGTCGTACGTCTCGGTGTCGTTCGCCTCGGGCTCTTCGCCCTTGAGGATGGACTCCGCGCTCAGGATGGCCTGGTCGGCCAGGGTGCGGGTGTCCTTGAAGATGGTCGAGGACTGCACGCCGTCCGCGATCAGCTTGATCGAGGCGATCTCGGCGTCCTGACCGGTGACGACCGGCAGGCCCTCCTCGATCGTCGGCCCGAGGCCGGCGTTCTGCAGGGCGTTGATGATGCCGCGCGACAGCGGATCGGCCGGAGACAGCACGCCGGCCAGCTCCTCCCCACCGTTGTAGTGCGTGGTCAGCAGGTTCTCCATGCGCTTCTGGGCAGTCTCCTGCTCCCAGCGCTGGGTGGCGGCCTGCTCGATGTCGATCTGCTTGGACAGCACCACGAGGGTGCCGTCGTCGAAGTACGGCTGGAGGGTGTCGATGGCGCCCTGCCAGAACAGGTGGGCGTTGTTGTCGTCCAGGGAGCCGGCGAAGAGCTCGACGTTCAGCGGGCCCTTCGGGGCATCGCCGGCGGGCTTGAACTCCTCGTCCAGCAGGCCCAGGCCGAACATCAGCGCGTTCGCCTGGTTCACGCCCACCTTGTAGTTGTCGAAGGTGACGTAGAAGTCGACGTTCTCGTTGTCGGTGAGCAGGCGGTCGTACGCGATCACGGGGATGTTCGCCGCGGCGGCCGCATCGAGCTGCGAGGAGAGCGAGGCGCCGTCGATCGAGGCGATCAGCAGCACGCTCACGCCCGAGTTGACCATCTGATCGATCTGCTGCTGCTGCGTCGGGATGTCATCCTCGGCGTACTGCATGTCGACCTTGAAGCCCTTGTCCTCCAGGCCCTTCTTGATGTTGTTGCCGTCCGCGACCCACCGCTCGTAGGTCTGGGTGGGCATCGCGACGCCGACGGTCTGCTCGCTGGGTGCGGCGTCCGTGTCGGGGCCACCGGATCCTGCGCCTTCGCCGCCACAGGCGGCCAGTCCGAGCGCGGCCGCCGTGGCCGTCGCTCCCAGCATGAAGATTCTCCGGTTGTACATGGGTATTTCCTCCTCGAAATCGCCGACTGCTCCCTGCAGCAGGGGACGTCCCGCGTGGGCTCTGTGCGCGTGCGGTGCCGGGCTGCTTCGCCCATCACCGTGTCAACATCGCCTCGGCGGTCACTGCTGGACCCTGGGGCGGGTCCGTGTCCATGGTTCGCACGCCATCGATGGCGAGGAACGCCCCGAATGGTAACGTTCACATTGAAGCAGATGTCAAGAAGAGTCGACCCCCTGGGGGTCACGAATCAGCAACGACTTACCACTGGTAAGTTCCGTGTAACGCGGTGACCTGCTGTAAAGCGTTTTCACGCGTTGATGCAGGTCACGGACGACGCAGCGGCTCCCTCACCGGAGACCGGCGCGGAATCCTCGGATCGGGCACGTGAGCCGATCGCCCATCTCGACCACCTGCACCGACCACCTGCACCGACCACCCGGATCGACAGCCCCCTCAGGAAGGAGCCCATGGACCCCGCACCCCGCCGCCCCTCCATGGCCGACGTCGCCTCCCGCGCCGGCGTCTCCTACCAGACCGTCTCCCGCGTGCTCAACGAGCCCGGGATCGTGCGGCCCGACACCCGTACCCGCGTGCAGCAGGCGATCACCGAGCTCGGCTACACCCGCAACCGGGCCGCCCGCGCCCTGAAGACCACTCGGTCCTCGCTGATCGGCATGCTCACCGACGGCTCCGCGCTGTTCGGACCGGCGGAGACCACCACCGCCATCGAGTCCGCCGCCCGCGAGGCCGGCTACTCGGTGCTCCTGACCACCGTCGGCGCGCACGACGACTGCGAGCGCGAGATCGGTGCCGAGCTCCTGGGCTCCGGGGCCGACGGCGTCCTCGTGGTCGCCGCCCACGAGGGCATGGTGCCCGCCGTCGCCGCGGTCGCCCGCTCCACCCCGGTCGTCGCGGTCTCCGCACAGGCCCCCCGAGCACCCGGGGTCGAGGTGGTCGGCGTGGACCAGCAGCTCGGAGCACTGCAGGTCATCGAGCACCTGGCGCGCACCGGCGCCCGCTCCGTGGTCCACGCCGCCGGCCCCCAGGACTGGTTCGACGCCCGCGCCCGCCTCGAGGGCTTCGAGCACGCCGTCGAGCTGCACGGCCTCGACGGAACCGTCGTGGGCCCGGGCGACTGGACCCCCCGAGCCGGCTACGACCTCGCGAACGACCTGGTCCGCGAGGGCCTGCCCGATGCAATCTTCGCCGCGAACGACATGATGGCGATCGGTGTGCTCCACGCCCTGCACGAGCACCGGCTGCGCATCCCCGAGGACGTCGCCGTGGTCGGTTTCGACAACACGCTCGGCGCCGAGTTCCAGGTCCCCTCCCTGACCACCGTCTCGCAGCCCTTCGCGGACCTGGGTCGACTGGCCCTGCAGCGCCTGCTGTGCCTGCTCGAGGGGCACGAGCTCCCACCCGGGACCCCCAGCACGCTGCCGCCGCGCCTGGTGGTGCGCCGCTCCACGCGCCCCGAGCGCACGCACTGACCACGAGCTGCCAGGTGCCACCGCCCAGACTCCGAGACAAAAATGTGAACGTTGACATTCGGCGGTGCCACCTGGTGGGATGACCCCATGACGCACGACGCCGTGTCCTCGCCGGACCTCTCCCGCCCCGATGCCGCCGCCCTCCTCGAGGCCGGCAGCGCCCACCTCGGCCTCGAGCTGGGCTCGACCCGGATCAAGGCCGCGCTGGTCGACGACTCCGGCCTCGTGCTCGGCACCGGGTCCCACGCCTGGGAGAACGAGTTCGCCGACGACAGCTGGACCTACTCGCTCGACGACGCCTGGTCAGGGATCCAGTCCTGCTACGCCGACCTCGTGCGCGATGTGCGCGAGCGCCACGGGGTCGAGCTCACCCAGCTCGCGAGCATCGGCATCTCCGCGATGATGCACGGCTACCTCGCCCTGGACCACGACGGGGAGCAGCTGGTCCCCTTCCGCACCTGGCGCAACACCTACACGGCCGACGCCGCCTCGCTGCTCAGCAGCACCTTCGACCTCAACATCCCTCTGCGCTGGAGCGTCTCGCATCTGCTGCATGCGATCCTCGGCGACGAGGAGCACGTGCCGCGCCTGGGCCAGCTCACCACCCTGGCCGGGTACGTGCACTCGAAGCTCACCGGGCGCTCCGTGCTCGGCGTGGGGGACGCCAGCGGCGTGTTCCCGATCGCCGTCTCGGGCGATGCCTTCGATCCCGAGCTGCTCGAGCGCTTCGCGGGCCTGGACGCCGTCACCGACCTCCCCTGGTCCCTGCCGGAGATCCTCCCCGAGGTGCTCGTGGCCGGGCAGGACGCCGGCACGCTGACCTCCGGAGGCGCCGCTCTGCTGGATCCGACGGGCGCCCTGCAGCCCGGCGCCGTGGCCGCTCCCCCGGAGGGTGACGCCGGCACCGGCATGGTCGCCACCCAGGCCGTGGACCCCCGCACCGGCAACGTCTCCGCGGGCACCAGCGCCTTCGCGATGGTGGTCCTGGAGAAGCCGCTGTCCGGGCCCCGCGAGGAGATCGACCTGGTCACCACGCCGTCCGGCGATCCCGTCGCGATGATCCACACCAACAACTGCGCGGGCGACCTCGACGCCTGGCTGGGCCTCTTCGGCCGCTTCGCCGAGCTGCTGGGACACCCCGTGGGCCCCGAGGAGCTGTACTCCACGCTCTTCGGCGCGGGTGCCGAGGGCGACGCCGACGCCGGCGGGGTGCTGAGCTACAACTACATCTCCGGCGAGCACCAGACGGCCGTGCCCTCTGGCCGACCCCTGCTGGTGCGCGAGCAGGAGGCCCGCTTCACGCTCGAGAACTTCATGCGCTCCCAGCTCTACGGCGCCTTCGGGGCGCTCGCGGTGGGCATGGAGGCGCTGCTGAAGGATGAGGGTGTGCACCTCGACGTCATGTACGCCCACGGCGGGATCTTCCGCACGAAGGGCATCGCCCAGCAGATCCTGGCCGACGCCCTCGCCACCCCGGTCGCCCTGGGCGAATCCGCCGGGGAGGGCGGAGCCTGGGGCATGGCGCTGCTGGCCGCGTACACCGCGTCGACCCGCCACGGATCGGCCGCCACCTCGCTCAGTAGCTTCCTGGCCGAGCAGATCTTCGCCTCCCAGGAGCTCTCCACCGTGCAGACCGACGAGGCCGGGATGGCCGGGCACGCGTCCTGGCTGGCCGGCTACCGCACCGGCCTCGAGGTCGAGCGGAGGGCCGGCGAGGTGCTCGCCTGAGCCTCTGACCGCTTCCTGTGATCGCCACCTGACGGCATCCCTCGCGCGGCACCGCGCACGTGCACCGGCCAGGCTCTGCCCCGCAGCACGTCCGACCTTCCGACCTCCGCCCCGTCGTCCTTCCGCCCGTCGACCGCCCAGCCCCAGCCCCAGCCCCGATCCAGGAGCCGCCCCATGACCCTCGTCCTCACCGACCTCCCCCAGGCCACCCAGGAGGCCGTCGCCGCGACCCGCGAGCGCGTCGCCGCCCTGCACGCCGAGCTCCCCCGCAACGGCCTCGTCGTCTGGACCGCCGGCAACGTCTCCGAGCGTGTGCCCGCCACCGATCCCGAGGTGCCCGGCCTGCTGGTCATCAAGCCCTCCGGCGTCTCCTACGACGAGCTCACCGCGGAGTCCATGGTGGTGTGCACCCTGGACGGCACGAAGATCGTGGACGGAACCCCCGATTCCCTCACCCCCTCCTCGGACACCGCGGCGCACGCCTACGTCTACGAGCACATGGACGAGGTGGGCGGCGTGGTCCACACCCACTCGACCTATGCGACAGCCTGGGCCGCCCGCGGCCAGGAGATCCCCTGCGTGCTGACGATGATGGGCGACGAGTTCGGCGGCCCGGTCCCCGTCGGCCCCTTCGCGATCATCGGCGACGACTCCATCGGCCGCGGCATCGTGGAGACCCTCGCCGGGCATCGCAGCCCGGCCGTGCTCATGCAGAACCACGGCCCGTTCACGATCGGCACGGACGCCCGCGCCGCCGTGAAGGCCGCCGTGATGGTCGAGGAGGTCGCGCGCACCGTGCACATCTCCCGCCAGCTCGGCGAGCCGCTGCCCATCGCGCAGGAGCACATCGACTCGCTCTACGACCGCTACCAGAACGTCTACGGCCAGCACTGACGCTGGTCACTGCCGCCCCGTCGGCCCCCTCGGCCCCGTCGACTCACTACCCCTGAACACTGGAGAACCCCCATGCAGAACCCCTTCGAAGCCCGCGAGATCTGGTTCCTGACCGGCAGCCAGGGCCTGTACGGCCCCGAGACGCTCGACCAGGTCGCCGAGCAGTCCCGCGTGATCGCCGAGACCCTCGACGACGGCAGCTCGATCCCCGTGAAGATCGTCTGGAAGCCCGTGCTCACCGACCGCGACGCGATCCGCGAGACCGCCCTGGCCGCGAACGCCGACCCCGCCTGCGTGGGCGTCATCGCCTGGATGCACACCTTCTCACCGGCGAAGATGTGGATCCAGGGCCTCGACGCCCTGCGCACCCCGCTGCTGCACCTGCACACTCAGGCCAACGTCGAGCTGCCCTGGTCCACGATCGACATGGACTTCATGAACCTCAACCAGGCCGCGCACGGCGACCGCGAGTTCGGCTACATCGCCACCCGCCTCGGCGTGAACCGCAAGACCGTCGTGGGCCACGCGAGCGATGCCGGCGTGCAGGAGAAGGTGGGCCGCTGGGCCCGCGCCGCCACCGGCTGGGCCGAGATGCACTCCCTGAAGCTGGCCCGCTTCGGCGACAACATGCGCGGCGTCGCCGTCACCGAGGGCGACAAGACCGAGGCCGAGCTGCGCCTGGGCGTCTCCGTGAACACCTGGGGCGTGAACGACCTGGTCGCGGTCGTCGACGCCGTGGAGGACAGCGCGATCGATGCGCTGGTCGCCGAGTACGAGGCGCAGTACGAGGTGGTCCCCGAGCTGCGGAAGGGCGGGGAGCGCCACGAGGCGCTGCGCTACGGCGCCCGCCAGGAGCTGGGCCTGCGCACCTTCCTCGAAGAGGGCGGCTTCGGCGCGTTCACCACGAACTTCGAGGACCTCGGCGGCCTGCGTCAGCTGCCGGGCCTGGCCGTGCAGCGGCTGATGGCGGACGGCTACGGCTTCGGCGCCGAGGGCGATTGGAAGACCGCGATCCTGGTGCGGGTCGCCGCGGTGATGGGCCACGGCCTGCCCGGCGGCGCCTCCCTCATGGAGGACTACACCTACGAGCTCACCCCCGGCAGCGAGAAGATCCTGGGCGCGCACATGCTCGAGGTCTCCCCCTCGCTGACCACCGCGAAGCCGTCGCTGGAGATCCACCCGCTGGGGATCGGCGACCGGGAGGACCCGGTGCGCCTGAAGTTCACGGCCGACGCCGGCCCCGCTGTCGTGGTCGCCCTCTCGGACATGCGCGAGCGCTTCCGCCTGGTCGCCAACGTGGTCGAGGTCGTCGAGCCCGAGCACGATCTGCCGAAGCTGCCGGTGGCCTGCGCCGTCTGGGAGCCCGCCCCCGATTTCGCGACCTCCGCCGAGTGCTGGCTGACCGCCGGCGCCGCTCACCACACGGTGATGAGCAACGCCCTGGATCTCGAGGTGTGGCGGGATCTCGCCCAGATCGGCGATATCGAGCTCGCCGTGATCGACGAGGACACCACGGTGCGCTCCTTCGCCCAGGAGCTGCGCACCAACCAGGTGTTCTACCGCCTCGGCCAGGGTTTCTGAGCCAGGCCCGGCTCGCCGCAGCCCGCTCCAGGGTCGCTCAGCCCGCTCAGCTCGCCGCAGCCCGTTCCAGGGTCGCTCAGTGAGGCAAAGGTGGGGGAATGAGAGCAGCATTCCCCCACCTTTGCCTCGCTGAGGGCGCCGATCCCCGCTGAGGGTGCCGATCTGCGGCGAGGGCGACGACCCGCGGCGAGGCAGCGGAGCCCCGGACACCGTGACCTTCCCGCCCTGTCCGGGTGAGTTCTGCGGCGTCACGACCGATAGTGGGCGCGGCATCGGTCCTGGGGCGACAATTCTGGTGCGGTGCACTCGGCGGGCGTGCCCGGTCTGCGCACCCGGCGGACGTGCCCGGCCTGCGCACTCGGCGCGCGTGCCCGGTCTGCGCACCCGGCCGACGTGCCCGGCTGACGTCGCCGATCAGCGCACCCGGCCACGCCGAACCCACGCCCGCGCCCACGCCGGCTTCACACCGCACTCCGACCACGACCACGACCACGACCACGACCACGACGAGGTGGACCGCATGACCTCCCAGAACGCGACGTCCGCCGGCAGCGCCTCCGGCCCGGAGCTCGCCCGGCCCGGCCTCAGCTGGTCCGGCACCGTCGACTACGGCCCCGGGCCTCTGCACGCCCCCACGTCCGTGGACCAGCTGCGCGCGCTCGTCGGCCGCAGCGGCCGGATCCGTGCGCTCGGCACGCGCCACTCGTTCTCCGCGGTCGCGGCGAGCGACGCGGACCTGGTCACCCTCGCGATGATGCCGTCGGACCTCGAGTTCGACACCGCCGCGCGCACCGTACGGGTCGCGGCCGGGGTGCGCTACGGCGAGCTCGCGGTCGCGGCCGCCGAGGTCGGTCTGGCGCTGGCGAACACCGGCTCGCTCCCCCACATCTCGGTGGGCGGGGCGAGCGCGACCGGCACCCATGGCTCGGGCGACGCCAACCGCTCGCTCGCCTCCGCCGTGCGCGCGGTCGAGCTGGTCACGGCGGGCGGGGACCTGCTGACGCTCTCCCGCGAGGGGGATCCCGAGATCTTCGACGGGGTGGTGCTCTCCCTCGGCATGCTCGGCGTGGTCACCCACCTGACACTCGACCTCGTGCCCGCCTTCTCGATGCGCCAGAGCGTGCATCTGGACCTGTCGCCGCAGGCCATGACCCAGGAGGCGCTCTCGGACCAGCTCGGTGCGGGCTACAGCGTGAGCCTGTTCCACCGCTGGGACGGCCGCATCGCGCAGGCCTGGGTGAAGCAGGTGGTGGACGTCGACGCGCCCCTGCCCGACCAGTGGCACGGCGGGCACCGCGCCACCCATCCCGTGCACCCCCTGCCCGACCTGCCCGCGGATCCCTGCACCGACCAGTCCGGGCAGCCGGGGCCGTCGCACGAGCGCCTGCCGCACTTCCGCCTCGAGTTCACCCCGAGCAATGGCGAGGAGATCCAGTCGGAGTACTTCGTGACCCGAGAGCAGGTGGCCGACGCGCTGGCCGCGGTGACGGACCTCGGCGAGCGGATCCGTCCGCTGCTGCACGCCTCCGAGGTGCGCACCGTTGCGGCCGACGACCTCTGGCTCTCCCCCGCCCACCAGCGCGACAGCGCCTGCGTGCACTTCACGTGGAAGCAGCTGCCGGCCGAAGTGGAGGCCCTGCTGCCGGAGATCGAGGAACGGCTGGCACCCTTCGCCCCGCGCCCCCACTGGGGCAAGGTCTTCACCACCGATCCGGAGACGGTGCGCGCACAGTACGCCCGCCTCGAAGACTTCCAGGCTCTGCGCAACCGGATGGACCCGGACCGGGTGTTCCGCAACGCCTACGTCGACCGCCTGCTCGGAGAGTGATCTGATGAAGAACCCCCGCTCGACCTCGACACCAGAACCAGCCTCTGCACGAGCACCAGCACCAGCACCAGCACCAGCCGACCCCTCCCGCCCGCCGATGGGCTGGAACAGCTGGGACTGCTACGGCACCACCGTCACCGAGGAGGAGGTGCTGGCCAACGCCAGCTTCCTCGCCGAGCACCTCGCCCCGTACGGCTGGGACACGGTGGTGATCGACATCGACTGGTCGGACCCGTCGGCCCGTTCCCACGGCTACAACGCGGACGCCCCGCTGGTCATGGACGAGCAGGGACGGCTGCTGCCGGACCCCGGACGCTTCCCGAGCTCCGCGGACGGGGCCGGCTTCGGGCCGCTCGCCGCGCAGCTCCACGGCCTGGGCCTGCGCCTGGGCATCCACGTGATGCGCGGGGTCCCCCGCCGCGCCGTGGCCGCGAACACCCCGATCGTGGGCAGCACGCTGCGCGCCTCGGACATCGCAGATCCCACCAACTCCTGCGAGTGGAACCCGGACATGGTGGGCATCGACCACACCGTGCCGGGCGCGCACGCCTACTACGACTCGGTGCTCGCGCTCTATGCCTCCTGGGGCGTGGACTTCCTCAAGGTCGACGACATGCTGTGGCCCTACCAGGCCGCCGAGATCGAGGCGTTCTCCGCCGCGATCGAGGGCTGCGGCCGGCCGATGCAGCTGAGCCTGTCACCGGGCCGCGACCTGTCGCTGACCCGCCTGCCGCATCTGCGCGAGCACGCGACCATGTGGCGGATCTGCGATGACCTCTGGGATCGCTGGGAGGACGTCGAGGCGAACTTCGCGCGCTTCGCCCGCTGGGCCCCGTACTCGGGCCCGGACGGCTGGGCCGACGGAGACATGCTCCCGCTGGGGCGCATCGGGATCCGCGCCGAACGGGGCGAGCCGCGCCATGATCGGCTCACCCCCGAGGAACGTCGCACCCTGATGACGCTGTGGGTGATCGCCCGCTCCCCGCTGATGATCGGCGGCGACCTGCAGAGCTCCGACCCGGAGACCGTCGCTCTGCTGCGCAACGATGCCGTGCTCGAGGTGCTCCGCGCCTCCTCCGGCAACCGCGAGGTGTTCCGTGAAGGGCCGCTGGTCCTGTGGACGGCCGACGGGGACGGCGACACCCGCTACGTCGCCGCCTTCAACCTCGGCGCGGACGAGCTTCCCGTCGCGCTCGACAGCCAGGACGTGGACCTGCCCTCGCACCTCGAGGGCCAGGTCACCGAGCTGTGGAGCGGCGGCGAGGTGCCCACCCGTCCGGTCACCGAGCAGTCGGACGCCGCCCGGGGCGTCGCCCCCGGCTCCACGGCGCTCGACGTGGTGATCGCCCCGCATGGAGCACTGCTGCTGAGGTACGCCCCGGCACGCTGAGGCGACGAGGCTCCGGGCTCTCGCTCACACCTCCAGCCCGCTCACATCTCCTGGTAGCGGGACCGCAGCGCGCAGTAGACGCCGAAGAGGATCAAGCCCACCCCGACGAGCAGCAGCATTGCCACTCCCGCCGGCAGCCCCGCCATGGTTTTCAGCGCCCCGTCGAGCCCGGTCGCCTTCTCCGGGTCTGCGGAGATTGCGGCCCACCCCAGCAGTGCTCCGACCGCCGCCAGCGCGAGCCCCTTCGCGACATAGCCGACGATCCCGGTGATCCGCAGCGCGGCTCCGACGCTCCGGGCTCCGCCGCGCTCCAGCTGCCGGAGGAAGCGACGGGTGACCCCGAGGACCACGAAGCCGATCCCGATACCGATTACGACCGCGCCGGCGAGGAGCACCAGCGCCCGCCCCGGCCCCGAGCCCAGCAGGCCTGCCGTGGCGGACTGCGTCTGCGCCTCCGAGGACGACCCGCCGCCTGCGGCGAACCGCAGGACCATCACCGACAGGGCCGCGTAGACCACCGCAGGCCCCAGCCAACGCAGCGCGTCGACCACCGTGGCCCTCAACCCCTGGGCGCTGCGCGCGGCGAACCAGGTGCGCAGCAGGAGCCACAGCGCCAGGATGCCCATGACCAGCCCGCCGGCCCACAGCAGGATCTGCCCGCCGGGCGCCTGCGCGATCATCGCCATCGCCCCGCTCTGATCCGCACTGCCCCCGGAGTCCCCGAGCGCGAGCCGCACGGCGATCCATCCGATGAGCACGTGCACCAGCCCGCCCATGAGGAAACCGCCCCGGGCGACGGCCTGGAACGCCGGCTGCTCCTCGACGGTCTCCGCAGCGTCCTCGACGGTTTCCGCCGCGTCGCCGACGGACTCCGCGGCGTCACCGACCGCCCCGGTTGCCGCTGATTCCTCGGAAGCTGCTGCGTGTTCGTCACCGCGCTCGGCGCTCTCGTGCGATCCCATGGCTGAACTGTAGGAGCCCGTGCGTCGGCGCTCGAACAGGCTCGGAGCGGATGTCGTCAGATGGGCCCCGGCGAGACCCGTGCGAGCGCCGTCCCGACGTCGGTGGCGGATGTCCTCACCGGGCCCCGTTCCCCGTGCGCGCCCGCCCTCGAGCGCCGCCCAACATTCCATTCGGGTAACGGCACTCGGGGCGGGAGCAACGTTTGCACATCGTTTCGCAACGTTGCACCGAGCCACTACCTGGAAGTACGTCCGGCGAGCTCTCGCCGCCACCGCCGGAAAGCGCGTGCCGACAACACGCGGCAACTTCCCGACAGAACGTGCAGAACAGCGGACATTCGTGTCTCACCAGTGCGCGACCCAGGTCACATCGAGCGGATGCTCCGGTCCACCTCGTTCGTCGTGCTGGCGCAGGGACGCCGCCGGCCGATGAGGTCCGATGCGCATCCGCCGAACTGCCCAGAGCCCGTCACTCCCCCTCCCCGAAGGGACCGCAAAGATGCTGTCACGACGTTCCATGATCTCCGCCGCCGGTGCCACGGGCATCGGTCTCACCGCCGCCGCCTGCGGATCCACCGAGGACACCAGCACGGACGGCCCGGTGAACATCGACGCCGAGGCCACCGACCTGTCCGGCGACGTCACCCTGCTCACCCCGGACTTCACGGGGGATGCGGCCGCCGAGCTCAAGGACATGATCAAGGCCTTCACGGACGAGAACTCCGGAGTGAAGGTCAAGGTCGATCAGGTCGCCTGGGACAAGCTCAACGAGAAGCTCTCGACCTCGATCGCGGGCGGCCTGGTGGCCGATGTGATCATGTCCGGCGTGGGCTGGACCCCGCCGTTCGCGCACAAGGAGATCTTCGCGGAGCTGCCCTCCGACTACGTCGACGGGCTCGGTCTCGACGAGGCGCTGCTCGGCTCGTGCCGCTACGAGGACAAGTACTACTCGCTGCCGATCGGCATGGACCTCCGCTTCGTGGTCTACAACAAGGAGATGTTCGCGGCGAAGGGCATCACCGAGGCGCCCACGACGATGGATGAGCTCGCCGAGGTCGCGAACGAGCTGACCGGCGACGGCGTGGTCGGCTTCGACCTGCTCACCAAGAACATCCGTCAGGCTTGGATCCATCTGCTCTACGCCTTCGGGGGCACTCTCTTCAGCGAGGACGGGCTCACGCCCACGCTCCAGGAGGAGCCCGGCGCGAAGGCCACCCAGTGGATCCTCGACCTGATGGACAAGGGGGCGGTCGACTACGACCTGCAGGCAGCCGAGGGGCAGCCCACCCCGTTCATGCAGGGGGCCGCGGCGATGCAGCTGGTCAGCACGGCGGACTGGATCACCTGGGCTGACATGACCCCCGAGCTCGCGAAGAAGGACGCCGTGGGGATGTTCCTCCTCCCCGGCGCGGACGGCAACGACCCGGTGATGTTCCAGGGCGGCACGATGATCTCCGTCGGCCAGCGCTCGAAGAACCAGGACGCCGCGGCCGCACTGGTCAAGCACCTCATGACCCCGGAGATGCTCGCCGCCGGCAACGCCGCCACCGGCAAGGTGCCGCCGACCCCGGACATCCCCGACACCCCGGAGATCACCGAGAACTACCTGACCACGTTCGCCCTCGAGCACCTGGACAAGGCCGGCGCGGCCGAAGGCGGCTCCGCGGCGTGGATGGAGATCCGCGGCAACCTCCAGCCTCTCATCGAGGCGTGCCTGACCGGGCAGTCGGACGTCCAGAAGATGCTGGACGATATGAAGGCCCTGTGCGACGACGCGATCTCCCGGCTCTGAGCCGATGACAGCGACCGCCACCCGGGCCACCCCACGAGCAGCGTCGGCTCCTCGCCGCCGACGCGGTGGCCCGCGCGCCGCAGAATCGCGCTGGGGACTGATCCTCGCCGCGCCCGCCGCACTGCACACCCTGATCTGGATCGGTATCCCGATCATCGTCGCGTTCATCCTCAGCATGACGGCGTACGACGTGGTCACCCGACCCGAGTTCAACGGATTCGCGAACTACGCGACCATCTTCCAGGACGTGATCTTCTGGAAGGCCGTCCTCAACAACGTCATCATCGCCGGCGTCGGGATCCCGATCTCGATGTTCCTGGCGCTCGTGTTCGCGACGATGCTGAACCGGGCGATCCCCGGCCGTGGCATCTTCCGCGTCATGGTGTTCCTGCCGCACATCACCGCGACCGTCGCCGTGGCGATGATCTGGCTGTGGATCTACTCGCCGTCCACGAGCGGCCTGATGAACACCGCCCTCGGCGTGGTCGGTATCGGGCCGCTCCCCTACCTGACCAGCCCGAAGCTCGCGCTGGCCTCCGTCATCCTGGTGACGATCTGGCAGGGCATCGGCCTGAAGATGCTCATCTACCTGGCCGCCCTCCAGGGAGTCGATGAGCAGCTGTACGAGGCCTCGTCGATCGACGGGGCGAATTTCATCCAGAAGTTCCGCCACATCACCATCCCGATGCTCCGGCCGGCGACCTTCTTCATCCTTGTCACGTCGCTCATCGCCAACTTCCAGACCTTCGACCTGATCTACATCCTCACCGAAGGCGGGCCCGCGAACGCCACCAACGTGGTCACCTACCGGATCTACCAGACCGCGTTCCAGGAGTTCCGGTTCGGCCTGGCCAGCGCCCAATCGGTGATCCTGCTGCTGATGCTGATCGTGCTGACCTTCTTCTCCCGTCGCATCGTCGGAGGCACTGATGGTGACTGAATCCTCGACCCTCGCCCCCGACGCCCCGGGAGCCCCCACGGACCGGACCGGGAAGGACGCCGGATCACCCCGTCGGACGCGTCAGCACAGCCTGAAGCGGCAGAAGCTGGTCGGCAACACCGCGATGATGGTGTTCCTCGTGGTCGCCTCGCTGATCATGGCCGCCCCGTTCCTGTGGATGGCACTGTCGGCGATGCGCGATCCCACCGAGATGGCCGAGGTGCCGATGCCGCTGATCCCCCAGAACTGGCGGCTGGAGAACTTCTCCGAGACCCTCGAGCGGGCGCCCTTCGGCATCTACGCGCGCAACAGCCTGATCCTGGCCAGCGCCTCTGCGATCCTCAACGTCGTGTTCGCGTCGGCGTGCGGGTATTCGCTCGCGAAGCTGCGCTTCCGGGGATCCAAGGTCGTGTTCGGCTGGATCGTCGCCTGCATCATGATCCCGTTCTACGCGACCGTGATCCCGGTGTTCCTCATGGTGCGGCACATGCCGCTGTTCGGCGGGAACTCGATCCTCGGCCAGGGCGGCATCGGCTGGATCGACTCCTGGTGGGCGCTGATCGTGCCCGGGGCGGTCTCCCCGTTCATGGTGTTCCTGTTCCGGCAGTTCTACGTGGGCACGCCCACCGAGCTGATCGAGGCGGCGCGGCTGGACGGGGTGAGCGAGTTCGGGATCTACTCGCGGATCATCACCCCGCTGGTGAAGCCCGGGCTGCTGACCGTGGCACTGCTCAGCTTCGAGGCGGGCTGGAACAACTTCCTGTGGCCGCTGCTGGTGACGACCTCGGAGAACCTCCGGGTGATCCAGGTCGGGATCTCGTCGTTCCGTCAGGAGGCGACCACGGATTGGCACCTGCTCATGGCAGGCACCACGATGGCCGCGGTCCCGATGATCGTCCTGTTCCTGATCTTCCAGCGCTACTTCGTGCAGGGCTTCGCGGCCTCGGGGATCAAGTGACCCCGCGCGCTCCTGCCGCCCCCGCGGGTCCGTCGGTGCTGCCGACGGACCCGCGGGGCCCTGGCGTCCTCGAGCTCACGGCGCCGCAGGACGTCGACGACCTCTCCCGTTTCGAGCGCGGCATCGGCCGACGCGATCCGCTGGAGGCACGCGGGCTGGTCCGCTTCCTCACCAAGCCGGCCGCGTTCCTCGGGGCGAACTGGGCGGCGCTGCTGGGGATCCTCACGGTGATCGGCATCGTCCCGGCGCTGGCCGGGGCCACCCGCACCACCTCCGACCTCGAGCAGTACGAGGACGCGGCCTTCACGACCACGCTCGGCCACGTGCGCCGCACGCTGCGCAGGGACGCTCCGATGTCGATCCTGCTGCTGCTCGTGCTCGGCGGGATCGGGGCGAACGCCCTGGTGCTGCCCAGCATGGCCCCGTCGACCCGCGTCTTCGCGGTCGGGCTGATGCTGCCCGTGGTCTGGGTGATGGTCGCGCTGTTGAGCGCCTATGTGGTCGCCGCGGCGCGGGACCAGCTCGCGGACCGTCCGACGGTCGTGCTGCGGGCGCTCGCACTGGTGGCACGTCGGCCGCTGTCCGCGCTGCTAACCCCCGCGCTCGTCGTGGTGCTCTCGCCCGTGTGGCTGCTCGCGCCCCTCACGATCGCCTGCGGGTTCAGCGTGCCGCCGTGGGTGGTGGGCCGAGTGTGGGGAGACTCGTCAGCGGGCAGCTCGGTCTGACTCCATCCGACTGCGCGCCTCCCGGCCCCGTGCGCTGACCTCCCCCGCCCAGCGCGGCGGGCTGTGCAGCGGGTTGCGCAGTGGTGCACAGCGAACTTGCGCAGCGGGTTGCGCAGTGATGCACAGCGGACTTGCGCAGTGGTGCACAGCGGACTTGCGCAGAGCGGGTTGCGCAGCATCCACTGGCGCCTCACGTGCAGGTTGCGCCCTATACGCGCAGCCTGCTCACCACGCGCCAGTGGATGCTCCGCCCCGGGGCAGTCGGTCGCAGCCCGGGCCAGCCATGCCCAGCCCAGGTCGGAGGAGCCCAGCCCGGGTCAGGCGGTCGTAGCTCGGGTCAGGCTGTCGCAGCCCGGGTCAGGCGGTCGCAGAACGGGGCAGGCGGTCGCAGCCCGGGTCAGCCGTGCCCAGCCCGGGTCAGGCGGTCGCGGCCACCGTGGCGGGGTCTGCAGCACGGAGGGCCGCGAGCGCCGGGCCGGCCTCGGCGGCGAGGTCGGCCCAGGTGCACTCGATCGAGACGCGGCCTCGGTAGCCGCCGTCGCGCAGCGCCCGCAGGAACTCCGCGAGGGGCCAGTCGCCCTGGCCGGGCGGGATGCGGCCGGAATCGGCGATGTGGGCATGGGCCACCCGCCCGGCCAGCTCGCGGACCACGTCGAAGGACTCGTGCTCGAGCATGATGTGGAACAGGTCCGCCACGACGCGGACCTCCCCCATCCCGAACTCGTCGAGGAACTCGACCGCCTCGACCAGGGAGTTGATCTGGTCGGTCTCGCCGCGATGCAGTGGCTCGAGGATCACCTCGAGGTCGTGGACCGCGGCGATCTCCCGGGCGATCGCCACCGATCGCGCGAACTGACGGCGCGCGTCGTCGCGGGACACACCCTCCGGGATCCGTCGGGCGGCGCCGCTGCCGAGCACCACGAAGGCGCCGGGTGCCGCGACCTCCGCGATCGCCGCGAAGGCGACCCGCAGGTAGGCGTGGGTCTGCTCGAGCGGGAACGCCGGGTCGGACAGTCGGTGGTCGGCCGGGCAGAGCACCGCGAACGAGGGCGCGGGCTCGCGCCGCCGCAGCGCCGGATCCGCATGCCAGGTGCCGTCCTCACGCTGCACCAGAAGGTTCCCGACGACGGTCGGCTCGAGATAGTCGGCCCCGGCGGCGAGCGCGGCCTCCGCGTCCCGATCAGGGGTGATGATTCCGTGCTGCATGGATCCTCCTCGATCCGGGCCGGTGCACGCTGCGCCGGCGACAATGCTGGTCATACCCAGCCGGGGCTGCTCACAGATCGCGGACGAGCTGCCCCATCCGGTCCATCGACTGCTGCGCCTCGGCCAGACCCACGCGGTTGAGGTGGCCGTGGCACACGCCGCGGCGAACCGTGTAGTCCACGTCGACCCCGGCCTCCCGCAGCTGCTCCGCATAGCGGCGGCCGCTGACCCGCAGGTCGTCGTACTCGTCGGTCTCGATATAGGTGCGCGGCAGCCCTGCCAGCTGCTCCGGCGCGGCCAGCCCCGGGAAGTCGTAGGGCGTCGCCTCCTCGAGCGGGCGGCCGATGTAGTTGCCCGACATGGCGCGCATCGTCTCGAGGGAGAAGCGCAGCATCGGCGGGGTCCCGGCGAGCGCCTCCGCCTCCTCGGCGTCGGGCTCGCGGCGCAGCGGGTGCGCGACGAGGTACATCAGCAGCGAGGCGGCGAGCGGCGTCCCCTCATCGGCCAGGCGCAGGGAGGCGGCCGCGGCGAGGTTGCCGCCGGCGCTCGCCCCACCGATCGCGACCCGTGCGGGGTCGATGCCGAGGGCCTGCGCGCTGTCCCGGGTCCAGGCCACGGCGGCGCACACATCGTCCAACGGGATCGGGGCCGTGACGTGCTCGGGCCCGCCCGGGAACGTGCGGCCCGGGGAGCCGTCGATCTCGTCGCACAGCCGGTAGTCGACGGAGACCACGACGGCGTCGGCGCGGCCGGCGACACCCCGGGCCACGTGGTCGCCCTCGGGCATGTCGAGGTCGCCGTGCATGAAGCCGCCGCCGTGCAGCCACACCAGGCAGGGGCGGGGCCCGTCGGGCGCTGTCTGCGGGGTGTAGATCCGCACGGGGACGGGGCCGTGGGGGCCGGGGATCTCGCGGTCCTCGATCACCAGCTCCCATTCCTCGGGCGGACCATAGAGCGCATCCCAGGCGCGATGAGCCTCGGGGGCGACATCTTCCCAGGTGCCGGCACCGGCGAGGAGGCTCAGCCGGCGTTCCATCTCGAGCGGGGCGGTGGGCTCGGCGCTCGCCTCGGCCGCGGGGTCGCGCGGGGCGGGGGTGAGGTCCGGGGCGGTCTGCTCGGTCATCGGGCGGTCCTGTCTGGAGGTGGGGAGGAGCGGGTCAGCGAGGGCTGCTGAGCAGCACGATCTCGCAGTCGTAGTCCTGCGAAGAGCGCATCTCGCCGCGGAACCAGAGCAGGTGGGTGGTGGCCGGGTCGCCCGGGGCGACGATCGGGCGGAGGTTGTCGACCGCAGAATCCTCGGTGATCGCGGTCCAGTCCCAGCCTCGCCCCTCGTCGACGGTGTGTCCACGGTAGATCTCATGGTGAGCATGCCGGGTGCCGTCGCGCGGGTCGATCGGCGAGGAGACGTACACCGTGTCGATGTCGTACGGGTCGATCGCGGCGAGGCCCGAGTAGTCCTGCTCATGGGGTAGCAGGCCGGGCCCGGCCTGCGCGAGCTGCGTGAGCGTCCACTGCCCGTCGGCCCCGAGCCGCCCGTAGACCAGGCGCAGGTCGGGGACGGGCACGTTCGTCCCGAGGTCGGAGCCGTCGGGCTCTGCGGCGTGGTCGGCGCGGGCCGTCATCACCGCGGCGAGCCGACCGCCGGCCTCGCGGATGTCTGTGGTCCAGGCGTGGCTGAGCTGCACGCCGTCGACCCCCGCCCCACCGCCGAGCCCCGACCCGCCGTCGAGCCCCACCCCGCTGTCGAGCACGGTGCCCGCAGCGAGGACCGTGGTCAGCTCGGCCTGGTCCGGGGCGGGTTCGGAGAACAGCTCGGACGCCAGGGCCCGGCCGGCGCTGTCGTGCAGGCGACCGGCGGAGATCCTGCCGTGATAGATCGAGTTGTCGTAGTCGCGCGGGTGGTGGTCGGTGACCAGCACGTGCAGTCCGTCGGCCCCGTCGGCGTAGCGGGAGTAGCCGTTGACGTACCCGATCTTGGGGCGGCCGAACAGCCGGCCCGCGTAGGTCCAGGTGTCGCCGTGGTCGTCCGAGACCAGCGCGCAGGGATCGTCGTTCACGGCGCGGGCGAAGCAGTACAGCCGCCCGCCGATCTCGTGGAGGTTGGAGTAGGTGACGCCGCGGCCGCCCGTGTGCTCGGACCAGTCGTAGCTGTGCTCCTCGCCCCAGCGGGTCGGGTCGCCGGGCTCGCTGATCCGCCAGTGGGTGAGGTCGTCGGTCTTGTGTCGGGCGTAGACCGCGAGCCAGCGCCCGTCCGGCCGACGCCACAGCGCGGGGACGTCATGATCGTCGGCCTCGAACCCGGGATGGAGGGTCAGGACCTTCGCGGTGCCGCTGGCGAGATCGACGACAGTGAGGTCGAGATCGCCCGTGCGCTGCGCACCGTCGGTCCCGCCGCCGGAGGCGATCGAACCGACGACGAGCACCCCGGCCTCGGGATCGACGAGGGCGCGCTCGTCCTGGAACCAGCACCAGGCACCGTTGACGTTGATGACCTGTGGTGTCGTCGCGCTCATCGGGTTCTTCCGCTCGGGGTGGGGGTCGCCTCGGGAGTGGGCACGTTCAGGGGAGATGGAAGTACTGCGGCAACACCTGCTTGTCGCCGCCGCCGGGGGCGAAGTACTCCGCCATCGCCGCCTCCCAGCGCGGGCTCACCGCAGCATGCGACATCGCGTCCTGCGCGGCGTCGACGTCGTCGGCCTCGAAATAGCCGACGACCATGCCGTCCTCAGCCTGCAGGAACAAAGAGTAGTTCCTCCACCCTGCGGCGGCAAGCGCTTCCCACATCTCTCCCCAGACGTGCTGGTGCGCCGCGACATCGTCGACCAGCTTCTCGGGCCGCACCAGCTCCTCCTCCGCGGCGCATGCTACGCTTCTATTGAGTCGTTTCAACACTGCGTTCGCAGCGCGGCCCGCGACCGATGTCCGTCCGCCGGGCACCGCCAACCACCAGGCACCGCCGCCGAAGGAGCACCCCTCATGACCACCCCCACCACACTCCCCGCCGACGTCGCCCGCGACCTCGCCGAGTTCTCCATCGAGGTCCCCAGCTGGGGCTACGGCAACTCCGGCACCCGCTTCAAGGTGTTCGGCACGCCCGGCACCCCGCGCGACCCCTTCGAGAAGATCGCCGACGCCGCGCAGACCCATGCCTTCACCGGGTCCGCGCCGCGCGTCTCGCTGCACTACCCCTGGGACAAGGTCGAGGACTTCGGCGCGCTGCGGGAGTACGCCGCCGAACAGGGCATGACGCTGGGCATGATCAACTCCAACACCTTCCAGGACGACGAGTACAAGTTCGGCTCCCTCACCCACGGCGACAAGTCCGTGCGGCGTCGGGCGATCGACCACCATCTCGAGTGCATCGACGTCATGCGCGCCACCGGCTCGAAGGAGATGAAGATCTGGCTGGCCGACGGCACGAACTACGCCGGTCAGGACTCGATCCGGGCCCGTCAGGACCGCCTGGCGGAGTCCCTCCAGGAGATCTACCTGGGCCTCGGGGACGACGAGCGCCTGGTGCTGGAGTACAAGTTCTTCGAGCCGGCGTTCTATCACACCGATGTTCCGGACTGGGGCACGAGCCTGCTGCACTGCCTGGCCCTCGGCGAGAAGGCCCAGGTGGTGCTCGACACCGGCCATCACGCCCCCGGCACCAACATCGAGTTCATCGTCGCCCAGCTGCTGCGCCAGAACCGGCTGGGCGCCTTCGACTTCAACTCCCGCAACTACGCGGACGACGACCTCATCGTGGGCGCCGCGGACCCGTTCCAGCTGTTCCGGATTCTCTTCGAGATCGTGCAGCAGGATGCGCACCGCCCGGCCTCGGGTGTGAACTTCATGCTCGATCAGTGCCACAACCTGGAGTCGAAGATCCAGGGTCAGATCCGCTCCGTGCTCAACGTCCAGGAGACCCTCGCCAAGGCTCTGCTCGTGGACCGCGAGGCCCTGGCCGCTGCGCAGACCAGCAACGACGTGCTGCTCGCGAACGACATCCTCATGGATGCCTTCTGGACCGACGTGCGCCCGGCGCTGGCCGCCTTCCGCGAGGAGCGCGGGCTGCCCGCGAATCCCTTCGAGGCGTTCCGCGCGAGCGGCTACGAGGAGAAGGTCGCCGCGAAGCGCGTGGGCGGGAACCAGATGGGATGGGGAGCCTGAGCATGACCAGCACGAACACCGACACCGCAGCGACCGATCCCACCGTCGCCGCGCTCCTGGCGCGCTCGAACGCGCTCGGCGCCGACCCGCACAACACCAACTACGCCGGCGGCAACACCTCCGCCAAGGGCACCGCCACCGACCCCGTCACCGGCGAGGAGACGGAGCTGCTGTGGGTCAAGGGTTCCGGCGGCGACCTGGGCACGCTCACGGAGAAGGGCCTCGCCGTGCTGCGGCTGGACCGAGTGCGCGCGCTGCGCGAGGTGTACCCGGGCGTGGAGCGCGAGGACGAGATGGTCGCCGCCTTCGACCACTGCCTGCACGGCACGGGCGGCGCGGCACCGAGCATCGACACCGCCATGCACGCCCTGGTGGACGCCCCGCATGTGGACCACCTGCACCCCGACGCCGGGATCGCGCTCGCGACCGCGGCCGACGGGGAGCGCCTGACCCGTGAGTGTTTCGGCGACGCCGTGGTGTGGGTGCCGTGGCGCCGGCCCGGCTTCCAGCTGGGCCTGGACATCGCCGCGATCAAGGAGGAGAACCCTGACGCGATCGGCTGCATCCTCGGCGGGCACGGCATCACCGCCTGGGGAGAGACCTCCGACGAGGCGCAGGGGAACTCCCTGCGGATCATCGCCGAGGCGACCGCGTTCCTCGAGCGCACCGGAGCGGCCGAGCCCTTCGGGGCGCACAAGGCGAACCGCGAGGCCCTGCCCGAGGCCGAGCGTCGGGCGAAGGCATCGGCCCTGTTCCCGGTGATCCGCGGACTCGCCTCGACCGATGCCCCGATGATCGGGCACTGGACGGACACCGAAGCGGTCCACGAGTTCCTCGCCTCCGAGAAGCTCGCACCGCTCGCCGAGCTCGGCACGTCGTGCCCGGACCACTTCCTGCGCACCAAGGTGAAGCCCCTGGTGCTGGATCTTCCGTCGGGCGCTTCCGTCGAGGAGTCGATCGCGCGGCTCACAGAGCTGCACGAGGCCTACCGGGCGGACTACTCCGCCTACTACGAGCGCCACGCCGACGCGGACTCCCCCGCGATGCGTGGCGCGGATCCGGCGATCGTGCTGGTCCCGGGCGTGGGCATGTTCAGCTTCGGGGCCGACGCGCAGACTGCGCGCGTGGCCGGCGAGTTCTACGTCAACGCGATCGCCGTGATGCGTGGCGCCGAATCGGTCTCGACCTATGCCCCCATCGAGGAGTCCGAGAAGTTCCGCATCGAGTACTGGGCCCTGGAGGAGGCGAAGCTGCAGCGCAAGCCGGCACCCAAGCCGCTCGCGACCCGGGTGGCGCTCGTGACCGGTGGCGGCTCCGGCATCGGCAAGGCCACCGCGACCCGCCTGGTCGCCGAGGGTGCCTGTGTGGTCATCGCCGATCTGAATCTCGAGAATGCTCAGGCTGTCGCCGAGGACCTCGGCGGGCCGGACAAGGCCGTGGCGCTGAGGGCCGACGTCTCCGACGAGCAGGCCGTGGTGCAGGCCGTGGCGGACGCCGTCCTCGCCTTCGGCGGGCTCGACCTCATCGTCAACAACGCCGGGCTCTCGCTGTCCAAGCCGCTGCTGGAGACCACCGCGAAGGACTGGGACCTGCAGCACGACGTCATGGCGCGCGGCAGCTTCCTGGTCTCCCGGGAGACGGCGCGGGTGATGATCGCCCAGGCCATGGGCGGGGACATCATCTACATCTCCTCGAAGAACTCCGTCTTCGCCGGCCCCAACAACATCGCCTATTCCGCCACCAAGGCGGATCAGGCGCATCAGGTGCGGCTGCTCGCGGCGGAGCTCGGCGGGCACCAGATCCGCGTCAACGGGATCAATCCTGACGGGGTGGTGCGCGGCTCGGGCATCTTCGCCGGCGGCTGGGGTGCCTCGCGTGCCAAGGTGTACGGCGTGCAGGAGGAGGATCTCGGGGAGTTCTACGCCCAGCGCACCCTGCTCAAGCGCGAGGTGCTGCCGGAGAACGTGGCCAATGCCGTGTTCGCGCTGACCGCCGGGGACCTCTCGCACACCACCGGGCTGCACGTCCCGGTCGACGCCGGCGTCGCGGCCGCCTTCCTGCGATGAGCGCGCGCCACCCCGGCCCCGCAACCGCCCCAGCCGCGCTCGCGGTGGCGGCGGTCGACCTGGGCGCCACGTCGGGCCGCGTGATGCTCGGAGTGATCGAGGGGGGCCGGATCGAGCTGGTCCCGGCGCACCGCTTCGAGAACCACCTCCGCGACGTGGATGGCCACCTGAGCTGGGACATCGATGCCCTCTGGGCCGAGGTGCAGCAAGGGCTGCGGGCCGCGCATGCGGGCGCGGTGGAACGTGGCCTCGCCGGCCTGTCCTCGATCGGCATCGACTCCTGGGCCGTGGACTACGGCGTCGTGGGGCCCGATGCTCCCGGGGAGAGCGACTCCCCCGAACCCGGCAGCGGCGAGATCCTGGGCGAGGTGATCGCCTACCGCGACCACCGCACCGACGGGGTCGCCGACTCCTTCGCCGAGCAGCTCTCCCGGGAGCGGCAGTACGAGCTCACCGGCATCGCCCAGCAGCCCTTCAACACGCTCTACCAGCTGCTGGCCGACGACCGCACGCCCAGCCTCCCCGTCGGTTCGACCCTGCTGATGGTCCCTGACCTGCTCGGGTACCTGCTCACGGGGCAGCGTCGCACCGAGGTCACCAACGCCTCCAGCACCGGGATGCTCTCGGTGGCCGAGCATGACTGGTCCGAGGAGATCCTGACCGCCGCCGGGGTGGACCGGAACCTCCTGGCACCGCTGATCGAGCCCGGCGAGCGCCTGGGGACGGTGCGTCCGCAGCTGGCCCGTGAGCTCGGGATCGGCGAGGTCCCGGTGGTGGCCGTCGGCTCCCATGACACGGCGTCGGCGGTGCTCGCGGTGCCGGCCCCGCAGGATGCCTTCCCGATCGCCTACATCTCCTCGGGGACCTGGTCCCTCATCGGCCTCGAGCTGCCGTCGGCGGTCCCCTCGTCGGCCGCCCTCGAGGCGGGCTTCACCAGTGAGGGGGGCATCGACGGAACGTTCCGGTTCCTCAAGAACGTGGCCGGGATGTGGCTGGTCAGCGAGTCGATCCGGCAGTGGGAGGAGGGCGGCGCGCGCGTCGACCTCGGTGATCTGCTGGCCGCCGCGGCGCTCATGCCCGCGAACCGCTTCCGGATCGACCCGACCGATCCGGCCTTCCTCGCCCCCGGCCGGATGGCGGACCGGGTGACGCTCGCGGCCCGTCCGCTGGAAGGAGAGGACGAACGCCCCCGCACCCCGGCCCAGCTCGTGCGGTGCATCCTGGAGTCCCTCGCCGAGACCTACCGCGACGAGCTCCACACCGCCTGCCGTCTCGCCCGGCTCCCCCTGCCCGAGCGCCTGCACGTGGTGGGCGGCGGCAGCCAGAACGCCCTGCTCAACCAGCTCACCGCGGACGCGCTCGGCCTCGAGGTCGTGGCCGGGCCGGTGGAGGCGACCGCACTGGGGAACGTGGCGCTGCAGGCGCGGTCGCTGGGCGCCGCCCCGCCGCAGGAGGGGTCCCTGCGCGACCTCGTGCGCACGAGCGTGCAGCTCGAGACGTTCAGCCCGTCGTCGACTCCCGCTCCACCAGCGTCGGCGTGAAGCTCACGTGCCGGGGCGCGGCGTCCGGGGTGGCGATCTCCTCCTCGAGCAGGGCGAGGGCGGTGCGGCCCATGAGGTCCGCCGGCTGGGCCACAGAGGTCAGCGGCACCACGGTGGAGCTCGCGAACGCGATGTCGTCGTAGCCGACCAGGGCGATCTCCTCGGGCACGGCGATCTGGTGGCGGAACGCGAAGGCCTGCAGGACGCCGACGGCGAGCAGGTCGTTGACGCAGAACACGGCATCCGGCCGCTCCGTCGCCGTCCGCTCCACGATCCGCATCCCGGCGGCGCGACCGGCGAGCACGGTGAGGTCCTCCGCCTCGAGCACCTCGAGCTCGATGCCGGCGGCCTGCGCAGCGCGACGGGCGCCCGTCAACCGATCCGCGACCTGCCGGAGGTCCTGCCGGGCCGCGACCACGCCGATGCGGCGTCGGCCCAGCTCGGCGAGATGACGCACGGCGATCTCCCCGCCGGCGATGTCGTCGACCCCCACGGAGGATCCGCCGACGTTCTCGCGGCCGCTCTCCACGAGCACGACGGGGGTTCCCCGACGCCGGATCCCGTCGACCAGCTCCTGGGCGCCGCCGGTCGAGGCGAGCAGGATGCCGCGCACCCGCTGCTCCTCGAACAGCGAGAGGTACAGCCGCTCGCGCTGCTCCCGGTTGCCCGTGCTGCCGGCGATGACCGCGAGGGACGAGTCCTCGGCGGCCGCCTCGATGCCGCCGACGAGCTGGCCGTAGAAGGGGTTCCCGGAGTCCAGCACGATGGCGCCGACGGTGCGGGACTGGCCGAGCTTGAGCTGCCGCGCGGCGTCGTTGCGCACGTACCCGAGCTCGGCGATGGCCGCCTCGACCCGCTCCCGACGATCCGTGGAGACGATGTCCGGACGGTTCAGGACGTTGGAGACGGTGCCCACCGAGACGGCCGCGTGCCGCGCGACGTCCTTCATGCTCACCAGATGGGCTCCCGCCACTCCCCCACGCTCCTCAGATCGAACTTGCCGGTCCCGGAGCCGAGGGCTCCGGGACCGTGATTCCGTGACTGTATCGCGGCGGGAACGACCCGGTGTCGCTCAGCCCTTCACTGCGCCCGACGTCATTCCCGCGACGATCTGCCGGTTGAAGAACAGGAACACGATCAGCGGCGGGATGGTGATGAGCAGGATGTTCATGAACAGCAGGTTCCACTGCGTGGAGTACTGGCTCATGAAGTTGTACAGCGTGAGCTGGACGGTCGCGTTCTCGTCCCCGGGCAGGAAGTAGAGCGGGGAGACGAAGTCGTTGAACACCGCGACGGACTGGACCACGATCACGGTGACGACGGTGGGTTTGAGCAGCGGCAGGATGACCCTGAAGAACAGTCGAAGGGGTCCGCAGCCATCGATGATCGCGGCTTCGTCGAGCTCCTTGGGAACGGTCGCCATGAAGGCTCGGAACAGCAGCACGCAGAATGCCAGGCCATACGTGATCTCCACCAGGATCAGGCCGGGGAGCGTCTTGAAGAGGCCCGTGGACTGCAGCACCCAGATCGTGGGGACCACGGCCGGCGGCACGATGAGGCCCATCAGCACCATGGCGTTGACCAGCGGATTGATCCGGCTGCGCCGCCGTTGCAGCACGAATCCCACCATGGCGGCGACGACGACCATCACCGTCACCGAGACCACTGTGAGCACCGTGCTGTTGATCATCGCCGTGACCAGCATGTAGTCGCGAGCCGCGAAGACCTCCTGGAGGTTCTCCAGCAGGTGGAACGAGGTGGGCAGCGCCAGGTCGAGCTTCGCGGACTCCTGCCTGTCCTTCACGGCGTTGAGGACCACGAGGACGAAGGGCACGACGAACACCACGAGGAACAGCACCAGCGTGATCGCGCTGACCACGTTGATGCGGATCCGGCGGGCCAGCGGCACTGTGCGCTGGTGAGGTCGCGTGCTCCCGACGGGTGCTGTGTCTTCCGCATCCGGAGCATGGTGAACGGTCTGACTGCTCATCGGTCCACCTCCGCCTTGCTCATGAAGTAGTTCAGCGGGACCACGATCACCATGACCACGAGGAAGAGGATGACGTTGCCCGCGGTCGAGAGTCCGTAGAACCCTGCCTGGTACTGCTTGTAGATGACCGACGCGATGACGTCGGAGGCGAATCCTGGACCGCCCTTCGTCATCGCCCATATCAGATCGAAGGACCGCAGCCCGCCGATCAGCGACAGGGTGATCACGGTGAAGGTCGCCGGCCGCGCGAGGGGCATGGTGATGTGTCGGAAGGAGTTCCAGGAGCTCGAACCGTCGACCTTCGCCGCTTCGTAGTACTCCACCGGGATCGCGGTGATGCCGCCCATGTAGATGACTGTCGCGATCCCGACGCCCTTCCAGACGTCGACGAGTGCGACGGAGAGGAGGGCGAGGTGCGGGTTGGCGAGCCATTTGGGTCCTTCGATACCGACGATCGCCAGCGCACCGTTGAGCAGCCCGTCCGTCGGATGCATCATCGTGGTGAACATGATCCCGACCCCGATCGTGGAGACGAGCACGGGGAAGAACACCAGCGAGCGCAGCAGGCCGCGCGCGCGGATCTGTGAGGTAAGGAGCAGTCCCAGCCCCATGCCGAGAACGACCTTGGCACCGCTGGTCAGCGCGGCATAGACCACGGTGTTGGAGAGCGATCCGATCAACTGCGGCTCTGCGAAGAACTGCCGGTAGTTCGCGAAGCCGATGAACTCCCAGTCGAACAGGGTCCATCGCGTGAGGCTGAAGAAGAACGACGCGAAGGTGGGAACGACGAAGAAGACCAGGAACAGCACTGCGGCCGGGATGTAGTACCAGAGCGGGTAGGTGCGGGCCATGTAGTTCGAGCGTCGCGGCCCGGGCGTGCGGTCGCCCCTGGTCCCCGCACGCCCTGCCGGCGCCTCGAGGGTGGTGGCGACCATTCCGCTCACCACCCTTCGAGGCCGAGCTGCTGCGCCTGCTTCTCGACGTCCTGGTCGTAGCGCTCCGCGGCAGTCTTCGCATCGATCGCGCCGGTGCCCAGCTCGATGAGGATGTTCTCGAGGTTCGGGCCCTTGATCGGTGAGGAGAACTCCAGAGCAGGCGTCGTGCGCCCCTCCTCGTCGAAGTAGATCTGCAGGTCCTGTACAGCGGCGGGCACGTCCTCCGGCAGCGGGATGCCCTTGACCATCGACGGTCCGGTGGGCGGGGCGAGCGAGTTCAGCGCGTCGAGGCCCTCGGCGGAGACCGCGAAGGCGAGGAACGCCTTGGCGGCGTCCGTGTTCTCGGCGTAGGTGGGGATGTACAGACCGCTCGGCAGCCAGACGGTCAGTCCGTTCGTGGCGGCGTCGTCGCCGGGGAGGGCGAAGTAGCCGACATCGTCGACCTGATCCGGATAGGTCGCGACGATCTCGGCGAGCGAGCCGCTCAGGCAGGGGTAGTGCGCTCCCTCTCCGGTCGCCACGTATTCCACGCCCTGCTGGTAGGTGGTCGAGACGTAGTCCTCGTTGACGAGGCCGTCCACGACGATCTGCTCGGTCTTCTCGAAACCTCGAAGCGCCGCCGGATCGTCGGCGAAGCCGATCTCGTGGGCGGTGTACTTGTCGGCGAAGTCGGGCGTCGCCGCTGCGACGTTGTGGAAGTCCGCGAGCATGATGATCTGGGAGGTGGAGGTCTCCCCGTAGCTCTGGATCACCGGGGCAGCTTTGCCCTCGGTCTTGATCGCCTGGCAGTTCTTGATGAATTCGTCCCAGGTCAGCGGCACCTCGAGACCGAGCCGCTCATAGATGGGCTTGTGATACATGATTCCGCCGCCGCCTGCTGCGCCGATCGGAGCACCGTAGACCGCCCCGTCGACGGTGACGCCGGGCAGGAAGCTCTCGACGATGCTGTCGACCCACGGCTCCTCGGACAGGTCCGTGAGGAACTGTGCCGGCCGAATGGCCTGGAACAGGGATCCCGAGTTGTAGAGGAAGACGTCCGGCATGTCCTGGGTGCCGAGGCGGGTCTTGACCAGGTTGTCGCCTTCAGTGCCGCCGGGACGCGAGTCCACCGAGAAGGTCGGCCCGTCGGACCGGGAGGCGTTGAAGGCCTTCACCAGTGCCTCCGCATTCGCCACACCCTGCGGATTGTTGTCGACGAGGAACTTCACCTCGTCGCCGCTGCCCGAGCCCGAGCCGCAGCCGGTCATGCCGAGCACGGAAGCCGCAGCAGCAGAGGTCGCCAAAAAGTCGCGTCGTGAAAGAGCCATGGGAGTCATACCTACTTCGTCGTATGGGATGAGTCGGGCCGACGTCCTCGACGACCCCAAATATTGAAACGCTCCAACCAGTGGTGAGAGTAGGCGTCACCCAGGAGCCTGTCAACCGCTCAGCACGAGAAGAACCTGCACGTCAGAACAGGAATGCGCTTGCCGCGGACCTCTGTGCGCTTCCGGCTTTGGAAGGTTTCATTCCCTGACCTGGGAGTCCCCTTCCAGCGCGATGTCCGTGACATTCCGTCGATCCGATGTCGCCCGGAATGGCGAATCGCCGCCGCATGCCGGCAACCCGTCGCGAATTCGCCGATCACCCTTGTGAGTCGTTTCAAGAAGTGTTAGCTTTCCCGGTGCCCATCGCCTGACGTCGACTCGAGGTTCAGAGGTGAGCACTCGCCCGGCACTGCGACTTCGGGCGCCCCGCACCGTTCGACGGCGAACCCACGCCTCGCACTCGGCGACGGGAACCGCCCTCGAAGGACGAACCCTTCTCCCTCACCATCCGCACCCTTCCCAGAGGTGACCCATGACCAGCACCCACGCCCCCACCCCGGGCCCCGCCCCCGCCCGCGCCCCGCTGACGCTCCTCGCCGACGCGCTCCCGATCACCGCCGACCCGACCGACGGCCGTGCCCCGATCCTGTCCACCCGGGCGGAGCTCACGCAGCCCGCCTCGGCGGTCACGAGCGCCGAGCTCCTCGCCACCGCGCACGGCATCTACGAGCCGACCCTGAACGGCTCCCCCGCCACCGACACGGTGCTCAACCCGGGGTGGACCGTCTACGAGTCCCGCCTCCAGGTGCAGCGTTTCGATGTCACCGAGCAGGTGCGCGCCGGCGACGGGGCGCTCGAGGTCTCCGTTCCCCTTGGCCGTGGCTGGTGGAACGGCGATTTCGGCTTCGGCGACGCCGCGTCGAACTACGGGGACGAGAACGCCTTCCTCGCCGCCCTGGTCATCACCTACGCCGACGGCTCCACACAGCAGGTCCTCACCGATGAGAGCTGGACCGCAACCGACTCCCCGATCACCTTCGCGACGATCTACGACGGCCAGCACGAGGACCGTCGGCTGCCCGCCGGCGATCCCCGCCCGGTGCGCGCCGCCGAGATCGACCGCGGAACCCTCATCGAGCAGTCCTCGCCGCTGATCACCCGCCACGAGAGCCGCCGGCCGGAGGCGATCTGGACCTCCCCGTCGGGGAAGACGCTGCTGGACTTCGGGCAGAACCTCGTGGGCTGGCTGCGGTTCACCGTCGCCGGTCCCGAGGGCACCGAGATCACCCTGCGCCACGCCGAGGTGCTCGAGCACGAGGAGCTGGGCACCCGCCCGCTGCGCTCGGCGAAGGCCACCGACCATCTGGTGCTGTCCGGGGATCCCGCGGGCGACGCCTTCGAGCCCACCTTCACCTTCCATGGTTTCCGCTATGCGGAGGTCGTCGGCTGGCCGGGCGAGCTCACGGCCGACGACATCGAGGCGGTCGTCGTCCACTCCGACATCCGTCGCACCGGCTGGTTCGAGTCCTCGCACGACGGGGTGAACCAGCTGATCAGCAACTCGGTCTGGAGCCAGCGCGGCAACTTCCTCGCCGTGCCCACCGACTGCCCGCAGCGTGATGAGCGACTGGGCTGGACGGGGGACATCGCCGCCTTCGCCGCGACCGCCGCCTACCAGTTCGACGTCTCCGACTTCCTCCACAACTGGCTGCTCGACGTGCGGGCCGAGGCGAGCCTGCCCCCGCTGAGCTTCGTCCCCTTCGTCGTGCCCGACAGCCTCAAGCTCCGCTCGCAGGGCAGCGACCCGATCGCCGATCGCCCGGAGGAGACCCCGACCGCCATCTGGGGCGACGCCGCGGTGTGGGTCGCCGAGGCCCTCTGGACCGCCTACGGCGACCTCGACCGCCTGCGCGCGGAGTACCCGGGGATGGTGATCCACCTCGAATCCGTCGAGCGGGCCCTCTCCCCCAGCGGCCTGTGGGACACCGGCTTCCAGTTCGGTGACTGGCTGGATCCCGACGCCCCGCCGGAGGATGCGGCCGCCGCGAAGGCCGACAAGGGCGTGGTCGCGACCGCCTGCCTGGTCCGCTCGGCCCGCTTCGCCGCCGAGACCGCAGCCCTGCTCGGCGAGGAGGCCGACGCGCAGCGCTGGCAGGACCTGGCCGACCGCACGCTCGCGGCCTTCACCGAGGCCTACGTGCAGGCCGACGGGCGGATCCTCTCGGACTGCGGCACCGTCTACGCGCTCGCGATCGCCTTCGACCTGCTCGACGAGGCCACCCGGCCGAAGTCTGCCGAGCGCCTGGCCGAGCTCGTGCGCGAGGCCGGCTATCAGGTCTCCACCGGCTTCGCCGGCACCCCGTTCATCACCTGGGCGCTCTCGGAGACGGGCCACATCGAGGATGCCTACAGGCTGCTGCTCGAGGACTCGAACCCCTCGTGGCTCTACCCCGTCTCGATGGGCGCGACCACGATCTGGGAGCGCTGGGACTCGATGCTGCCGGACGGCTCCATCAACCCCGGCGAGATGACGAGCTTCAACCACTATGCCCTCGGCGCGGTGGCGGACTGGATCTACCAGGTCGTGCTCGGCATCCGCGCCGCCGAGCCCGGCTACCGTCGGATCCTGATCCAGCCCACGCCCGGCCCGGGCATCGACTGGGCGAAGGGCGCGTACGACTCCGCGGCCGGTCGCATCGAGGTCGAGTGGTCCGTCCCGGCCGACGGCGGCTTCACGCTCGCGGCGACGATCCCCGCGGGCGTCGACGCCCTGGTGGTCCTGCCCGACGGCACGCAGCAGGAGGTCACCGGCACCGGGGAGCAGATCACCCTCGCCTGAGACGGACCGCCACCGGATGGTAAGCGCTTGACGCGCGAGGTCGGCGCCGGGGAGACTGATCCCCCGGCGCCGATCCGGCTGCAGTTCTCCAGGCTGATTTTCCCGTCTACAGTTCCCACGTGAGCAGCGATGCTCGCCGCCGTCGGCCCGCCTGCCACCATCTCTCTCCCTGCAGGAGTTCGCATGCTCTCTCGTCGCCACGCCCTCACGCTCCTGGCCGCCGCCGGTGCGGCCCCCGCGCTCGCCTCCTGCGGCCCCAACTCGGCCTCCTCCGACGACGGGCTGCGCGTGTACTGGTGGGGCGGTGACCTGCGCGCGGGCATCACCCAGGAGGTCCTGGACATGTACGCCGCGGACCATGGGGACCTCACGATCAAGCCGGAGTACAGCGAGTGGTCGGGCTACTGGGACAAGCTCGCCACCCAGACCGCGGGCGGCGCCAGCCCGGACGTGATCCAGATGGACGAGGCCTATATCGACTCGTACGGCTCCAAGGGCTCGCTGCTCGACCTCGAGTCCGTCTCGGACTCCCTGGACCTCTCGGCGATGGACGAGGCGATCCTCGAGACCGGCCGGCTCTCCGACGGCACCCTCGTGGGCGCTCCGAACGGCTTCAACCTCTACGCCACCGGCATGAACCCCACCGTGCTCGAGGCCGCCGGGATCGAGCTGCCCGACGACACCACCTGGACCTGGGAGGACTTCCAGGCCCTGTGCCAGGAGCTCTCCGAGTGGGGGAAGTCCTCCGGGGAGGGCGTGTTCGGGACCAGCGGCTTCGGCCTCGGCTCCGGGGACCTGGCCGCCTGGGCGCGACAGACGAACAACGAGCAGCTCTTCCCCCGGGAGGACGAGGAGCTGGTCTCCAAGGACACGATCGTGTCGCTGCTGGAGTACAGCCTCGGGCTCAGCACCTCCGGAGCGGCTCTCGAGTCGGGAGCACAGATCGAGAACTCCTCGGCCAGCCTCGAGCAGAGCCTGTTCGCGACCGGCAAGTGCGCCTTCCAGCAGGTCCCGAGCTCGCAGATCCTCACCTTCCAGGACTCCTCCGGCGATCCCCTGCAGCTGCTGCGCATGCCCGCACGCACCAGCGGCGAGGCGAACATGGTGAACAAGGCGTCGATGTACTGGTCGATCGGGGCCAAGGCCGCCGATTCGGCCGCCGCGGCGGATCTCACGAGCTTCCTGCTCACGGACAAGGGCGCGGCCGAGGTGCTGAAGATCGAGCGCGGCATCCCCGCCTTCCCCGAGATCCAGGAGGCCGTGCGTCCTCTGCTCAGCGAGAACGAGCTGGTCTCGCTGGACTTCGCGCAGATGATGCAGGAGGAGGTCGTGAAGCCGCCCGTGGTCACCCCGGCCAGCGGCGTCGGCTTCGGCGACGAGTACACCCGGCTCGCCGAAGAGGCGCTGTTTCAGAAGCGCTCCGCCTCCGACGTGGCCGACGAGATGCTCGAGATCCTCACCGGCATGCAGCCCGAGAGCTGAGCGTCAGCGACCGGTGCCGGTCATCCCGCCCCGAGCAGACCCGCCGGCCCTCGCCGCTCACCCCTCGCGGGAGAGCACCGCGGAACAGAGAGGCGGGGCGCCGACCGGTCCGGTCGACGCCCCGCCTCCAGAGGATCAGCCCTCGACGGGGGTGATCTCGCCGCGGAACATCTTCAGCACCACGAAGTTGTCCGCGTACGGGGCGTTCTCCAGGATCGGGTCGTCCTCCGCCGGGAAGCCCTGCACCCGCACACCCTCGAGCGCGGGGTTGTTCCCGTAGCGCTCGAAGATCGGGATGATCGGCAGCAGCTCGTTGAACGCCAGCGCCGCCACGGACACGTTCTTCTTCTGCTCCTCGATGTCGAGACCCTCGCCGGATTCGGCGACGATCTTCTCGAGGTCGACCGTGCCCGCGGAGGTCTTCACATCCTGCAGCGGGAAACCGTAGCCCTTGCCACCCTGGTTCTTCGCGATCGGGATGTTGTGCACGAACAGGTCCTGCACGAAGGAGAAGTGCGGGTGCGGATGGGTGGACGAGCCCCAGGCCTGCATCGCCATCTCGAAGTCGCCCTTGTCGATATCGATCGGGGCCTGCTTGTCATCCAGACCGCGCGCCGTCACCGAGATGCCGAAGGCCACGAACTGCTCGGCGAGGTTCTTGCCCGAGGCCGACCAGTCGGCAAAGGTCTGCGGGAACTGGATCTCGTACTCCGCGACCTTCCCCTCGGGGGTCTTCCAGGCGTCGCCGTCCTTCGTCCAGCCCGCCTCCTCGAGGAGCGAGGTGGCCTTGTCGAGATCCTGCTCGTAGGTGTCGATCTTGCCCTTGACGTCATCGGTCAGCCACTCGTCGACGAAGTTATCCGAGAAGCCGACCATGTTGACCACGGCCTTGCCGGACTCCGCGAGCGAGATCTGCCCGTTGGTGGCCCGGTCGATCATGTACGCGAAGGCCTTGCGCGTGCGCACATCGGCGAACTCCGGGAACTTGTCCTGGTTGAGGTACAGGGCAGGGCCCGAATACACCGGCGGGCGTAGGATCGTGTAGCCGGCCGACTCGAAGGGCTTCTCCGAGGCGGGGGCGAAGCCATGCGTCGCATAGTCGACGTCCGCGGACTGCACGAGCGAGGTGACCTCGGTGGTCTCACCGTTGTACATGACGAGGTTGTCGAAGGTGACCTTGTCCGCTCCGTAGCCGGTCTTGTTGCGCACCAGCGTGAGCTGCGTGTTGGTGATCGTGTCGTAGTCGAAGTCGTACGGGCCGGAGACCACCACGTTCTCCGGCTTGAAGGCCTGGAAGTCGGTGCCGAGCGTCGCGCCGTCCCCCTCGTCCATCGTGCCGCCGGCGTCGACGATCGCCTTGGCACGGTCGGCGAACTCGCCGTACTGGGCGGTGGAGAGGATGTTGCTCTTGAGCACGTAGCGCTCGAGCACCGCGGGCGGGTTCTCGAAGCTCACCACGACGGTCGAGTCGTCCGGAGCCTCCAGTCCGGTGATGAAGTCCCACGAGGTCGCACGCTGGATGAACTGCAGGTAGAAGGAGGTGAGGTAGTCCTGGGAGGTCAGGGCGGAGCCGTCGCTCCAGGTCAGGTCGGGCTTGACCTTCAGGGTGAGGGTGCCTGCATCGGCATCGAGCTCGTGGGACTCCGCGATGAGGTACTCCCACTTCTTGTCCGCCCACAGCCACAGGGCCGACGGCGGGAGCAGCAGGTCGCGGTACGGGCCATCGCCGAGGATGACGGTCGGCACCCCGGCATAGGGCTGCGCGGCGAAGTTGAAGTGACCCTCCGGCGGCGCGAGGTAGGGCCAGGCGCCATGGAACGCCGTGGCAGCTCCGCCCTCGCCTCCACCTCCGCCGCCCTCGGGTTCCGCGGGGGCGCAGGCGACCATGCCCGCGCCGGCCACGCTGGTCAGTCCGACCGCCTTGAGCAGGTCGCGTCGACTCCAGTTCATGCTCATGAGTTCTCCTTGGTTGTGACGACAACGTCGTCGTTGAGGTCGGACATCGCTTCGTCGCGATGCCGTCGTCGGTCTGTGAGGAGTCGTGCGGCCACGGAGCCCACGACGATGCCGAGGCCGAGCACGAGCGCGAGGAGGCTGACGACTCTCTCGCCGGTGCCCGGGGCGGTCAGAGGGATCATGAGGGCCGAGCCGACCCCCACGAAGCAGCCGAGGGACAGCAGGGCGCGGGTCGCCGTATCGATCACGGGACGCCACCCCCTCCGGTCGCGCTCCCCGCTGCGCTCCCGCTCGCCGCTGCATTCCCGCTCGTCGGCGCGTTCCCGCTCGCCGCCCCGGCCGGGGACTCCGGCCGGGGGTCCGTCACCACCATGCAGGCGACGTCCTGGACGGTCGCCCCGGGGACGGGCTCCAGCACGGGGACGTTCTCGCGGCAGCGATCCTGGGCGAGGGGGCAGCGCGGATGGAAGGTGCATCCGCTGGGCAGGTCGGACAGGCTCGGGATCTCCGCGCTGACCAGGCCGCCACCGGATTTCTTCTGCGCCGCCAGCTCCGGATCGGGCTCCGGGACCGCCTCGAGCAGCGCCTTGGTGTACGGGTGCTGCGGGTTGTTGATGACCTGCTGGGTGGGGCCCACCTCGACGATCTTGCCCAGGTACATCACCGCGGTCCGGCCTTCCCATGCGAAGTACTTCGCGAGCGCCAGGTCGTGGGTGATATAGATGAAGCCGACGCCCTCCTCCTTGCGGAGCTTGGTGAGCATGTTCAGCAGGCTCACGCGGATCGAGACGTCGAGCATCGAGGTGGACTCGTCCGCGATCAGCAGCCGCGGCGAGAGGGTCAGCCCTCGGGCGACGGCCACGCGCTGGCGCTGCCCGCCGGACATCTGGTGGGGGAACTTCGCGCTGTAGCTGTCCGGCGGGGTGAGGTCCACGGTGGTCAGCAGCTCGTCCACCCGCTCATCGATCTCGGCGGCGCCGCGGGCCAGACCGTGCCGCTTCAGCGGGATCGCCAGGGTGCTGCGCACGGACCGGATCGGGTTCAACGAGGCGTAGGGGTCCTGGTGGATGTACTGCACGGCACGGCGGTACTCGCGGCGCTCCGCCCGGGTCATCGCCGAGAGGTCCTTCCCCTCGTAACGGACCGTCCCGGAAGTCGGGGACGCCAGACCCGCGGCGAGCCGCGCCGTGGTCGTCTTCCCGCTGCCGGACTCGCCGACCAGGCACAGCACCTCGCCCGGGCCGACACTCAGGGACACGTCGGAGACGGCGGGCAGATCCCTGCCCTTGACGTGGAACACCTGCGAGGCACCGTCGAGCTCGATGAGCGGGACAGCAGGCTGGGCCGAGGAATCGGGGGTGGTCTCAGGCACGCGCGATCACCTTCCGTTCGTGGTGGACCTGGTCGTGGTGGATGCAGGCCGCGGCGTGGGTCATGTCCTGCGGCCGCTCGGTCAGGGTGATCAGCTCGGGCTCCACGGCCCGGCACTCGTCGGTCGCGAGCTCGCACCGCGGGGCGAAGGCGCAGCCGGGAGGCAGGGTCGCGAGCGACGGCGGGGAGCCGGGGATGGAGGCCAGCTCCGGCAGGTCGCCGGTCACGGGCGGCACCGCGTTGATCAGCTTGGACGTGTACGGATGCTTGGGCGCGGTGAAGATGTCCTGCGTGGAGCCGGTCTCGATGACCTTCCCGGCGTACATCGTCACCACCCGGTCGGCGAGCTCGGCGGCGAGCGCGAGGTCGTGCGAGATGAAGATCATCGCGAACTTGAACTCCTCGCGCAGCTCCGCGAGCAGGTCGATCACGGTGCGCTGGGTGAGGATGTCCAGCGCCGTGGTCGGCTCGTCCAGCACCAGCAGGCGCGGGTGCAGGAGCAGCCCGGTGGCGATCAGCGCGCGCTGCTTCATGCCGCCGGAGAGCTCGTGCGGGTAGCTGCCCAGCACGCGTCGGGGTTCGAGCCGCACGGAGCGGAGGGCCTCGGCAGATCGCTCGAGGATCTCCCGTCGGCCGATCCGCCCGGGGGCGTGGTCCCTGAGCGTGTCCGCCATCTGCTGGCCGATGGTGAGCACCGGGTTGAAGGCGTTCTGCGCGCCCTGGAACACCATGGCCGCCTCGGACCAGCGCCACTTCCGCAGCTGCGCGGCGCTCATCGCGGTGACATCCCGCTGCCGGCCGTCCTCGCCGGTGAACCGGACGGATCCGCTGGTGATCTCGCCCAGGGTGGGCAGCAGGCGCAGCAGGGCGAGGCCGAGCGTGGTCTTCCCGGAGCCGGATTCGCCCACCAGGGCGAGGGAGCTCTCGGGGTACAGGTCGAAGCTGACCCCGCGCAGGGCCCGCACCCGGCTGGTCTTGCCGGTGCGATAGGCGACCTCGAGGTCGCGCACCGCGAGCACGGGCTCCGGGGCGACGGCCGCGGGCGCGGTTGCCCGGGACGCATCGGAACGAGAATCAGCGGGCTGGGTGTTCGCGGGCTGCGAGCCCGCGGGCTGAATGTTTGCGGCATGGGAGCCGGTCGGGGGCGTCGTGGAGTCGGTCATCAGCGGTCCCTCAGTCGGGGGTTGAGGATCTCTTCGAGGGTGCGGGTCAGGAGGATCAGGCCCAGCTGGAGCAGCACGATCATCGTCACCGGGGCGATGATGTACGGCATCGCGTCGGGGTTGAACATCGCGCCCTTGGTCCACGCGTCGTTGATCATGATTCCCCAGTTGCTGCCCTTCTGCGGGGCCAGACCCAGCAGGTAGAGGCCCACCATCGCGTAGATCGCGTTGGTGACCGCGATGATGAAGTTGATGAGGATGTAGCTGGCCATGTTGGGGACGATCTCCCCGAACACGATGCGCACCCAGCCCACGTCGAGCAGCTGCGCGGCCTCGACGAACTCGCGCTCCTTGAGCGAGAGCACCTGGGCACGGATCGAGCGCATCAGCACCGGCCAGCTCAGGATGCCGATGATCACGGCGAGCAGCGCGGGCGAATCGAGCTTGTAGAACGCGCCGACCACGGCCAGCAGCACGATCTGCGGCACGGTCATCACGACGTCGGTCAGCTGGAGCATCAGGGCGTCGAAGCGACCGCCGAAGTAGCCGGCCAGCGAGCCGACCGCCACCGCGATCACGGTGGTGATCGTCGCCGCGAGGAAGCCGACCATCAGCACGGTGGTGCCACCGGTGACGAGCAGGTGGAGGGTGTCCTTGCCGCTGCCCTCGAGGCCCAGCCAGTGGCTGCCGCTCGGGGCCTCCCAGGCGCGGAGCGGATCGCCCGTGATCTGGGTGCCGACGATCAGCGGACCCACCAGGGAGACCAGCAGGATCGCGACGACCAGGCACAGTCCGATGAAGCCGGACGTGCTTCGGGTGAGCTCGTTGAACAGGCGGCGCAGGGGGCTGACCCCGGCGGCCTTGCCGGGGACCGGAACCCCCGGCTCGGTGGTGACGGGTGGTGCCGAGGCGCTCATGCCGCACCTCCTTCGCCGAGTCGGATCCGCGGGTCGAGCGCGGCGTTGATGAGGTCCGCGGCGAGGTTCGCTAGCACGACGGTGATGGTCACGACCAGCAGCACCCCCTGGATGGTCGGGTAGTCACGGGTGTTGATCGACTCGAACAGCAGCAGGCCGACGCCCCGGTAGGAGAACGTCTGCTCGACGAAGATCGCGCCGCCGACGATGAAGCCGGCCTGGGTGGCGATCTGGGCGATCAGCGGCAGGAGGGCGTTGCGGCCGACGTAGTTGGTCTGGATGCGGGACTCCTTCAGACCGCGCGCCTTCGCGACGGTCACGTAGTCCTCCCCCAGCACCTGGGTGGTCGAGGCCTTCATGATCAGCGCCCAGGTCCCCACCGTGGTGAGGATGTACGTGATCATCGGCAGCGTCGCGTGATAGCCGATGTCGGACAGGAACCGGAAGGAGAGCTCCGGGTCCACACCCGGGGAGACGTTGCCGCGCATCCGCGTGTAGTCGATGACTCCGAGCTGGACCGCGCCCACCACCACGATGAGGATCGCGAGGAGGTAGTTGGGGATCGCGTGGAAGCCGCTGCCGATGATGGAGACGGCGTGGTCGATGATGCCGCCGCGGCGGTACGCCATGATCATGCCGAGGACCAGACCGACCGTGATGGAGATCAGCAGGGCCAGGCCCACGCTGTAGAGGGTCCACGGGAGGTACTGGGCGATCTTCTCGGTGACTGTGATCCCGGGGGTCGAGATCGACGTGCCCATGTCGCCCTGCAGCAGGCCGCCCAGATAGTCGAGGTACTGGCGCCACAGCGGGGTCGCCGGGTCGAAGCGGAAGTAGTTCTGCGCCTCGGCCGCGGCCTGCTCGTAGCTCTTGCCGTACAGGGCGATCTGCTGGTTGACATAGACGTCCACGGGGTTGCCCGGGAGCAGACGCACCATGAGGAACACCCCGGAGGCGACCACCCAGATCACGAAGACCGAGCGCACCAGGCGGCGCAGCACGAACGAGTGATAGATCCGGTGCGCCAGCGGTGCTTTGGGACGACCTGCGGGACGGAGCCCCGGCGGGGCCCCCGGCGTCGATACGTCAGCGGTCATTGCTCTCCTCGGTCAAGCGACTGTGCTCAATGCGAAACTCTAACCACATTGTGACTGCTCCCACAGGGGGACACGGTCACAATCTGGTATTTCTGCAGGGGGCATTCATAATTCCGCCGCGCAGCCCCTCCTGGGCTCGGCGAGGCGGCTGTGCGCACCCGAGCTCAGCCCGGTCGGTCAGCCCAGTTGCTCAGCCTGGCGGGTCAGCGACGCGCACCGCGCGGCAGACGATGCAGCACGGGAACCGCGTGCAGCCCCGGATCGACCTGGTCCAGCACGCGGTCGAGATCCTGCTGGTCGAACCGCCTGCCGTACACGCGGCGGCTCTCGGCGACGATCCCCGCGGCCTGCGGATCGACGGCCACGCACGGCGCGGCCGTGCCGTGCACCTCCAGCCGCAGGATGTTCTCCCCGGCGTGCAGGACGTCGGTGAGGTCGAGCCGATGGGGAGCATCCCAGATGACCCCGACCTCCCTCCCGTCGACCGAGACCACCGCGATCTCGCGCACGGGCGGGGCCAGGAGCACGCGATAGCTCGCCGCCTGCCGGGTCGAGTCCTCCAGGATCCGGCTCGGTCCGAGGTCGAGCACCAGCCGGGACCCATCCCCGTGCCAGTCAGGCGCGACACTCACCGTGGTCTCGTACGTCCCGGACACCAGGGGCGGCTCGGTTCCCCAGTGGTGCGGGAGCCGGACCTCGATGGACCCGCCGTCGGCACCGTCCTCCCGGCGGACGCCCGTCTCCCGGCCGACGCCCGCCGTGAACCGCCAGGGCCCGTCGAGGCGGAGGGCGTCCGGGCGAGCACCCTCGCGCCCCGCATCCGACGAGCCGCAGTCGGCCTCCGACGCCACAGCCTCGGAGCTCACCGCGTCGGAGACAGCCGCCCGTGACCCCGCCGCCCCGGACGCCGCCGCCTCGGAGACAACTGCCCCGTAGGTCACGAGCACGGTCGCCTCATACGGATGCAGCGTCACCGTGAGCAACTCTCCCTCGAGCATCGCGGGCCGGGCCCCGGGCTCCCGGGGGTCCCACTGCTCACAGCGGGCCCGGCGGGTGCGCGGGGTCAGGCGGACCGTGCGCACCTGCGGCCCGGTGTTGGCCACGAAGTAGACGTCCCCGTCGGCCAGTCGCCGGTGGACGACCCCGATCTCGCCTCCGTCGCCCTCCAGGGCCACGTCGGGGGCCAGACTCCTCGCGAGCACGTCGGGGAGGCTCGCTGCGTCGGCGGTGATCCCGTCGGGGTAGGCGGGCGAGTCGACGGCGATGACGGTGCCCCCGGACTCGCGGACGGCGTCGAGCCACGCGCGTGCGGGCTGCGGGAGCCGCGTGACGCGCGGCAGCACGACGACAGGGGCGCTGCGCGCCTCGAGCACGTCGAGTGCCTGGTCGTCGACCAGATCGAGGTCGTAGCCGGCACGTCGGATCGCGGCCGGGATCTCCGGTCCGATGTGGTCGCGGCAGGCTCGCCAGAGGTCGAAGCCCTCGCCGTGGGCGGCGTACAGCTCGCTCGCGGGCAGGTAGACCTTCACGTCGGCCACCGGCTCCCCCTGCCGCAGGAGCCAGGAGAGGCGGGTCAGATAGCGGGTCAGCTCGGGCATCGCGGGCCACCAGGGGTTGCGGTCGTCCAGCGCCCCGGCGGCGTAGAACATCCAACCCATCCCGGGCGCCTCGGGCGGGGAGTACGGCCAGCCGTGGCCCACGAACTGGTTGATGCCCAGCAGGAGGTGCTCATGCGCCTCGCCCTTGAGATCCAGGGGTGTCGCGCGGAACGAGGGGGAATGCACCCAGGTCCAGATCTCGCTGGAGACCACGCCGTGACCATGCAGATGCGCGGCCGAGGACGCCCAGCGGGACTGCGGCAGGCCGGTCCATCCCCAGCCCTCGCCCTCGGGAAGATCGACGTAGCGGTACGAGCTGAGCGTCACGGGCGGCTCGCCGTAGGCCTGGATCCGCAGCGGCAGCCCGTGACCGCGCGCCCAGTCCAGGCACACGGCCAGGAAGTTCTCCTCGACGAGCTCGGTCAGGGTGAGCCCCATGTCGATCCGGAACTCGGCGGAGCCCGGTTCGTCGATCTGCAGACGGTGCAGCAGCGGGAGCGGGTCGTAGCCGCGGCGGCGCGTGAACTCCTCGGGGAGCCGCGGGGTCCAGCCCGCCTGGTACACCTCAAGGCTGTCGCAGAACACGGAGCCGAGCAGCTCGGCAGGGACCGCCGCGAGCAGCGCCTCTCCCACCACGGCCAGATGGTGCCGGGTGGCGTCGGCCGACAGATGATCCAGCACCGGTCCCTCGGCGCCGGCGGCGGAGCGTTTGACCTGCTGGCCGGTGACCTGCGACCAGGCCAGCAGCACGGTGCGAGGGCCCCTGCCCGCGGGGACCCGCAGCACGCCGTCGGCTAGTGGCAGCGGCTCCCACGACTCCGGTGGGACGCCGTCACCGAGGAACGCGGCCACCAGCTCGTCCCCCGGCCAGGGCGTGACCAGCGGGACGTCGAACGGGGCGGGCGAGATGTCCCGGCGCTCCCAGCGCAGGGACCGGGAGGCATGCTCGGGGCCGATGTGCGGACCGCCGTAGGACCAGCCGCTGCCCAGGGTCACGTCCAGTCGGAGCCCCAGGTCGCGGGCGGTCTCGGCCGCGTGGCGCAGGTGGCTGAGAGCGGCCTCGGAGAGGTAGGTGTCCGACCCCTCGCGCAGCGGGTAGACGACGCTGACCTCCGCCCCGCCCAGGCCTGCATCGGCCATCGCGCACAGCTCCCGATCGATCTCCGCCGCCTCGACGTCGGGGCCGAACCACCACCAGCGCATCATGGGGCGCGCCGCCGGATCAGGGGCCACGAACCCCGCCCTGACCTCGTCGACTGTCTCTCCGGTCATCGGGGTCCTCCAGGGTGGGATGGTGCTGGGTGGGAGCGCGCGGGATGAGGGCATGCCCGGTCGCCGCCTATAGTCACGGCAGGAACCGCATCGGCGCGACCGGGCTCGCGCGGGCCAGGGTCCGCGCGGACGACGACACCAGGAGGTCACCGTGAGCCCCGACCCACAACCGTTCGACGACACCGCAGGTGCCCCTCGGGATCACCCCGCCGGCCCGCAGGTGGGCGCCGGGCCCGCACGGGCCGGTTCGAGCTTCGCCACCAGGCTCCTCACGACCCTGTACGCGCTGGCCATCACGCCGCTCGCGACGGGCCTGCTCGCCTACGGCGGCTCCGGATGGCTGCGGATCTACTCCACCCGCGGGTACCTCGGCGACTCGACGACGGATCTGCTGCTCGGGCCGGCGGGGCTGCAGATCCTCGGCGGCGCGGGCCTGGGGATCCTGCTGCTCGCGAGCGTCGTGGCGACGGGCATCGTGAGCTCCGCCGGTCTGCTCGTGGCCGGGGCGCTGGGCCTGCTCAGCCTGGTGCTCTCCGCCGTACCCAGCCTGTTGATCGCGGTCTACCAGGGTCTGCCCTCGTTCGTCCCCCTGGAGTCCGTCGACGGCTTCGCCTACGGGCTCCCGCTGGTGCTCCATACCCTCATGGGCGGCCTCGGGGCTGCTCTCGTGATCACCCGTCGCCGACCGGACCCGCACCTGGCCGCCTCCCTCGTCGGCCTGCTCGTCGTCCCCGCCCTCCTGCTCCTGGGCGCGAGCCTGCAGCTCGGCGGGATCGGGAACGGCGTGCTCCGCGCCATGCGGACCTTCGACACCCGGATCTCGGTCGTGACCATCGCGCTGATCGCCGGCGGCTGTCTGCTGCTGTGGCTGGGAGCGGCTGCATCCCGCTGGTCGCCGTACGCCCTGCTGGTCCCCGCTCTCGTGCTCCTCGCGGCGGTCGTGCCGTTCCTCGTCCCCGCTGCGCCGCTGCCGCCGGGGATCTGGTCCAGTCCCACAGCGGCGAGCGCGGCCTCGTTCCTGCTCATCGGTGGCGGGGTCGCCGCAGCAGTGATCCTGCTGGTCCAGACGGCGGTCCAAGCCGTGGTGCGGCGACGGGCGCGGCTCAGCGGGTCGGCGGCTTCCAGACATGCACGGCGTCCTCCCGCGCCCAGGGCGCCCCGAGCTCGCTGAAGGGACGTCCCTCGGTGAGCGCGGCGTGCAGCGTCTGCTCGATGTCCTCGACCACCGGGTGCGCGGCATCGCCCTCGCCCTGCCAGTCGACCGAGTCGGCGGCGATCGGAGTGGGATCCGGGGCGGACTGGATCGCTTCGAGCACAGCGCTGAACGCACCGGTCGAGCTGAGCGGCGAGATCAGCTCGACGCTGCGCTCGCGGACGTGCGCGATGAGGTTCTCCAGCAGGTCGAGGCGCTGGTGGGAGAGCTCCTCGCCAGGGGTGCGCACGGAGGTGTCATCGGTGTACCGCAGCCGATGGCTGCCCTCGGTCCCGACGATCTCGACCCACGGCGCGCTCTGGCCGGGAGCCGTGGTGGTCAGGGCGCAGAGCACCGAGGGGCCGTCTCCCGTGGGGTCGATGCGCAGGAAGGTCGTGTCGTCGGCCTCGATGTCGTGGGCCCGGCGCAGCTCGGTCGTCACCCGCGCGATGTCGGAGACCTCCTGGATCCCGGCGATGACCAGGGCCGCGTGCACGGCGTGGGCGAGCGGGTTCGTCGCGACCCCGTCGGCCACCCGTCGGCCGTTCAGGCGGCGCCTGCCGGCCCAGGCCGAGCGGTTGTAGTACGCGCGATCGCGCTGCCAGGCCCCGTACGCCCGCACGGTGTCCACGTGCCCGAGGGCGCCGGTCGCGACCTCCTCGCGCAGCACGTCCACGCCCGCGCCGCCGCGGGCCTGGAAGCCCACCTGCACGGAGCGCCCGGCCGAGTCCGCCGCGGCGAGAAGGGCCCAGTGGTCCTCGAGCGCGGGCGCCGGGGGCTTCTCCAGATAGACGTCCAGCCCGACGGCGAGCGCCTCGGTCGCGAACGGCACGTGGGTGTCGATCGGGGTGGCGATGATGGCGATCTCGGGCTGGTCCTCCGCGCTCACGGCGTCCAGCAGCTCGGCGAGGGAGCGGTGGTGGATCGCGCGCAGCTCCTCGGGCGGCTCGGCCACATCGACGACGCCCACCAGGCGGGCGGTCCCTGCCGCCTCGAGCCGGGCGAGGGCGCGCAGGTGCACGGCGCCGAAGCCGCGGGTGCCGATCAGCGCGATCCGGGCCGGGTCGGAAGGAGCTGCGGGGCTCGTGGGACCTGTGGGGCTCGTGGTCATCGGGCGGCCTCCATCGCATCGCTGCGCGAGAGGTCCAGACCCAGGAACTCCGCGACGTCGATCGGCAGCCCGGTGGCGAGGGACTCGTTGCCGCAGATGCCCACGCTGATCGCGCGCAGGCCGTCACGGTGGTCGGAGGGCCGGCCCAGCTCGTCCTGCGCGGGGCCCACGAAGACGTCGCGCAGCAGCAGGGCGTCGCCGCCGCCGTGGCCGCCCACACCCTCGGGGATCTCGACCTCTCGGGCGGGCTCGAAGTGCTTCTGCACCACGAGGCGCTCCCCGCGCTCGCGCACTCCGGCATCGGGCGCGGTCACCGCGACGGCACTGGGGTCGACGTGGGCATGACCGTCCTCCCCCTTCGCGATCACCTCGGCGCGCTCGATGACCTCGAGCTCGGCGCGGCCGGCGGTGCCGTTGATCGACACCCGGTACCCCTCCCACGGGCTGTGGGCGTTCAGGGCGTAGGTGAGCACAGGACCACCGGCAAAGTCGACGATCGCGGTGAGGTTGTCCTCGGCGGTGATCCCGGCGTCGAACACGGAGCGGTCGCGCTGGTACCCGTCGTGCTTCTCGGCCTCCAGGTAGAGGGCCTCGAGGCGCTCGTCGGAGCGCAGGTCCAGCTCGAAGGGGTCGTGCGCGCCGTCATGGGTGCCGCGCTCGGGCAGAGGTGCCTGACCGCGGGCGGCGGCGTTGTCCTGCCCGTAGAAGCGCAGGCCGCCGCGGGCGTAGACCCGCGCCGGGGTGTCGGCGATCCACCAGTTCACGAGGTCGAAGTGGTGCGCGGCCTTGTGGATGAACAGGCCGCCGCTGTTGGTCTTGTCGCGGTGCCAGCGGCGGAAGTAGTCCGCGCCGTGCTGGGTGTCCAGCACCCACTCGAAGTTCACCGAGACCACCTCGCCGATCTCCCCGGAGGCGATGACCTGCTTGAGCGCGGTGTTGCGGGGGCTGTAGCGGTAGTTGAAGGTCACCACCACGCTGCGCCCGGTGCGGTCGATCGCGTCCTGGATGGCGCGGGCCGACGGGGCGTCGATCGTCAGGGGCTTCTCGACGATCACGTCGGCCCCCGCCTCGAGAGAGCGCACCACGTGCTCGGCGTGGAGGCGGTCCACGCTGGTGACGATCACGCGGTCCACCTTCTGCTCGCGGATGACGTCCTCGAGCTGCTCGGGCCCGGCGAGGACCACATCGGCGAAGGCCGGAACCCGGTCGCGGTGGAACTCGCGACGGGCCGGGTTCACATCCAGCAGGGCCACGAGCTCGGCGACGTCGGCATGGGGGCCGGCGATCGCGTCGAGGTACATCTGGGCGCGGTGTCCGGAACCGATCAGGGCATAGCGGGTGGGCATGACTCTCCTGGCTGGGGGTGGTCGAGCGGATGGAGCGGGGTGCGGGTGGAGCAGGGTGCGGTGCCTACTTGATGCCGGTGGTCGCGAAGCCCTTGACGAGGAATCGCTGACCGAACAGGAATACGAGGAACAGCGGGATCAGGGAGACGACCGACATGGCGAACATGGCGCCCCAGTCGGAGGACCCCTGGGTGTCCAGAACGACTTGAGCGCGAGCGGCACGGTGAAGTTGTCCGGCGTGGTCAGGTAGATGAGGGAGCCGAAGAAGTCGTTCCACATCCACATGAAGGTGAAGATCGTCGTGGTCGCGAGCGCCGGCAGCATGAGCGGCAGGATCACCTGGAAGAAGATCCGGAAGTGGCCGCAGCCGTCGATGCGAGCGGCCTCGTCGAGCTCCCGGGGGATGCCGCGGATGAACTGGACCATGAGGAACACGAAGAAGGCGTCGGTGGCCAGGAACTTCGGCAGGATCAACGGGAGCATCGTGTTCACCCAGCCCGTCTGGCTGAACATGATGTACTGCGGCACGATCACCACGTGGATCGGCAGCATCAGCGTCATGAGCATGACCGCGAAGGCGATGTTGCGGCCCCAGAACTTCAGCCGCGCGAACGCATAGGCCGTCAGCGAGCAGGCGATGAGGTTGCCGATCACGCAGCCCAGCACCAGCAGCGTCGAGTTGATCAGGTAGTGCGAGAACGGCTGTGCGAGGGATTCCCAGCCGCGCACGTAGTTCGAGAAGTCCAGACTGATCGGGAAGATGCCGGGGTTGCGGAAGATCTCGTCGTTGGGTCGCAACGAGGAGACCACCATCCACAGCAGCGGATAGATCATCACGATCGACGCGACGATCATGATCGCGTGGCGCACCCCGCGGCGCACGAGGTGATTGCGGCGGGGGCGGGGCGTCGGCGCCGCGGTGTCGGTGCCCGGGGCCTCGGCGGAGGTCGGTCGGCTCTGCAGATCAGTCATCGTAGAACACCCAGAACTTGGAGACGAAGAAGTTGATGGCGGTGAAGATCGCGACGATGATCAGCAGCAGCCACGCCATCGCGGAGGCGTAACCCATGTCGAACTGGGTGAAGCCCTTCTGATAGAGGTACAGCGTGTAGAACATCGTGGAGTCCGACGGCCCGCCGGTGCCGCCCGAGACCACGAATGCCTGCGTGAACGACTGGAACGCGTTGATGACCTGCAGCACCACGTTGAAGAAGATGATCGGCGTGAGCAGCGGGATCGTGATCTTGAAGAACTGCGCGACCTTCGAGGCACCGTCCACGGACGCCGCCTCGTAGTACATCTCGGGGATCTGTCGCAGACCCGCGAGGAAGATGATCATCGGCGAGCCGAAGGTCCACACGTGCAGGAGGATGATCGTGCCCAGCGCAGTGTCGGGGTTCGAGACCCAGCCCGGCAGGTCCGTGAGACCGAACATCCCGGCGACCTGGTTGATCAGGCCGTTGGCGCCGAACATCTGGCGCCACAGGATGGCGATGGCCACCGAGCCGCCCAGCAGCGAGGGCAGGTAGAAGATCGAGCGGTAGAACGCCAGGCCCTTGATGCCCTGGTTCAGCACCACCGCGAGCAGCAGCGCCATGACCAGCTGCAGCGGGGTCCCCACGAACACATAGATGAAGGTGACCACCAGCGAGTTGTGCAGGCGGGTGTCGCCGATCATCTCCTTGATGTTCGCCAGGCCGACGAACTCCGGCGGAGCCAGCAGGCTGTAGTCGGTGAACGCGAGCACGAACGACGCGACCATCGGGATCAGCGTGATGCCCAGCAGCCCCACCAGCCAGGGCAGCATGAACACCAGCGCCGGTTTGTTGTCGGGATGCTTCTCCTTCGCACCCCCCTTCTTGCGGTTGGACACCATCTGTGTCAGTTCGCCGACAGCGCTCATCGGTCACGTCCCTTCATCGTTCCGCCGGAGGTTCCTGCCAGGAGGGGACTGTTCCCCTCCTGGCAGGGCGCTGCGGCACGGGTTGTCTCAGCGTCGGGTGTCTCTGCGTCGGGAGTCTCTGCGCCGGCTGTTCCTGCGCCGGGCTTCTCTGCGCCGGGCGCCTCAGCCAAGAGCGGAGGTGAGGTCGTCGAGCAGACGCTGGCCTGCCTCTTCGGGCGTCAGGTTGCCGAAGAGCATGTCCTCTCCGGCACGGGTGAGGATGTCCTCGAACTGCCCGCCGCCCTGCGGGGTGATCTCCGGGGCATCGCCGAGCTCGCTCTCGATGGACTCCAGGAAGTCCACGGCCTTCTTGTTGGCCTCGTCGAGGTCGGGCACGATCGCCTCGCGCACCGTCATGTTGCCCGGCACGCCGCGCTCGACGGAGAGGATCGTGCCGGCGTCCGGCGAGTTCACGAGGAAGTCCACGAAAGCGACCGCGGCCTCAGGGTCCGACGCCTTCGCGGAGACGGCCCAGTACATAGACGCCTTGTACCAGAGCTGGGCCGCGGAGGCGGAGCCCTCCATGGACGGCGGGCGCAGCACGAGCACGCCCTCGGGGACGAGTCCGTCATGCGCGACGACCTGGTTGGACCAGGCGACCGTCATGGCGACCTTGCCGGTGGCGAACAGCGACTGGTCCATCGCCTGCGCCGCGTCCTCGACCGAGACGCTGGCGTCGGGCCCGGCGCCGCTGTCCTGGATCTTCTTGGACCACTCGAACCAGCTCGTGGCGGTCTTCGCGTCGAAGCCGGCGGCACCGTCCTTGTACTGGTCCTGCCCGGCCTGCCGCACGTACACCTGGAACAGGCCCTGGATGGAGCCCATCTGGGTCATGCCGTAGGTGCCCTTGTCGGTGTTCTCGGAGATCTTCACCGCGGTGTCGATGAGGTCATCCCAGGTCCACGTGGTGTCGTCGGGGATGTCGACCCCGGCCTCCTCGAAGAGGATCGGGTTGATGAGGAACGCGAAGGCGTTCAGCCCGGCGTTGATCGCCGCGAGGCCGACGTCGGGCAGCTCGCCCACCTCGACCGAACCGGGCACGAAGTCGTCGGTGTTCAGGCCGGCGCCGGCCAGATCGAGCAGCGCGCCGCGCCCTCCGTACTCGGCCAGGTACTTCTCGTCCATCTGGACGATGTCGGGGAAGTCGCCGCCGGCGGTCTGGGTGGCGAGCTTGTCCCAGTAGCCGCTCCACTCGCCCGGCTCGAGTTTGAGGGTGACGGCGTCGTCGACCTGCTTGTAGGCCTCGACCACCTTCTGCGTGTTCTCGTCACGGGTGGGGTTGCCCCACCAGGCGAGGCGGAGCGTCGAGGCGCCGTCCTCGCCGCCGCCTCCGCCGGAGCCGCCGGAGGAGTTGGGGCCGCAGGCCGCGAGGCCCGCGAGGCCGGGGACGGCGAGGCCGAGGGCAAGTGCAGAACGTCGAGTGACCATGAGATCTCCTGTGATCTTCGAATGCGCATCCAGGGCGCCGTAGCGAGGTCCTCGGGTCGACCACCATGGTCGGCCCGGATCGGGGGCGAAGCTCGGGCGGGCCCCGTCGGCCCGAGACCCGGACCGCTGGAATCCTGCCCACTGCGACCCAGCACGCACGACGGCGCGCACCAGGGCACTGCGGCGGTGAAAGGTTTCATCCCTTCCTCCTGGCCACCTGCTCTCCGCCGTCCCGCTCAGGGGGCGGCGGCCGCCAGGCGGCTCACCTCAGGAAAGCGCTTGACGACCCGTCTTGTCAACCCGTCGGCGTTACGGCTGAGTCACGGCCCGCTCGCGACCCTCTCGCTGCCGCCGCGTGGACCGGTCGCCATCCTGGCGCAGAATCTACAACGTTGCATGTCGTCACCGGCGAACTCGCCCGGCGACCCATCCGGTGACCCGCCCGGGAACCACGATGCCGGCCCGGCGCCACCGTGAACACCCTCCGTGCCGCCTCCGGTGCGGAACCCCTTGTCCGCGCTGCGAACGGCCGGTTACTGTGACCGCACAGCTCGCCCTGAAACGACTCAGCGGGTCGAGGTCCCCCATGGACGTGGGCCCGACCGCCGGAGCCCTGCCGGAAGGATCGACGATGATCACCCGCCGACGCACCCTCGGACTGCTCGCCGCCGGAACCCTGCCCGTCCTCGCCGCCTGCGGCCCCAACGCCGCCGGCGGCTCAGGAGGCTCCGGCGGTTCGGGCGGGGACGGCAGCGCCGTCCGGATCTACTGGTGGGGAGGCGATCTGCGCAACGGGCTCACCCGCGACGCCCTGGACCTGTTCACGCAGGCCCACGCCGACATCTCCGTCAGCCCGGAGTACAGCGAGTGGACGGGGTACTGGGACAAGCTCGCCACCCAGTTCGCCGGCGGCGACGCCCCGGACGTGCTGCAGATGGACGAGGCCTACATCGACTCCTACGGCACCCGGGACTCGCTGCTCGACCTCGAGGCCGTCTCCGATCTGCTGGACCTCAGCGCGATGGACGAGGCCGTGCTGGACACCGGGCGCCTGGCCGACGGCACGCTCGTCGGCGCACCGCTGGGCGTCGGGATCTTCTCTGTCGGCGTGAACCCGGAGATCCTCGAGCAGGCCGGCCTCGACATGCCGGACGACACCTCATGGACCTGGGACGACTTCGCCGAGATCACCGGCGCGGTCAGCGACTGGGCGAAGGAGGCCGACGAGGACATCATCGGCTTCGACTTCTTCGGCACCAGCGCCGCCGAGCTCGGCGCCTGGGCGCGCCAGAGCGGCGAGCAGCTGTTCCCCCGTGAGGACGAGACGCTGGTCAGCAAGGACACCATCGTCGCCTACCTCGAGTACGCCCTGGCTCTCGTCGAGTCCGGGGCTGTCGTCGGCCCCTCGGAGCAGATCGAGGACTTCGCCGCCGGTGTGGAGCAGGGCCGGTTCGGGACCAGCCGTGCCGCCTTCCACCTCCAGTTCCACACCCAGGTGCAGACCTTCCAGAAGTCCACCGGAGCGCCCCTGCAGCTGCTGCGCCTGCCCGCCCGCACCAGCGGTGATCCGCAGATGGTCAACAAGGCCTCGATGTACTGGTCGATCGCCGCGGGCTCGAAGGCCGTGGACTCCGCCGCCACGCTCGTGAACTTCCTGCTGCGCGATCCGGAGGCCGCGAAGATCCTCAAGATCGAACGCGGCGTGACCTCGTTCCCCGAGCTGCAGGACGAGATCGCGACGGTTCTCGACGACGACGAGATGGTCTCGCTCGACTTCGCACGCGATATGCAGGCCGAGGTGGTGCGGCCGCCGCTGGTCACCCCCGCTTCCGGCGTCGGATTCGGCGACGAGCTCTCCCGGCTCGGCGAGGAGTCCCTGTTCGGGAACCGGCCCCCGGCCGATGTCGCCGGCGAGATCCTGAGCGTCCTGGAGGGCATGCAGCCCGAGGGTTGAGCACACGTGCCCCGCGCTTCGACGGAGGTCGCGACATGAGTGCGGTCGAGACGTGAGTCGTGCCGCCACGTGGGTGCGGCGACCGCGCCGTGAGTCGTGCCGCCACGCTGGTGCGACCGCGCCGTGAACGAGGTGCAGGCCTGCTGCCGGGCTCGGCTCCATGCCGACCTTTCCTCCACAGCGGGTGGTTTTCCACCATCGTGACTCGCCGGTTCCCTCGGCCGCGGGTCCCGCGAATCATGGTGGGCATGAACGATTACGCGGAGAACACCGAGGCAGCGGAGGGCGATCCCGCCCAGCAGCTGCTCGATGCGCTTCGCGCGGAGGGGCCGACGGCGCTCGCCGAGCTCCTGGGGGACCAAGGATTCCTCCTGGTCGAGCTGGCCACCGAGCCCGGTGGCCTCTTCTCGCCGGCGCCCGGCTCCTCGGGGCAGTACTCCGCCGTGATCCGACGCCTGCAGGAGCAGCGCTCCGCGATGGACGCCCTGGAGACGCGGTGCATGGTCGCCCTGGCGGATGCGCTGCGGGACGAGGACCGTGCCGCCGCGCAGGCCGATGCCGCGTACGAGCTGGAGGCCGTCGAGCCGGAGGAGGACACGGACCGGCGTGCGGACCGCGCTGCAGCGCGCGACGTCTCGATGAGCACCCGTCGCTCCCCGGACCTGGCCAGCAGGACGCTCGCCTCTGCGCGACGCCTCGTGGAGTCGATGCCGACGATGCTTCGAGCCCTGGCCACGGGCCTGCTCAGCGAGAGCGCCGTCCGGGCCATGGCCGCCTCGGTCGCGCCGCTGGCACCTGCCCAGCGCGAACAGGTCGATGCCCTGCTCGGGACCCGCCTCGCCGCACTCGACGGGTGCGGAACCGAGGAGTGGAAGGGCGCGGTGGCTGCAGCGATCGCAGCGTCCGATGCGGAGGGCGAAAGCCGTCGGCACGAGCATGCCCGGGGAACTCGCAGCGTGACCGTGCGCCGTGGCGAGCACGGGATGGCGGTGGTCTCGGCGCGCCTGCCCGCCCTGGACGCGATGAAGATCCGCAAGCGCCTCTCCCTGGAGGCCGAGCGGCTCCGGGCGAGCGGCGACCGGCGCGGCCATCAGCAGATCCAGGCGGATTCGTTCATCGCGTCCCTCCTCGGCGCAGAGGACGGCATGGACCGCACCGACCTCGATATCGGCGTGATCATCACGGACCGGGCGCTGCTGCATCCGGGACAGGGCGAGCTCGCCCACGTCGAGGGGTACGGCCCCGTGCCCGTCGAAGCACTGCGTCACGAGCTCTCCGGGCCCTTGCGCGAGCTCGCTCAGGATCGTGCGCCGGCCGTCCCGACCGGCGGCCCGGGAACGCAGAATGCTGCCGCGGGACCCACCGACCTCGACCCTGTAGCGGTGGAGACCCGCGGGCTGGACGACGCGTTCGGGGCCGACGCCCCCGCGGTCAGGCTCGCCCTCCGCAGGCTCTACACGCATCCCACCACCGGTGAGCTCGTCGCGGTCGACTCCGTGGCGCGTGAGTTCCCCCGCGCGTTGGCCAGATTCATCCGCTGGCGCGACGTGACGTGCCGGGGCCCGTTCTGCAACGCCCCGATCCGGCACAGCGACCACATCCGGCCCTACGCGGCCGGCGGCCACACCTGCTTGGACAACGGGCAGGGGCTCTGCGCCTTCTGCAACGACAAGGAACAGCAGACCACCTCCGTCGAGCTCTCCACCGAGAGCCCCGGCCATCAGGTGACCTGGACCAGCCGGGGAGGCACCGTGAGGACTACCGGGCCCACAGCCCTCACGGGGCCTCGGATCGAGCCACCACCTGAGCTCACGAGTTCATCGGACACACCACCTCCGCAGGAGGAGCAGGCTCAGCGTGACGTCGAAGGGAACCTCGGCGAGGGAAGCGGGCCGAGCAGCACCGACGGCACCGATTACACCGACGGCACCGTCGACCGTCCCGACTGATCTCGCGCTGTCCAGCTGCCCGCGCAGCACCCACCTCATGCGACCCATCGCCATGCACTGTTCACCATCCCGCCATTCCTGGCGGTTAGCGTCGCGCTCATCCGGCGGAAGGAGGCGGCCGTGGACATCACCGCGTGGGCCATCGGCCTCATGGAGCTCCTCGGCGGGCCGGGCACGGCACTGGTCATCGCCGCCGAGGCCATCTTCCCGCCGATCCCCGGGGAGATCCTGCTGCCCTTCGCCGGAGTCGCCGCGGCGTCGGACGGACAGAACGTGCTGGTCCCGCTGACGTGGACGACCGCCGGGTCGGTGATCGGTGGCCTCGGGGTGTATGCCGTCGGCCGAGGACTCGGACTTCGCCGCACCAGGGCGGTCATCGCCCGCCTCCCGCTGCTGGAGCAGGGCGACGTCGACGCGGCTCTGCGATTCTTCGACCGCTGGGGATTCCCTGCCGTCGTGATCGCCCGCTTCGTGCCGATGGTGCGCACCTTCATCTCGATCCCAGCGGGCATCGAGAGGATGCACGTCGGCCTGTTCGCCCTGGCCACAGGGCTCGGGTCGGGAATCTGGAATGCCGTCTTCGTGATCGCCGGATATGCCTTCGGCCAGGCCGGCGGGGACACCCTGGAAAGCTTCGTGCGGGTCTACTCCGTCGCCGTTGCCGGGGCAGGACTGCTTGCTGCGGTAGGCCTCATCGCCCGCCGACGCCGGGCCCGACGCGGGTCTCCCGACACGGACCCCCACCCAGCACCTACGCTCGAGGGATGAACAGCGATTCGGTCACCGGGGAACCGCCGGGCCGGTCCGATCACGGTGAGCCGACGGGAACATCCGGTACCCGGGGCCCGACCGACCCTGCACGTGCGCTGGGCACCCGAGGCCGCACCGGCCGGGCGGCAGACACCGGCCCGACGGCAGAGATCGACCCGGCGGAGGACGCCGGTGCAGCTGCGGACGCCGGTGTAGCTGCGGACATCGGCCCAGCGGCGGACGTCGGCCGCTGGTTCTCGACCGCAGCCCCTGTCGCGGGATCCACCGGTCGGCGACGAGGACCGCGCCTGCCCGCCTGGGGTCCCATGGAGAGCAGCGAATACGGCCTGCAGAGCCCGTCCGACGAGGTCGACGCCGCCCGCGACCTGCTGCGCGGACGCCCGGTCGCGGTGCTGACCGGCGCGGGGATGTCCACCGGCTCCGGGCTGCCCGACTACCGAGGCCGCGACGCCGTGCCCCGCTCCCCCATGACCTACCAGGAATTCATGGGGCATGACCTGGCCAGACGCCGCTATTGGGCACGCTCCACCGTCGGCTGGGAGCAGTTCAACCGTGCCCGCCCGGGCCACGCCCATCTGCTGCTCGCCCGACTCGGCCACACCCTGTTCTCCACCCCCGCGGTGATCACCCAGAACGTCGACGGACTGCACCAGGCCGCCGGCTCCTCCCCGGTGCTCGACCTCCACGGTCGACTGGACCGGGTGCGCTGTCAGAGCTGCGACGCCCTCTCCTCCCGCGCGGCGCTGCACTCGCGGATGCTCTCGATGAACCCTGAGCTCGCGGCACGGCTGCCCGATCTCGCGGCCGACGCCGCCCAGGCGCCCGACGGGGACGCCGAGGTGGATCGCACCAGCTCTTTCCGCTATCCGCCGTGCCCGCTGTGCGGAGGGATCCTCAAACCCGACGTGGTGTTCTTCGGGGAATCGGCACGCCCCGAAGTGGTGGCCGCCGCTTTCACCGCTCTCGACCAGGCGGAGGCGCTGCTGGTGCTCGGCTCGAGCCTCACCGTGCAGTCCGGACTGCGGTTCGTGCGCGCCGCCGGCAAGCAGGGCACACCGGTCGTGATCCTCAACGACGGACCCACGCGCGCCGACCCCGACGCGACCATGCGCCTGCACGGCCGGCTCGAGGACGTGCTCGAACGCTGGAATGCTGGAACGCCCAGCGCCGAACGACCCCGCACGAACGTCCCGGGCAGGCGGCGGCATGCAAGATATCCCGACTGACCTGCACTGGTCCGCTGCGCTGCGCTGACGTGCACTGCTCCGCTGCACTCCACTGGTCCGCCGAGCGTCAGCCCGCGGCACCCACCAGCACGGTGGCCAGCGCGTGCAGCTCCGCGGAGTCGACGCTGCGGAACTCCAGCACAGGATCGTCCGCTCCCGGATCGAGGGCCTCCATGACGAGCACCTCGTCGCCGGTCGCATACACGCTCGCCTGGCTCACTCCGCCGTCCGCCGTGGTGACGATCGTGAACACGGTCAGCGCGCGCGTGGCGGCGAGCCGCTGCGCGAGCGGGCTCGCCGCGAGCTCGGAGGCACGAACCTGGATCGGCTCCCCGCCGTCGGCGGCGACCCCGGCAGGGTCCACGACAGCCAGCAGACGGGCATTGACCTGCGCTGCACGCAAGGACGTGAAGCGGTGGATGCCGAGCGGGGTGACCTCCTCCTCGAGCACTCCACCCTGATGCACGTAATAGTGGAGCCGCTGCACCTCGGGACCCTGCGCGGTCTGCACGGTGCGCTCGGCGGTGGTGAACAGGGTCGCGGTGCGCCGCAGCACCAGACAGCCGGCGATCATCGGCTCCGCTGTCCACTGCTGGCGTCCGATGCTCGGCTCGATCCCCCCGCTCACCTGACCGGCGGCGATCAGCGACCGCAGCCCCACCCCGGCGGCGAATCGGCGCTGATCAGCGTGCTCGTCGAGCCACGGGGTCGCCGTGAACTGCGCTCGCGCGTAGCCGTCCAGCGCCGCGAGCTGCTCATCGCTCAGGGCGACCAGCATCTCCGGATCGCTCTCTCCCGCACGGTCCAGCACGTCCGCGGCAGCGGCGGCGTCGGCCGCGGAATAGGCGATGGGGGCCTCGGGGTCGCTCGAGCCGAGGCCGGCAGGGAGGTCAGGGACCGCCCCGGGCCCCGCGGGATCGGATGCTCCCGACGGGCCTGCTCGGGAAGGTTCGGGCTGGTCGGCGGGGGTCTGGCTCATACCTCGACACTATCGGCCAGGCACCCGCTTCCGGTGTGGGCCGAGGGACCGCACGACCTGGCGGACTGACGTCGGCTGTCGCCCCGCGGCCGCAGGGCCGACAATGGAAGGGCCGACAATGGAAAGGCCAGCCAGAGAGAGGCCGGCAAGGGAAGTGCACCTCCGCCCCGTGTGAAGGAGACGATCACCGATGACCGCTGACCCCGTGCTGCTCGACCTCAACGCCGATCTCGGGGAGGGCTTCGGTGACTGGTCGATGGGGGATGACGCCGCCATGCTCGACGTCGTGACCACGGCGAACATCGCCTGCGGCGGGCATGCCGGGGACCCCGGCACGATGCGTTCGGCCCTGCGCGGCGCGGCCGCCCGGGGCGTCGCGGTCACGGCGCACGTCGCCTATCCGGACCTGCAGGGCTTCGGCCGACGCTTCCTCGACATCTCCCCGACCGAGCTCACGGATCTCGTGATCGTGCAGGTGGGCGGCTTGCAGGCGATGGCGCGGGCCGAGGGGACCACGGTGCGCGGGGTGAAGCCGCACGGGGCGCTGTACAACGCCCTGGCCCACCACGACGCGCAGGCCGCCGCCGTGGTGCAGGCCCTGCGGGAGCTCGGCGGGGAGCTGTCGCTGCTCGCCGCTCCCGGGGCGGCCGTCCTCGCGCCGGCACGCACGGCCGGGATCAACGTGGTGCTCGAAGGATTCGCCGACCGGGCGTACCTCTCCGACGGGACGCTCCTGCCGCGCAGTCGCCCGGGCTCCGTGCTCACCGACACGAACGCCGTCGTCGACCAGGCGCTGGAGATCGCGACCGGGCGCCGCGTGCGCGCTGACGACGGGACGTGGGTCGATCTCCCCGTCCGCTCCCTGTGTCTGCACGGGGACACCCCCGGCGCGGTGACGCTCGCCCGCGCGGTCCGCGACCGTCTCGAGGACGTCGGCGTGCGGCTCGAGGCGGCTCTGTGACCAGGGATTCTGTGGGCAGAGATTCTGTGGGCAGCGGTTCTGTGGGCAGCGGTTCTGACGGAGCCGGAGCGCCTGAGCTGCTGGGGCCGCCCTCGGCGGTGCACCAGGCCGGGGAGGTCTCGATCCTGGCCGAGTATCCGGACACGGGCGCCGTGCTCGCCGCGGCCGCCGCTCTGCGAGCTCTTGCCCCCTCGCATCTGGTGGACCTCGTCCCCGCGGAACGCACGCTGCTGCTGGTCGGTGCGGCGCCGCGCGATCGCCACGAGCTCGCCGACCTGCTGAGCACCCTGCCCGCAGCGGCCGAGGAGCAGGCCGACGCTGCGGAGCACACCCTTGCCGTGGTCTACGACGGGGCGGACCTCGCCGAGGTGGCAGACCTGCTCTCGATGAGCACCGATGCCCTGATCGCCGCGCACACCGGAGCACTGTGGACCGTGGCGTTCGGCGGATTCGCCCCGGGGTTCCCGTACCTGGTCGCCGAGGAGCCGAGAACCGCGGAGCCGGTCGCTGAAGAGTCGGGCGCCGACGGACGCCCTGCCGGCGGCCCGCCCTGGGACGTTCCGCGCCGAGGAGAGCCGCGCACCTCCGTTCCCGCGGGCGCCGTCGGCCTGGCTGCCCGGTACTGCGGCATCTATCCCCGGCCCTCCCCGGGCGGGTGGCAGCTGATCGGGCGTACCGACGCCGAGCTGTTCGACCCGGAACGCACGCCGCCCGCGCTGCTCCTCCCCGGATCACGGGTGCGCTTCGTCGCCCGTCGACCGTCCGTGCGGGCCGCCGCCACGGCTCCCACACCAACCACGTCCTCTACGACGTCCACGTCCTCCACGTCCTCCACGACGACCAGAGCATCTGTCCTGGCCAGGGCGAGGTCAGGGGTCGCAGCGGCACCTCGTCGGCTGGGCCGTCGTCGTGATGCCGCAGCGACGCTCCCGCCGCCCGGCGACCCGGCGCTCGAGGTGCTCTCTCCCGGACCGCAGCTGCTGCTGCAGGATGCCGGACGGCCCGGCCACGGGGCGATCGGGGTGAGCCCGTCGGGGGCTTTCGATCGGGGAGCGCTGGCCCGGGCCGACGCCGCGGTCGGCAATCGGACCCATGCGACCGCCCTGGAGGCGCTGCTGGGGCCGGTGCGGCTGCGCGCCCTCGCCCCGACCGTCCTGGCGGTCGCCGGCGGAGCGGGAGAGATCACCGTGCGCCGGGCGGATCCCGAGGGCACAGCGCTCGAGCTCGACGCCGGCCAGGGTCTGGATCGGGCGATCGCCCTGGATCCCGGCGACGTCCTGACGCTGGGCGTTCCGCTGCAGGGTCTGCGCCGCCTGGTCGCGGTGCGCGGAGGGATCTGCGGCGTGAAACGGGCGTCCGACGCGGCGGTGCACCCTGCCGGAACTGATCACGCTGCCGGAACCGCCGACCACGAGCAGCAGACCTCGGACTCCCTGTTCCTCGGCTCCCTCTCGCACGACACGCTCTCGGGGCTCGGACCGGCGCCGCTGCGCACGGGCGACGTGCTGACCGTCGGCCGCGAGCAGGGGCTCGATGCCGTACCGGATGCCGTTCCCCGGACCGATGAGGACGGCCCGGTCGACGATGCAGCCGACGCTGCGGCCGACGACGCGACCACCCGTGCGGACGATGGCGGGGCAGGATCTCCCAGCCGCCACCTGCTCGAGATCCCGATGCACACCGGACCTCGCGACGATCTCCTGGGCCGCGGCGTGCTCGACGCCCTGCTCCGAGCTGAGTGGACGGTGCGCTCGGACTCGGACCGGGTGGGCGTGCGGTTGGACGGTCCGCCGCTGCCGGTCCCCGAGGGAACGGGGTCGCTGCCCAGCGAGGCGATGGTGCCCGGCGCGATCCAGGTCCCCCCGTCGGGCCTGCCGGTCGTGTTCGGCCCGGACCACCCCACCACGGGCGGGTATCCCGTGGTCGCCGTCGTGACCCGTGCGGGGTTGGACCGACTGGCCCAGGCGGCACCCGGCACCTCGGTGCGCTTCACGCCGGCAGCAGGATCCGCCCGCTGACGGACTGCCCCTGCCCCGAAGGCGCCGATGGTGCCACGATGGGGTCATGCCCCGACTGCTCCCGGACCCCGCCTACTTCGCCTCCCTGCCCACGGTGATCAGCTCCGGCGCGGTGATCCTGCGCGACGAGGACGGCCGCTTCGTGGTCGAGAAGCCGAACTACCGCGACCACTGGCTGCTGCCCGGCGGCGGCGTCGACCCCGGCGAAGATCCCCGACTCTGCGCGCAGCGCGAGGTCGCCGAGGAGCTCGGCCTGGACGTCGAGGTGGGCCGTGTGCTCGCGATCGACTGGATGCCCTCGAGCGCCGTGCGGAGCGCCCCGATGGGCGTGCACTTCGTGTTCGACGCCGGAATGATCCCGCGCGCCCAGCTCGAAGCGACGGTGATCCCGCAGGTCGAGGAGCTCGACGACTGGGCCCTGATCGACGAGGCCGACGCGGACATCCTCTCCCCCTGGGGCGGCGCCCGTGCCCGACGCGCGCTCGCCGTGCTGCGCGGCGAGGCGCTGCCCGACCTCACCGCGCACGCCCACCGCTGACGCCCCGCCGGGAGCACCCGGCACCGACTCCGGCCAGGCTCCTGCGCCTGCTGCGGCTTCGGCTTCGGCTTCGGCTTCGGCTTCGGCTTCGGCTTCGGCTTCGGCTTCGGCTTCGGCTTCGGCTTCGGCGCAGACTCGCATTTGCGTCCGGCCCGGCCCCCGTCGGGCGCGACCGTGCGTCATGATGTCCCCCGGACCTTCCTGCCCCTCCCGGAGATGACGATGACCCCTGCCCCCGCTTCACCCGACGAGTCCCCCTCGGACCAGGGCAGCACTCTGACCAGGTCGCAGCGCCTGGATCGGCTGCCCTTCACCCGCAAGCACGGGAAGCTGCTGGGCGCCTCCGGCATCGGCTGGGCGCTGGACGCGATGGACGTCGGCCTGATCTCCTTCGTGATCGCCGCGCTCAGCGTCCACTGGGGGATCTCCAAGGGCGACGGCTCCCTGATCGCCTCGGCAGGCTTCGCCGGTATGGCGATCGGCGCGAGCGTGGGCGGTCTGCTCGCCGACCGGATCGGCCGACGCAGCGTCTTCGCCCTCACCCTGCTGGTCTACGGCCTGGCCACGGGCGCCTCGGCGCTCGCCATGGGCGTCGGAGCCCTCATCGCGCTGCGCTTCGTGGTGGGCCTGGGGCTCGGCGCGGAGCTGCCGGTCGCCTCGACCCTGATGAGCGAGTTCGCCCCCGCCCGGATCCGCGGCCGCGTGATCGTGTGGCTCGAGGCGTTCTGGGCGCTGGGCTGGATCCTCGCCGCCGTGATCGGCACCTTCGTGGCCGCTTCGGGGCCGACGGGATGGCGCTGGGCACTCGCCGTGGGTCTCGTCCCCGCGGCGTATTCCCTGGTGGTGCGGTGGGGCATGCCCGAGTCGGTGCGATTCCTGGAGCAGAAGGGGCGTCACGACGAGGCCGAGAGCGTGGTGCGCAGCTTCGAGGAGTCGGCCGGGCTGGATGCCGGGGCAGCGTCCGCCGACAGCTCGGCGCACACTGCCTGCGAGTCAGCGCACGCGGCCGGCGGGTCGGGGCACGCGGCCGGAGGGTCGGAGGCTCCCGCGGCCCGCGCAGCCGCCACGGTCAGCGCTGCTGCGCCGTCCGCCGTGGGCGAGGTCCCGGCGGCGGACACGGTGCGCACCGGAGGAATCTGGTCGACGGCTCTGCGTGCCCGCACCGCCGGGCTGTGGGCGGTGTGGTTCTGCATCAACCTGGCGTACTACGGCGCCTTCATCTGGATCCCGACGCTGCTCGTGGAGCGCGGATTCTCCCTCACCCAGTCGTTCACCTTCACGCTGATCATCACGCTGGCCCAGATCCCCGGCTATGCGATGGCCGCGTGGCTGATCGAGGTGCTCGGCAGGCGATGGACGCTCACCGTGTTCCTCGCCGGCTCCGCCGTGGCCGCTACCTGCTACGGCCTGGCCGATTCGGAGGCGACGATCATCGCCGCCGGCTGCGCGCTGAGCTTCTTCAACCTCGGAGCCTGGGGTGCGTTGTACGCGATCGGGCCGGAGCTGTACCCGACGGCGGTGCGCGGCACCGGTACCGGCGCGGCGGCGGCCTTCGGCCGGATCGCCTCGATGCTCGCGCCTTTCCTGGTGCCTGTGCTGGTCGTGGCCGGCGGGCAGGTGCTGGCCTTCGTCGCCTTCGCGATCGCCTTCGCCCTCGCCGCGGCGGCCGCGTTCACCCTGCCCGAGCAGCGCGGACGCGCCCTCGCGGAGTAGCGAAACAGCGGAACAGCGGAACAGCGGAACAGCGGAACAGCGGAACAGCGTGACCTAACCCCGCCCGGGACGTGCCGAGGAGCGCGCCCCGCAGAGCGACAGAGCGTCGTGTCGAGAAAGGTGCCAGTCGGCTGGCACCTTTCTCGACGTGACGTCGGCGGGCCGTCGGCGCCGGGCCGTCGGCGCCGGGCCGTCGGCGCTGGGCCGGCGGCGCGGGGCCGGCGGACCCGCCGCTACGACGCCGGTCAGGCCGGGTCGAGGGACCCGTCGTAGGCGCAGATCGCGTCGACCTTCGCGGCGGAGGAGGACTCCGGGTCGAACTCGAGGTCCAGCCACACCTTGACCAGCTCCTTCGCGAGCTCCAGCCCGATCACGCGCTCGCCCATGCACAGCACCTGCGCATTGTTCGAGAGCACCGAGCGCTGGACCGAGTACAGATCGTGCGCGGTCACGGCGCGGACGCCCGAGACCTTGTTGGCCGCGATCGCGACGCCGAGGCCCGTGCCGCAGATCAGCAGGGCGCGGTCGGCCACGCCGGCGGCGACCTTCTCCGCGGCCTCGACGGCGACATTCGGGTAGTAGGTGCCGTCCTCACGACCGGTGACGCCGACGTCGAGGACCGAGTCGACACGGGGGTCGCTCTCCAGCAGCTCCTTCAGCGCGCTCTTGTGGCCGTACCCGGCGTTGTCGGATCCGGTGATGATCTTCCAGCCCATGACTGCTCCTTCGTGGTGGTCGTGGTCGTGTGGTCGTGAGGTCGTCTGGATGTGCAGCCGACTGCCCGTATTAGCGCGGCGGGGTCTGTGCTGGCGGTCAGCTGCTCAGCTGCTCAGCTCTTCAGCTCTTCAGCTCTTCAACTGCTCAGCTGCTCAACTGCTCCCCGAGGAGGGTCACGATCTTCGAGAAGGAGATCGCGCCCGGGTCCGGGGTGCCCACCGACTTGTCGCCGTGGTTGCGGGCCCGGCCCATGGTGGCGGCGATGTCCGCCGTGGCCTCGGCGGCGGCGGTGGCCTTCGCGGCCGCCGCGACGACCGCGTCGGCCGCGGATCCCGAGGCGTCGGCGAGGGCTTCCCGGAAGGGCACCGCGGCGTCGACCATCGTCTTGTCGCCGGGCTTCGCACGGCCCAGCCGCTCGACGGCCTCGACGGCCTGCACGAGACCGGTGAGGAGCTGCTCGTCGCTCACGGGCTCCTCGTCGGCGAAGGCGCTGCCGAGGCTGGTCAGGGCCGCGCCCCACAGCGCACCGGACGTGCCGCCGGCCTCGGCGGACCAGGACGCCCCGGCCTGCACGAGCACGGTGCGTGCCCCGGCGCCGGACTCGGTGACGCGCTGCGCGGTGGCCTGCGCGGCGCGGATGCCGAGCACCATGCCCTGGCCGTGGTCGCCATCGCCGGCGACCGCGTCCATCCGGCCCAGCTCCGGCTCGAGCTCACCCAGCAGGGCCTCGACCTCGCCGAGGATCGCGGTGATCCGCTCGGCGCTGCCGCGGGACCCCTCGGAGGCCTCGGGGATCGGGTCCTCGCCGGGGGTGTACAGCTCCCCGCGCTCCTCCCCCAGGTCGCCGCCCACCGTGCCGCCGCGACGGAAGGCGGGGGTGTCGGCCGGGGCCAGCCAGTGCTGCTCGAGCTCCTCGTCCAGGCGCATCACGGTGAGCGAGAGCCCGGCCATGTCGAGGCTGGTCACGTGCTCGCCGACTTCCGGTCGCACCAGCGTGAGGCCGGCGTCGGCGAGGAGCGCCGAGGCATGCTTCCACACCACGAACATCTCCTCGTACTTCACGGTGCCCAAGCCGTTGAGGACCACGGCGACACGGTCGGAGTCCAACTCGGGGGTCTCCTTCAGCACGCCGTCCACGAGCACCTTCGCGAGCTCCGCGGCCGACGGCATGTCCACCTCGTCGATCCCGGGCTCGCCGTGGATGCCCAGGCCGATGGCCATCTTCCCCTCGGGGACGTGGAACAGCGCATCGTCGGCGCCGGGCAGCGTACAGCCGTCGAACGCGACCCCGAGGGACCGCGTGGCGTCGTTCGCCTTCCAGGCCAGGCGCTCGGCCTCCTCGAGGTCCGCGCCGCCCTGGATCGCGGCGCCGGCGATCTTGAACACGGTGAGGTCTCCGGCGATGCCACGGCGATCGCGATGGTTCCCCTTCGCCCCGGAGGCCACGTCATCGCTGACCGCGACGATGCGCACGTCGATGCCCTCGGCGCGCAGCTTCTCCGCGGCGACGCCGAAATGGAGCACGTCGCCCGCGTAGTGGCCGAAGCCGAGGATCACGCCGCCGCCGTTCTCGGCGTTCTTGGCGACGGAGTAGACCTGGTCGGAGGACGGCGAGGAGAAGATGTTGCCGCACGGTGCGCCGTGGGCGAAGCCCGGGCCCACCCAGCCGGCGAAGGCCGGGTAGTGGCCGGAGCCGCCGCCGACCACGAGCGCCGGCTGGCCCTGCGGGGTGGCGTTCTTGCGGACCACGCCGCCGTGGACCTGCAGCAGCTCCTCGGGATGGGCGGCCACGAGGCCCTCGACGGCGTCGGCGGGGAAGGACTTCGGATCATCGAAGAGGTAGGTCATCGGTGTCTCTTTCGGTGGGGTGCGGGACGGACCGGACGGGGGTCCGTGCGGGACAGGGTCCGTGCGGGACAGGGTCCGTTCAGGACGCCGCGGTGCTCGCGTCGGCCTCGTCCTCGACGATGGCCGGTCCGTGCAGGCGGGGCTGATGGACCTTGAAGAAGAAGGTCATCGTGAAGGCGCAGGCGTACAGCAGGATGAAGGCCCAGACCACGCCGACGTTCCCGGCGAGCGGGCGCACGATCGCCACCACGGCGGACCCGAGGAAGGTCGCGCCGCCCGCGGCGGTCGTGTACATGGCCATCGCGGCGCCGGTGTGCTTCGGGGCGATCGCGGGCATGATCGCGCCCAGCGGCACGAAGCCGGCGAGCAGGATGCCGAAGACGGTGCCCGCGGCGACGGAGACCACGAAGCCCCAGTCGGAGCCGGCCGGGACCATGTGCGGCACGTACCACCACAGCAGCAGGCCGATGGCGGAGCCGACGATGCCGAACCAGCGCACCGTCTTCGTCCAGCCCCACTTGTCGCCTAGCGTGCCGAAGGCGGCATTGAACAGGATGTTCCCGGCGTAGACGATCGCGGTCATGACCAGCCACTGCGACTGGCTCCACCCCAGGCCGCCGTCGTCGATCGACCCGGCGATGACGTTGGGCAGGATGATGAACATGCCGAACTCGGGGGCGGTGTTGATCAGGCGGGTCAGGAAGCCCATCGCGATGCGCTTGTTCGTGAAGGTCAGGCGCAGACCGGAGAGGATCACGGCTCCGGAGGACTCGCCCTCGGGGGCCAGACGCATGGTGCCGTGCCTCTCGCGCACCCCGAACCAGGCGATGAGGAAGCCGGCCACGACCACTGCCGTGGAGGCAGCCATCGCCCCGGTCTGCCCGGTGTGGCCGCCGCCGAAGCCGCCGATCAGGAAGACGGCGACGATCGAGCCCAGGGTTGGGAAGCCGCCGGTGAACATGACGTAGAACCAGCCGACGCCGGCGCCGTTGCGCTCCTTGTCGATCACGGCGTTGATCCATACCAGGAACGCGAAGGCGAACAGGGGGAACCCGAAGCCGCGCAGGAAGTAGGAGATCGCGATGAGCGGCACCGACTCGAGCTGGAGGGAGCCGAGGAAGGCGAGCTGGAACACGACCCACACAGCCACGCCCAGGGCCATCACGCGGCGCGGGCCGATGAGGTCGGAGAGGGCCCCGGCGAGGTAGGAGCCGATGAGCACTGCGAGGCTGTAGGCGGTGATGATCTTCGCCGCGAGGTCGATCTTGTCGTCGCCGCCGCCGAAGGCCTGCGCGATGTGCGGGGAGACGAAGTTCGACTCGATGCCGTTGCCGGTCATGAACACGAGCACGCCGAGGAAGCCCCAGCGCAGCACGTGGGGGATGCCGAGGCGGTCCAGGAAGGTCTCCCGACCGCCTGTTCCACCGATCGGACCGGCTGCCTGCGTCGCCGAACTCATACAGGACACTCCTTCGTGTGGGCGCGGCCGGATCCCCGACCTTCGAACGCGACCCCGGGCTCGGCGAAGCGGGCCGAGGATCGGCACGACCATAGGCCGAATCCAGAACATACGTCAAGCACAAATGTGCCACTGGGAACCGACGTGCATCATCGGTGGGGCGATGACGATCAGGCGCCGCACGCGCCTCGCGGCGCGGCGGCGCCCGGCCTCACTCGGTGTAGGTGAACGGCGCGGTCATCTTGTCCACGTTGTCCTCGGTCACGAGGATGCAGTCCAGCGCCTGCTTCTCGGTCTCCGGCTCGGTGCCGTTGCGCAGCAGGTCATCGGCCATCTCGATGACCAGCTCCGCGAACGTCGCGACCGGCTGCAGCACCGTGTAGGCGAGCTCGCCGTTCTTGATCGCCTCGATGGCGTCCGGCGAGCCGTCGAAGCCGCCGACGATGATCCCCTCGAGCGCCCCGGCCTCCTTGAAGGCCGCGATCGCTCCCAGCGCCATCTCGTCGTTGCCCGAGATCAGGCCGGTGATATCGGGGTTGGCCTGGAGCAGCGACTGGGCCTTGTCATGCCCCTTGGTGCGGTCCCAGTCCGCAACCTCCTCGCCGACCTTCTCCAGATCCGGGTACTGGCTGATCGTGGTGGTGAAGCCGTTGGAACGGGTCTGGGCGTTGTTGTCCGAGGGCAGTCCGAACAGCTCGACGTACTGACCCTTCTCCCCCATCTGCTTCACCCACTCCTGGGCGCCGAGGGCGGCACCCTGGGCGTTGTTGGAGACCAGCTGCGCCTTGACGAGGCCGGCCTCGTTGATCTCCGCGTTGATGAGGAAGACGGGGATCTCGGCCTGGATGGCCTTCTTGATGGTGCCGATCGAGCCGTCGGCGTTCGCGGGGTCCATGATCAGGGCCACGGACTTGTTGGAGATCGCGGTGTCGACCAGGGTGTTCTCGGTGTTGGTGTCGCCCTTGTGGGCGCCGATGGTGGTCGTGTAGCCGAGCTCCTCGGCCTTCGCCGCGGCGACGTCGCCCTCGATCTTCCAGTACGGGTTCGAGGGGTCGTTGACGATGATCGTGATCAGACCGCCGTCCGTGCCCCCGCCGCCTCCATCGCTGCCGCCGTCGGACGACCCGCCGCCGGAGCCTCCTCCGGCGTCGTCAGAGCTTCCGGAGCACGCTGCGAGACCGGCCGCTGCGGCCCCGATGCCGAGTGCGGAGAGGAAATGCCTGCGTTCCATGATGTGTTCCTTTCAGGGCGACGTCTCCCGATCGGGAGGCGTCGGAGCTCGTGCGCGAGATGCGGCGAGCCGGATGGATGGAGAGGAGTGAGCGGGTGGAGAGAAGCGAGCGGGTGGAGAGGACTGAGTGGATGGAGAAGACTGGGTGGATGGAGAGCTGGGTCGAGGGGTCGGAGGTTGGATCAGTCGGTCGGTGGTGACCCCCGGCGCGGAGGCTCGGTCGACGAGGGTTCGGTCGACGAGGGTTCGGTCGACGGGGTTTCAGTCGACGAGGGCTCAGCCAGCGGGGGATCGGACGGGGAGCGCTGGGGCGAGGAGTTCTGCGCCGACGGGGATTCCGGCGAGGCGCCCGTGTCCGTCCCGGGCTTCCGTCGGGCCCTGCGCTTCGAGCCGCCGGGGCGGCCGTACTGCAGGGTGTTCAGCAGCACCGCGACCACGATGACCGCACCCACGAAGACCGTCTGCCAGTAGGCGGAGACGCCGATCAGCACGAGCCCGTCGGAGAGGAAGCCGATCACGAAGGCGCCGAGCAGGGTGCCGCGCACCGTGCCGCGGCCGCCCGAGAGCGCGGCGCCGCCGATCACCACGCCGGCGATCGCGGTCAGCTCGTAGGTGTTGCCGGCGGTGGGGCTCGCGCTGGTCAGGGTCGAGGCGAGGATGATGCCCGCGACCGCCGAGCACAGCCCGGAGATGACGTACACCCACACGGTCACCGTGCGCACGGGCACCCCGGACAGCTGCGCGGCGCGCTCGTTGCCGCCGGTCGCGTACAACCACCGACCGAAGGTGGTGCGACCCAGCACCACCGCGATGACCAGGGCGATCACCGCCATGATGAGCACGCCGGCAGGGATGCCGAGGATGCGGTTGAACCCGAGCCATTCGAAGCCCGTGTTGCCCAGCGCCTCCTCGCCCGAGAGGTCGTTGATCGTGCGTCCGTTGGTCATCAGCAGGGCGAAGCCGCGCACCACGTAGAGCATGCCCAGGGTCGCCACGAAGGGCGCGACCTTGAACTTCGCCACGAGCACGCCGTTGATCAGACCCAGCGCCCCGCCGAGCACGATCGCGATGAGCACGGCCGCCGGGACGCTGGGGTACAGCGTCACCCCGAACATGCTGATCGGTACGCCGCGCAGCAGGAAGCCGCCGATCACGGCGGTGAACCCGAGGATCGAGCCGACGGACAGGTCGATGCCGCCGGTGAGCACCACGAGCAGCTGCCCCAGGGAGAGCAGCGCGAAGATCGCCACGTGCGAGGACATGATCAGCAGGTTGTTGACCGTGAGGAAGTTCGGGGACAGCAGCGAGAAGATGACGATGATCAGCGCGAGGGCCAGGAAGGCCCGGCTCTCGATGAGGACCTTGGAGATGTCGAGCGAGGAGCGCTCCCGCGTCGAGGAGCCAGATGTCGACGAGCCCCGCTTCGAGCTGTCGGGCGTCGGACTGTCGGGGGTCGGGCTGTCGGGCATCCGGGGCGCGTCGCCTGCGGCGGTGGAGGTCATGAGGCGTATCCGTTCAGGGAGCAGGGTCAGGAGGAGACGACTTCGCCGGAGGCGGCCATGACGTCGGCCTTCTCGGCGTCGGGCCCGAACTCGGCGGAGATGCGGCCGCGGTGCAGCACGACGATGCGATGGGCGATGCCGAAGCACTCCTCGATCTCGGAGGTGGAGAACACGACGGCCAGCCCTTCGCGGGCACGGTCCGCGAGCAGGCCGAAGACTTCGGACTTGGCGCCGATGTCGATGCCGCGGCTGGGCTCGTCCAGCAGCATCACGCCGGGCCGGGTCGCGAGGATCTTGCCGATGACGACCTTCTGCTGGTTGCCGCCGGAGAGCGACCCGATGCTGACGTCGGGCCCGGGCGCCTTCACGGTGACGTCGTGGATCAACCCTGTGGCCAGGGACGTCTCCGCACGACGCGAGGTCAAGCCGCGACGCAGGAACTGCGTGATGCTCGCCAGGGTGAGGTTCTGGCCGACGGTCATCGTCGGCACCAATCCGTCGCGCTGACGGTCCTCGGGGACCAGGCCGATGCCCATCGCGAGGCGATCGCGGATCGATTCGGTGCCGAGCTCCTCGCCGCGGAACAGGATCCGGCCCCCGGCGATCTCCCCGCGACCGGCGACGGCCTCGAGCAGCTCCGTGCGACCGGCCCCCATGAGGCCGTAGACGCAGACGATCTCACCCTCGCGGACCTCGAGGGACAGCTGATCCACGACCGCGCGCTCAGGATTCTCGGGGTCCAGCACCGTGAGCTCCTGGATCTCCAGCACCGGTTCCCCGAAGTCGTAGCCCTGCGGGGCGGTGCCGAGGTCGAAGTTCTCGCCGACCATGTGCCGCACGATCCAGTCCAGGTCGATCTCCTCGCGTCGGCCGCGGGCGGTCATGGAGCCGTCCCGCAGCACCACCGCATGGTCGGTGACCCGCAGAGCCTCTTCGAGGTGGTGCGAGATGTAGACCAGGGAGACGCCACGGGAGGTGAGGTCCTCGATGATCTCGAACAGGATCTCGACCTCGCGGGCGGCGAGGGCCGACGTCGGCTCGTCCATGATGAGGATGCGGGCGTCGATCGACAGGGCGCGCGCGATCTCGATGATCTGCTGCTGGCCCACCCGCAGGTCCCCGACCATCGTGGAGGGGTCCACGTCCAGGTGCATCTCCGCCAGGAGCGCGGCGGTCTGCCGGGTCTCCTCGGCGAAGTCCACTCCCCCGTTTCTGGTGATCTCGCGGCCCAGGAAGATGTTGTCGCGCACCGAGAGGTTCGGGGCGAGGCTCAGCTCCTGATGGATGATCGCGATGCCGTGGTCGCGCGCGTCGTTCGTGGTGGCGAAGGTGACCGGCTCGCCCTCGAGGACGATCTGCCCCGAGGTGGGCTGCTCCACGCCGGAGAGGATCTTCATGAGCGTCGATTTCCCGGCGCCGTTCTCCCCGAACAAGGTGGTGACCTCGCCGCGATGGATCTCGAAGTTCACGCCCTTCAGCGCCCGGGTGCCGCCGTAGGTCTTCACGATGTCACGGGCCTCCAGCACCCTGTCGCCACGGGTACTGTCCTCCGGTGCGACGGACCCGGTCGCGGTGCTCATGCCACCTCCAGGGAGACGGGGGTGACGAGCCAGCCCTCGGGGTTGATGGCGGTGAAGGCACCGGTCACGGTGACCGTCTTCCCGCTCAGCGTGCTCGGATCGACCGGATCCAGGACCTGCTTCTTCATCTCCTCGTTGAGGGCGGCGCCGGCGTCCTGGAACTCGATCTGGTTCGTGAACTGGCCGAAGCCGTAGTTCCCGGTGGCGTCGCGGAGCTCGGTGCCGTTGATGGCCGGGCCGGTCTGGATCCGCACGGTGACGTTCTTCGGCATGCCCTCGATGGCGACGTCGTAGATACCGGCCTGCCCCTCCCCGACCGTGCCGGTGAAGGTGGTGCTGTACACGGTGTTGCCGGCCGCCTCGACGCCATGGTCCGCGGCGGCAGCCTTCGGGTCCGCGGCGATCGCCGCGGCCAGCTCCGTCGNTCCGAAGGTGGCCTTGTCGAACGCGGCGGGCCCGGCGACCTCCTCCTGCCCGTCGGGCACCACCTTGGTGCCCAGGACCACGACGAGAAGGGCGAGCACCGTGAGCGCGGCGGCGATCCACCGGCCCAGGTGCCTCTTCGGCGGGCGCGCCGGGCGGGGGCGGCTCCCGTGCTCGGCGACTGCTGCTGTGCTCATGGAGAGCCTTCCTCTGGAGGGGCCCGGCGGGCCGTCTGCTGCGGGCGGCGACGGGACCGGGGGCAGACCACGCGGTGGCCTGGATGGGAGGCGCGGGCCCGCCCTCATCGGCGGGCCGTGTGCGGCGGGATGGCGAGCTCGGCGTCGAGCTCACCGGACGTCCGTGGTGCTGATCGACAGCTGGTGATCCGGAGCGGCTGCGGTCCGGAACGCCCAGCGGGGTGAAGTGATCCGGAACGGCTGCGATCCGGAACGACTAGGCGTGAGGTGGTCCGGAACGACTGCGATCCGGAAGGCTCGTAGGTGGGGTGGGCAACGGCTGGTGGCCGGGACCCCGTGGCCGGAGCGTCAGGCGGGACGCTCCGACCACGACGTCGGCGTCGGCGGCCGCGGAGCCGTCGGCACCGCGGCCGGACGGGTCAGGTTCCGGGGAGGATCGAGACCTTGATCGAGGCGCCGGCGGAGTCGGCGACGGTGTCGAGGGCCTTCTGGACGTCCTTCAGGCCGAACTGGTGGGTGCAGATCTCGTCGAGCGGCAGCACGCCGGACTCGATGATCTTGATGGCGGCGGGCCAGCAGTGCGGGCCGAGGTGGGCGCCGAGCACGTCGAGCTCCTTGTCGTCGGAGATGATCGACCAGTCCACCGACACGTTCTCCTTGAACACCGAGTACTCGACGTAGCGGCCCAGCTTGCGCAGCAGGTTCAGTCCCTGCGAGACCGCACTGGGGTGGCCGGTGCACTCGATGTACACGTCCGCCCCATAACCGCCGGTCAGGGCGCGGATTTCCTCGTAGACATCGACCTTCGAGGGGTTCAGGGTGAGGTCCGCTCCGCACTTCTTCGCGAGCTCGAGCTTGTGCTCGTCGAAGTCGAGGGCGATGACCATCTTGGGGGTCTTGTGCGAGGCCCCGATGATCGCGCCGAGGCCGATCGGGCCGGCGCCGGCGACGACCACGACGTCGTCGAAGGTGAGCTGAGCGCGCTCGACGGCGTGCAGCGAGCAGCTCAGGGGCTCGGCGAACGCGGCGTGGTGCGGCGGGATCTCGGGGGAGATCGTGTGGGCGCGGGCGAGCGAGGGCACGATCATGTACTCGGCCATGCCGCCGTCGTAGTGCTTGAAGCCGAACATGTCGTGCGGGCCGCACATCCAGTACCAGCCGCGCTTGCAGTACATGCACTCCTCGCAGGGCACGATCTGCTCGACGACGATCCTGTCCCCGAGCTTCACGCCATGCAGCGCGAGCGCCTCGTCGGACCCGGTGACGACCAGGCCGGTGATCTCGTGGCCGGGGGTGATGCCGGGCTCGACCCAGCGCTCACGGTTCTCGTCGCCCCAGAACTTGGCGGCACCGGCGTATGCCTTCAGGTCGCTCGCGCAGACGCCGACGGCCTCGACCCGGATCAGCAGCTCATCGGCGGCGGGGGTGGGCACGTCCTTGTCCTCGAGGCGGTAGTCCTCGGGCGCGTGCATCACCACGGCCTGCATGGTCTTCGGGACATCGGTCATCTCGACACTTCTCCTTCACTACGTTCAGGCTCACTGCGCGGCACCGGCGGCCGCCGTCCACGGATCCGCTCGGAGGGCCTGGCCACCCCGGGCCGCAGAAGCCGGTCACCTGTGAGCCTAGGCACAGGACGCACATTCGTCAAGCACAAATGTTCGACCGTGATGTCGGCACGTGGCGTGCGCAGAGGCGGGGGCAGAGGCAGAGGCAGAGGCAGGCACTGTGGCAGGCATAGGAGCGGACACCAGGACAGACCCAAGGGCGGGCGACGATCCGCCCAGACCTGCTCAGTCCCGTTCCGTCCTACTCAGCCCCCGTTCCGTCCCGCCCTGTCCCGATCAGCCCTGTTCGGACTCCGTGTCGGCGAGAACGGCTTCTGCCGTCGGCGCGTCCGTGATCAGCGTGGTGAACAGCGCGGCCTTCGCCCCGGCCCGGATCGACAGGGCCTTGCCGCGCCCGGCGGCGAGCGCGATCGAGGTGGGGATGGCGCGCAGGACCTCCGCCGAGGGGCGCACCAGACGGTCCGAGCCGGGGTAGACCAGGGTGTTCCCGTCGGCGTCGTAGAAGTGCAGGCACACGTCCCCGACCGCGTCGCGCAGGGACGGGTCATCGCGCGGGACCACGGACGTCAGGGACTCACGGCTCGAATACGGCGCGCCGATGCCGGAGACCAGCACGGAGGCCCGAGCCCACAGGTCGGTGATCCCCACGAAGCTCGGATCGGCCTGCAACGAGCGCCACAGACTGGGACTGGGCAGGGCCGGGGCGAAGATGAAACGCGGGTCGCCGCCGGTGCGGTCGGCGAGGTTCCGCACGATCTCGTTGGTCTGGAAGACCGGATCGGACTCCTGCTGGCCGCCGACGGTGGGAGCGATGATCACGCCGCGCAGCTCGGGCATGCCGGGCATCCGGCTCACGGCGCGCGTGGTCGTCCCCGAGGAGATGAGCAGCACGTCACCGCGGCGCAGCTCGAGCCGGCGCAGCTCCTCCCCCAGCAGGTCGCCGATGCCGCGGAACTCCCGCTCGCGCTGGTCACCGGGGGCGATGCGCACCCGATCGATGCCCAGCAGGTCTCGCAGCCGCTGCTCCAGATCGGTGACATCGGGGCCGGAGACGTCGAGGACCTCGAAGCGCACCATCCCGATGCGTCGGGCCTCGGTGAGCAGCTTGCTGACCGTGGGACGGGAGACTCCGAGCCGATCGGCGACCTCCGCCTGGCGCAGATTGTCGAGGTAGTACGCGGACGCCGCGCGGTGCAGGAGCTGCGGGTCCATGGTCGAGTCGAGCATGCCCGCTCCTTTCGTCGTCAGTCCGGTGTCGTCGTCGTTCCGGTGTCGTCGTCAGTTCGTCCCCGACCCCTGCGCCGAGGCACGGATGTGCCCGGATCACATATGTTCTGTCCGCCGATCCTATCGACGTCTGAGCCAGGTGCGCCGACGCCGAGCGGATCGGACTCCGCGCCGGGACGCGATCCGGGCGCGGGCACGACCCTGGGCCGCGGTGCCGGAGCGACGCATATCGGGGCGCGGTCAGTGGCAGTATGGAGCAGGCCCATCGGCGGATCCGACCGGGCCATCACGCCGAGGCGGCGACGAAAGGGCTGGTCGATGACGAAGTACGAGGAGGCTGTGCTCGGCGTCGACATCGGCACGTCCAGCGCCAAGGGGGTGCTGGTCGCGCTCGACGGGACGATCCTGCGCACGGCGACCCGGGAGCACACCGTGGAGCGCCCGGCGCCCGGCCACGTCGAGATGGACGCCCGCGTGTGGTGGGAGGAGTTCGTCGGGATCTCGGCAGAGCTCACCGCCGGCACAGATGTTCGCGTCACCGGGATCGGCGTGTCGGGGATGGGTCCGTGCGTGGTGCTGGCCGACGACGCCGGGGAGCCCGTGCGCCCCGCGATCCTCTACGGGGTCGACACCCGCGCCGAGCGGCAGATCCAGGAGCTCACCGACCGCTTCGGCGAGGACGAGATCCTCTCCCGCAGCGGGTGCGTGCTCTCCTCCCAGGCCGCCGGCCCGAAGATCCGCTGGGTCGCCGATCATGAGCCCGACGTCTTCTCCCGGGCGACGCACCTGTTCATGCCGTCGTCCTATCTCGCGTTCCGTCTCACCGGCGACTACGTGCTCGATCACGCGAGCGCCAGCATGGTCACCCCGCTCTACGACACGAGCAGCCTGGACTGGCATCGCCCCTGGGCCGAGCAGGTCGCGCCGGGGCTGGAGCTGCCGCCGCTGGCCTGGTCCGGCGACATCGCCGGCACCGTGACGGCCGCCGCCGCTCAGCAGCTCAGCGGCATCGAGGCGGGCACGCCCGTGGTCGCCGGCAGCACCGACGCCTGGGCGGAGGCGATCAGCGTGGGCGCCACCTCGCCCGGCGACGTCATGCTCATGTACGGCACCACGACGTTCCTGGTCGCGATCACGGCCGAGCCGGCCCCGAGCCGTGCGATGTGGGTGACCGCCGGGACCACGCCGGGCACCTTCACCCTGTCCGGCGGGATGGCGAGCTCCGGGGCGATCACCGGATGGATGCGCGATCTGACCGGAGGGGCCGACTTCGAGGACCTGGTCCTGGAGGCGGCAGCGAGCGGCGTCGGCGCGAACGGCCTGCTCATGCTCCCCTACTTCGCCGGGGAGCGCTCCCCGATGCACGACCCGTCGGCCCGCGGCGTGATCGCCGGGCTGACCCTCTCGCACACGCGCGGCGATCTCTACCGGGCCACCCTCGAGGCCGCCGCCTACGGCGTGCGCCATCACCTCGAGGAGCTGCGCGCAGCGGGTGTGCGCGTCGAGCGGGTGGTCGCCGTGGGCGGCGGCACCCAGAACGAGCTGTGGCCGCAGATCGTCTCCGACGTCACGGGCCTCGCCCAGGAGATCCCGCGCCGCACCGTCGGTGCCTCCTACGGCACGTCCATGCTCGCCGCGCGCGCGGTCCACGGCCAGGACACCGACGCCTGGAACTCGATCGATCGCGTCTGCGTGCCGGACCCCGCCGCCACGGCGCGCTACGACGAGCTCTACCGGATGTACCGCGAGCTCTACCCCGCGACCCGCGACATCGCCCACTCCCTCGCGAGCATGCAGAGCGAGGGCTGACCGTCAGGCACCGGCCTGCCGTCGATCGGAGGATCCATGCACGAGAGCACCTCGCCCGGCCTGCACTCCGAGGACGCGGGCAGACCGACAGATGGGGCAGCCTCGACCGCCCTGCCGCCCCTGGACGCCCAGCGCCCGATCCCGCGGCACCAGCCGTTCGTCCACGATCTCGTCGGCGTGCTCCGCGCGCCGGTCCAGGCCTGGTCGCGGCCCGACGGCGCCATGCTCGGCGCAGGCGCCGAGGGCATCTACCTCGGGGACACCCGGGTGGTCTCCGACCTGCGCTGCGATGCCCGGGCCGCGGACCTCTCCCCACTGGGCGTGCAGGTGCGGGCCGCCGACGAGATCGTCCATCGTGATGTCGTCTCCACGGCGGACAGAGCGGGCGATCCGCTGCTGACCCTCGAACGCACCCGCACGGCGCACGCCGACGGGTTCCGGGAGCAGCTGCGCCTGGTCTCCGACGACGACCGTCCCCGCCGCGTGGTGCTCCGCCTCGCGCTGATCGCCGACGGGATGTCGATGTCCGCGGTGAAGGACCATCGCCTCGCGCTCGCCGAGGGCGAGGCCCGCCCGGCTGTCACCCTCGAGCCGGGCACGGCCCGGTGGCCGATCGGGACTGAGGGCGGTCGCGCACGGCTGACCGTGGGTGCCGGAACAGTCTCGCGCGGTCCCGACGAGGTCCTCTCGGCCGACGGGCCCATCGTGACCTGGACCGTTGCGCTCGAGGCGCCGGCCCGCGGGGAGGCGCTCGCCTCCTGGCGCCTCGACCTGGACGATCCGTCGGTCCCCTTCGAGGCAGCGAGCGAGCCGTGGGCCGGCGCCATCGCGCCGTCGGCCGCGGTGACCGATCCCGTCGCCTCGACCGATCCCGCCGCCTCGATCGAGCCCGGCACCGCAACGGCCCCCACCCCGGAGTCCCGCGCCGTCGACCGCCTGCTGCGCAGCTCCCTGTCGGACCTCGACGCACTGCGTCTGCAGGTGCCGGGCGAGCCCGCCCAGACCTTCTTCGCCGCCGGCGCCCCGTGGTTCTTCACCCTCTTCGGGCGTGATGCGCTGATCGCCGCCTCTCTCGCGCTGCCGGTGGACCGCTCGATCGCCGAGGGCACCCTGCGCACCCTGGCCCGTCACCAGGGGACGATCGTCGACGTGGAGACCGCGCAGCAGCCCGGGAAGATCCTCCACGAGGTGCGCGCCCAGGGCATGGACATGGTGGAGACGCGTCTGCCGCCGGTCTACTACGGGACGATCGACGCCACCCCGCTGTGGATCGAGCTGCTCCACGACGCCCGGCGCGCGGGGCTGGATGACGCGGTCCTCGCCGAGCTGCGGCCCGCGCTGGAGGCGGCGTCGCTCTGGCTGCTCGAGCACGCCGACGCCGACGGGGACGCTCTGCTGGAGTACCTCGACGACTCCGGGCACGGCCTGGCGAATCAGGGCTGGAAGGACTCCGGGGACTCGATCCGCTTCGCCGACGGCTCCGTCGCCACCGGGGCGATCGCCCCGGCCGAGGTGCAGGGATACGCCTATGCCGCAGCCCGGCACGCCGCGGATCTGCTGGAGGAGTCGGATCTGCTGGAGGAGCCGGATCTGCTCGAGGAGTCGGGCCCGGTCGAGAAGTCGACACTGCTCGAGGGGTCCAGGGACGGTTCCAGCACCAGCCTCCCCGGCCGCCTCCGCGCCTGGGCCGAGCGCCTGCACGCACGCTTCCACGAGACGTTCTGGTGCGAGGACGAGCTGGGGCCCTTCGTGGCGCTCGCCCTCGACGGCGAGAAGCACCCGGTCACCGGGGTCGCCTCGAACATGGGCCACCTGCTCGGCACCGGGATCCTCGATGCGGCGCAGGAGCGCCAGGTGGTGGACCGTCTGCTGCATCTGAGCCTGTTCTCCGGCTTCGGGATCCGCACCCTGTCCACGACCAACGGCGCCTACGGGCCGCTGCGGTACCACGGAGGCAGCGTGTGGACCCATGACACCGGGTACATCCTGCGCGGTCTGCTCCGCGCGGGGTTCGACGCGGAGGCGCAGGTCGTGGCCCGGGGACTGCTCCGCGCGGCCGACGGCTTCGACCAGCGCCTGCCCGAGCTGTTCGGGGGCACGAGCGGCGACGATGTCGATCCGCCGCTCCCCTATCCCGCCGCGTGCCGGCCCCAGGCCTGGGCCGCGGCGAGCGCCGTCCCGGTCGCGCAGGCCCTCGGAGCGCTGCCGCGCTGAGTAGCGGCGGCCCGCCGCCCAGCCCTCGCCAGCCCGTTGCTCCTCCCTCCGCGGGTACCCGTCACCAGCTGCACCCCGTACGGTGGGCCGCACCGCAGTTCCGAGCGAATGGAGCCCTCATGCACGCCGACCGCCTCACCGACTCGATCTGCTATCACGCCGAGGGCCCGTACTGGTCCGACACCTGGGGCGGGCTGCGCTGGGTCGACATGCTCGCCGGCGACCTCATGCACCTCGCCGCCGACGGCACGGTGCAACGGCTCTCCACCCCCAGCCCGGTGGTGGCCTGCGTGCGCCCCGCCTCGAGCGGGGGCGCGGTGCTCGCCCTCGAGAAGGGCTTCGGCCTCGAGGATCCCGACGGCTCGATGAGCCTGCTCCCGCCCCTGTGGGACGAGGATGTGCGGATGAACGAGGGGGCGATCGCGCCCGACGGCTCGTTCCTGTGCGGCTCGATGGCCTATGACGGCCGCCCCGGCGGCGCCTCCATGTGGCGCCTGCTGCCCGACGGCACCACCCGCCGCGAGGTCGGCGACCTCACCATCTCCAACGGGCTCGCCTTCTCCGCCGACGGCACTCTCGCGTACTACGTCGACACCCCGACGAACCGGGTCGACCTGTTCGACTGGTCCGACGCGGACGGTCTGACCCATCGCCGGCCCTTCGCCGATCTCACCGACCAGGACGGCTCCCCCGACGGGCTCACGCTCGACGCGGCGGGCAACGTATGGGTCGCGATGCACGGCGGCAGCCAGGTGCTGGGCCTCGACGGGCGCGGAGCGGTCGCCGCCCGGATCGAGGTCCCGGCGCGGCAGGTCACGGCCTGCACCTTCGGCGGCGAGGACCGCGGCACCCTGTTCATCACCACCAGCCGGGAGAACCTCCCCGAGGGTGAGGATCCGCAGGCCGGGTCCCTGTTCTCGGTGCGGCCCGGCGTGGCGGGCCCTGTCGACGAGCGGCTGTTCGCCGCCTGATCCGCAGGAACCGATCCAGCAGCGCGCACACAGGACGGCGCCCGCCCGACGGTCCTTCGTCGGGCGGGCGCCGGGTGTCGATCAGGCGTTCTGGGCGGGTCAGACCGCCGAGCCGGAACCGGTCGCGCCGGAGCCGGCAGGCTCCGCGTCGGCCGAATGATCGATGAATTCTCCGGTCTTGAGGGAGCCGAGCATCTCGTCGAACTCCTCCATCGCCTTCGCCGGCGGCTGAGGAGTGATCATGCTGATCACGATCGCCAGCACGAGGCAGACCAGGAAGCCGGGGACGATCTCGTAGAGATGCTGATCGCCGAACAGGCCCCAGGCGACGTCGGGCGTGAACTGGCCCCAGATGAAGACCACCGCAGCGCCGGCGACCATGCCCACGGCCGCACCGGCCATGGTGAGCCGGCGCCAGAACAGCGACAGCAGCACGATCGGTCCGAAGGCGGCGCCGAAACCGGCCCAGGCGAAGCCGACCAGGCCCAGCACGGAGCTGTCCGGGTTCATGGCCAGGATCAGCGCGATCACCGCGACGGCGAGCACGCCGATGCGGCCGCCCCACAGGGCACCCTTGGCGCTGAGCTTGATGCCCACGCCGCCCAGGAGGTCCTCGATCAGCGCGGAGCTGGAGACGATCAGCTGCGAGGAGATCGTGGACATGATCGCCGCCAGCACCGCGGCCAGCAGCAAGCCGGCGATCAGCGGGTGGAACAGGAGCTGCGAGAGGTCCAGGAACACCGACTCGCCGTTGGTGGCGTCGGTGAGGACCGCATCGGCGTTCTGCTGGAAGTAGGCCAGGCCGGCGAGCGCGGTGAACACGGCGCCGAGGACGCAGATGATCATCCAGCTCATGCCCACGACCAGGCCGTACTTCGCGTCGCGCGAGGAGCGCAGCGCCATGAAGCGCACGATGATGTGCGGCTGGCCGAAGTAGCCCAGGCCCCATGCGGCCGAGGAGACGATGCCGATGAAGGTGCCGCCGGCGGTCAGGGAGCCGAAGGTGGAGTTGACCTCGCGCACGGACTCGAACATCGCCACCGGTCCGCCGACGACGATCATCGCGGTGATGGGGACCGCGATCAGGGAGATCATCATGATGATGCCCTGGACGACGTCGGTGTAGCTGGCCCCGAGGAACCCGCCGAACAGCGTGTACAAGATGGTGACGCCCGCGACCAGCAGCATGCCCATGAGGTAGGAGCCGCCGAACGTCGACTCGAAGAACACGCCGCCGGCGACCATGCCGGAGGAGACGTAGAAGGTGAAGAACACCAGGATGATCACGCCCGCCGCGACGCGCAGGATGTTCGTGCGGTCATGCAGACGGTTGCCGAAGAAGCTCGGCACGGTGATCGAGTTGCCGGCGATCTGCGTGTACTGACGCAGGCGCGGCGCGACGAACGCCCAGTTCAAGCCGGCACCGAGCGTGAGGCCGATGGCCATCCACCCCTCGACCAGACCGTTCATGTACAGCGCGCCGGGCAGGCCCATCAGCAGCCAGCCGGACATGTCGGACGCGCCGGCGGAGAGCGCCGCGGTGAAGGGGTGCAGCTGGCGCCCGCCGAGCATGTAGTCCTCGCCGTCCGAGGTCTTGCGGAAGGCGTACAGGCCGATGGCGATCATGGCGGCGAAATACACCGTCAGGGCGATGATCTTGAAGACGAGATCCATGAGAGGACTCCGATCTCTGGGGTGGGGAAGGTGGTCGGGATGGGGGTCGAGGGGCGGACGGTCGGACGGAGCGCGCTCGGGACGAACGCTGCGGATCGGGGCACGGGGCCCCGTCATAACCCGGCGGCGGCGCGGGGCCGGCTCGGGGACATGGTGACGGGACGCCGTGCGGGCGTCGGTGCTGAAGGGTGACGCCGAGGATACGCCCCGTCCCGGCCGAAGACGCCCTCCGTTGCCAGACGGTGACATGCCCCGCGATCACCCGCCCCGCCCATGACAGTGCGCGCTGGGCTTCCCTCGATGGGAGCCCAGCGCGCACTGGCGTGGTCACAGTCGGCTGGTTCAGCTGTGTGGAACTGCTGATCCCCTCCCGCGAACACTGCACGGCTGGCTCGTACCTCGCCGACTGCTCCGCGTTCGCAGTTCGTCGATCAGCTGTACAGCGCCTCGGTGTCGTCGTCGACCCAGTCCAGGGTGCGCTCGACGGCCTTCTTCCACAGGCGCAGGTAGCGGTCGCGGGTCTCGTCGTCCATCGCGGGCTCCCAGCGCTTGTCCTCGGCCCAGTTGTCGATGACGTCCTGCTCGCCGTCCCAGAAGCCCACGGCGATGCCGGCCGCGTAGGCGGCACCGAGCGCCGTGGTCTCGATGACCTTCGGGCGCACGACGGGCACGCCGAGGATGTCGGCCTGGAACTGCATGAGGGTCTCGTTCATGACCATGCCGCCGTCGACCTTGAGCTCGGAGAGCTCGACGCCCTCGCTCTCGGCGTCGGCGACCATCGCGTCCAGCACCTCACGGGACTGGAAGGCCGTGGCCTCCAGGGTGGCCCGGGCGATGTGGTTCTTGTTGTGGAAGCGGGTCATGCCCACCATCGCGCCGCGGGCGTCGGAGCGCCAGTGCGGGGCGAAGAGGCCCGAGAAGGCCGGGACGATGAACAGGCCGCCGTTGTCGTCGACCTTCTTGGCGAGGTCCTCGATCTCGGGGGCGTCCTTGATCAGGCCCAGGTTGTCGCGCACCCACTGCACGAGCGAGCCGGTCACGGCGATCGATCCCTCGAGGGCGTAGACCGGCTTGTTGTCGCCGATCTTGTAGGCGACGGTGGTGAGCAGCCCGTTCTCGGAGCGCACCAGGTCCTCGCCGGTGTTGATCAGCATGAAGTTGCCGGTGCCGTAGGTGTTCTTGGCCTGGCCCACCTCGAAGCAGGCCTGGCCGAAGGTGGCCGCCTGCTGGTCGCCGAGGATGCCCGCGATCGGGGTGTCGATGAGCAGGTCGTTCTTGCGACCCTTCCCGTACACCTCGGAGGAGGACCTGATCTCCGGGAGCATGGACAGCGGGATGCCCATGTCCTTCGCGATGTCCTCGTTCCAGTCCAGGGTGTCGATGTTCATGAGCATCGTGCGCGAGGCGTTGGTGACGTCGGTGACGTGCACGCCGCCGCTGGTGCCGCCGGTGAGATTCCACAGCAGCCAGGCGTCGGTGTTGCCGAACAGCAGGTCGCCGGCCTCGGCCTTCTCCCGGGCGCCGTCGACGTTGTCGAGGATCCACTTCACCTTGGGGCCGGAGAAGTAGGTGGCCAGGGGCAGGCCCACGCGCTCCTTGTACTTGTCGGCGCCCTCGTCGCCCGCGAGCTCGTTGCAGATCTTCTGGGTGCGGGTGTCCTGCCAGACGATCGCGTTGTAGACCGGCTCGCCGGTGTTCTTGTCCCACACCACCGCGGTCTCGCGCTGGTTGGTGATGCCCACGGCCGCCAGCTGGTGGCGGTTGATGTCGGCCTCCACGAGCGCCTTGCCGACCACGTCGCGGGTGTTCTTCCAGATCTCCTTGGGATCGTGCTCGACCCAGCCCGACTTCGGGAAGATCTGCTCGTGCTCCTTCTGGCCGCTGGCGACGATCTGGCCGCCGTGGTCGAAGACGATCGCGCGGGTGGAGGTGGTGCCCTGGTCGATGGACATGATGTACATGGTGTCGTCGTTCATCGGAACTCCTTCGTCATGGATGAGTCGTCATGGATGAGCTGTCATGAGGTCGCAGCGCCACGTTCCGTCGCGAGGCCGCTGAGTCGGTCGGATCGGATGATCAGAAGTAGACGATCGAGGCTACGCCCGCGAGCGCGCCGCCGATCAGGGGCCCGGCGACCGGTACCCACGAGTATCCCCAGTCCGAGCCGCCCTTGTTCCTGATCGGCAGGATTGCATGCGCCAGGCGCGGGCCGAGGTCTCGGGCCGGGTTGATGGCGTACCCCGTCGGACCGCCGAGGGAGGCGCCGATCGCGAGCACCAGCAGCGCGACCGAGAGCGGGCCGAGCTCGTTCGGGGTGTTGCCGAACATGATGATCACGAACACGAGCACGAAGGTCGCGATGATCTCGGTGACCAGGTTCCAGCCCTTGGAGCGGATCTCCGGGCCGGTGGAGAAGGTGCCCAGGATAGTGCCGGGGTCCGTCTCCTGGTCGTAGTGGGTCTTGTAGGCGAGCCAGGCCAGCACGGCGCCGAGGAACGCGCCGATCAGCTCGGCGAGGAAGTACGTGAGGGTGGTGCCGACCGTCATCGGGATGCCCGGCGCGTACTCCGTGGCCTCGCTGAAGAGCAGGCCGAGGGTGACGGCGGGGTTGAGGTGGGCGCCGGTCTTGAAGGCGACCCACACACCGGCAAAGACCGCGAGGCCCCAGCCGAAGTTGATCATCAGCCAGCCGCCGCCGTTGCCCTTGGTCTTGCCGAGGATGGCATTGGCGACCACGCCACCACCCATCAGCGTCAGCATCGCGGTGCCCGCGATCTCCGACAGCAGGATCGTTCCGATCGTTTCCATCAGGTGTTCTCCTTAGCGATCCGCGTCGGTGCGGATCGGGATCCGGTCGAGCCCGGGTCCCTGGGAGGGGCGCCGCGGCGTCGATGGACGCGGCATGCCCCTCGGGTGGCGCAGCCCTGCCGCTCGTCGTGGAGCGGGGGCGCGTCGGGCGGAACCCTGATCGACCGGTCGCGGAGCCCCGAGGGAGCTCCGCTGGGGCGCGCACGGTGCGCGCCCCGCACGGTGCCCGGCTCTTGTCGCCGGGCACCGGAACGTCATCGTCGGGAGGGCACCTCCGGGGCGTCGGCGAGGCGAGCCGCGGCCTGCTCATCGCTGGTGGTGTGTTCGCCGTCCAGACGGGCGGCGATGAAGTCCCGGTAGGTCTCGACCTCGCGGTCGCGCGTGGCGTCGTCCCAGCCCAGCTCAGGGCCGACGAGCGCGGCGACCTCGGGCGCCGCGTGGACGCCGCGGTCGCGAGTCTCGTAGTCCAGGCGCGTGCGGCGCTGGAGCACGTCGATGAGGTGGCGGGCGCCCTCGGCGCGCACGGCGTAGAGGACCTCGGCGCGCAGGTAGCGGGGCGCGTGCTCGAGCGGGGTGCCGAGCGAGGGGTCCTCGTCGATCAGCGCGAGCACGTCCGAGAGCAGGGCGCCGTAGCGGAAGAGCAGACGATCCACCCGGATCTCGTCGAGGCCGTAGCGTCGGCCGATCTCCTGCTTGTCTCGCACGAGGGACTCGTAGCCCTGGGCGCCGATCACGGGCACCGAACGGGTCAGGCTCGGGCGGCCGGGCTGGGTGTCCTTGATCGCGAAGTCGACGACGTCCTCGGCCATCACCCGGTAGGTGGTGTACTTGCCGCCGGCGATCGCGGACAGGCCCGGCTCGATCTCCATCACGGTGTGCTCGCGAGAGACCTTGGTGGACCCGCCCTCGGAGTTCTTGCGCACCGGCTGCAGCAGCGGGCGCAGGCCGGAGTAGACGCCGATGACGTCCTCACGGGTGAGATCGTCGGCGAGCACGGCGTTGGCGTGCTCGAGCACGTACTCGATGTCCTCGGCGGTCGCGCCCACGTCGCGGGGGTCCTGGGTCCACGGGGTGTCGGTGGTGCCGATGACCCAGTACTCGTCCCACGGGATGATGAACAGGACGGACTTCTCGGTCTGGGTGATGATGCCGGTGTCCGGGACGGCGGGGATGCGGTCGCGGGCGATCGTGATGTGGATGCCCTTGGACGCGAGCACCTCGAGGCCGGCGTCGGCCCCGGCGAGGTCCTGCTGGTCCTGGGTCCAGACGCCGCCGGCCAGGATGGTGTCGCGGGCGTGGACCTCGAACTCCTCGCCGGTCTCCTCGTCGCGCACCCGGGCGCCGATCACGCGGGTGCCCTCGTGGAGGTAGTCGACGACGCTCGTGTAGTTGGCGACCGAGGCGTCGTGCTGCGCGGCGGAGCGCACCAGCATCATCACGAAGCGGGCGTCGTCCACCTGCGCGTCGTAGTACTCCAGCGCGCCCACGGCCTTCTCGCCGTCCAGGGCCGGGAAGACGTCGAGCATCTTGTCGTGCAGGAGGTGGCGGTGCATCGGCACGGCGCGCTTGCGGCCCACGGACTGCATCGCGTCGTAGAGCATCACGCCGGAGCCGATGAACGCCCGGTCCACGACCTTCTTGAAGAAGGGGAAGACGAACTTGATGGGCTTCACCAGGTGCGGAGCCGTGTGCTGGATGAGCAGGTCGCGCTCGCGCAGAGCCTCGGCGACCAGCTTGAAGTCGAGCATCTGGAGGTAGCGCAGGCCGCCGTGCATGAGCTTCGAGGAGCGCGAGGAGGTGCCGCTGGCCCAGTCGCGGGTCTCCACCAGGCCCACGCTGAGCCCTCGCGTCGCGGCGTCGAAGGCCGCGCCGGCGCCGTTGACGCCGCCGCCGACGACGAGCACGTCGAGCGGGTTCTGGGGGGTCGCGGCGCGAAGACGCGAGAGATGCTCCGCCCGGTTCCCCGGGGTGAGTTCTGACCGATGCTGATCGGACACGTGGGTGCTCCTTTGCCGTGACGTCTGCGCCGCGACGGCTGATTCCTCAGGTCCGGTCCTCGACGTCGGACCTCGGGATCGATCCTCAGAGATCGGGCCGTCGGGGCCGAGCATCCTGGTGCCGGAGCCGTCGCAGTGGGGGCCGCCGTTGGCTGCGGCACCCGGAGCCATCGTGGAACCTCCGTGCACCATCACGCAAGCCGCGTGCACGAACGTGCAACACTGAGGGCATGACCCCCGACGACCGCCTCGAAACGGCCTTCACGGCTGCACGGATGTACTACGGCGAGAGCCAGACGATGGAAGCCATCGCGAGCGCCCTGTCCGTCTCGCGGTCGACCGTCTCGCGGATGCTGCGCGATGCCCGGGAGGCCGGACTGGTGCAGATCTCGCTGCGTCCGCCCGGAGCGCACCGGGTCGAGGAGCTGCGCCGGCGGATCTCCCAGCTGTACGGCGTCCAGGCGCACGTGATCGCCGCCGGCGCCACCGAGGACGAGCGCGAGCGCCTGCAGGCGGTGGCCGACGCCGGCGCCACGATGCTCGACGAGATGCTCGAGCCGGGGATGACGGTGGGGATGGCCTGGGGCACCACCATCGCCGCCCTGGTGGGGTCGCTGCGGCCGCGCCCTGTGCCGGGGCTGCGGATCGTGCAGCTCAACGGGGCGATCAACACAGAAGGCTCCGGTCTCACCTACGTCTCCACGGTGCTCTCCCGCGCCGCCGCGCTCTGGGACGCGACCGTGCACCACTTCCCCGTGCCCGCCTTCTTCGACTATGCCGCGACCCGGGACGCCATGTGGCACGAGCGCTCCGTGCACCGGGTGCTGGAGACCCAGCAGCAGTGCACCCTGGCCGTGTTCGGCGTGGGCGCCTTCGACGCGGCCGTTCCCAGCCACGTCTACACCAACAACTACCTGACCGAGGAGGATCTGCGGTCTCTGCGGGCCGACGGGGCGGTCGGGGACGTGTGCACCGTCTTCCTGCGGGCCGACGGCACCTACCGGGACATCGCGATGAACGCCCGCTGCTCCGGCCCGGACCCGTCCCAGCTGGCACGGATCCCCCGTCGCCTGCTGCTCGCGGCCGGCACCCGCAAGGCCCTGCCCCTGCGGGCCGCGCTGCGGGCCGGCGTCGCCACCGACCTGGTCATCGACGAGGTCACCGCGATGAGTCTGCTCGCGCTGCGCTGATCCACCCGCGGCGGCGGCCGCCCGTGCCCGCCCGCATCCACCGGCAGTCGCGGCCGCAGCCGCGGCCGCCCGCATCTACCGGCACCAGATGTGCAGGCACCGCTATATCCGGCCACCCCGCACACCTCACGCCACCGGATACCACCCCGCTCGGCCCGGCCAAGCCCAGCCGGGCCCGACCCGGCCCGACCCGACCCGACCCGACCCGACCCGACCCGACCCGACCCGGAAGCACGGTGCCGAGTCGGCGCCGGGCCTCTGGTGATGAGCCGTGGCGATATCTCCACGTCACATCACCATCGGCCTGCCCAGTGCAGCGACCGCCGACCCTCCTCGGCGCAGTGCGGCATCAGGAACGTCGCGGGGATGCCGCGTGCAGCACTCGGAAGCTCTCGCAGACCACCGGCATGTCCGAGGCGAAGCCGTGGGCTGAGTGCTCCCGCCAGAACTGCTCGTGGAGACGGCGCCAGCTGGCCAGGGTCCGGTCCTCCTCCCCTTCGGCGCGGGCATGCTCCTCGGTGACCTTGTCGAAGGGCGTCACCTCGACCGCGACCACCTCGAGCACGGCGCTCGGCGCCCCGGCTCCGTCGAGCACGATCGACAGGTCCCCGACCGCGGGCAGCGGCTCACCGTCATCGGCGTAGTCCTGCAGCGAGGAGGCCGTGGCGGTCTTGATGCCCGCGAGCACCAGAGCCAGCAGCTCGTCGGCCTGCTCAGCCGTGGCGCCGAAGGCCCAGGCCTCCGGAGGCTCAGGCGGGAGGTCCGGATGGGCGGTGCGGGCCTGTGCCCAGAAGTCGTAATGCTCAGTGGTGTTCACCCTGAGACGCTATCGGTAGATTTCCAGCGTGACCAGTGAAGTGATCGTCTCGGCGGCACCTTCCTGTCTCGCTGGCCTTGCTGATCTCGCCGGTCCTGCTGGCCCTACTGGCCCTACTGGCCCTACTGGCCCTACTGGCCCTACTGGCCACGGTGCCCCGTTGCGCCGTTCCCCGTTGCGCCGTTGCCCGTTGTCCCCGCCGGTCCCGCAGCCCCGCAGCCCCGATTAGCCTTCGACGGCGGAGAGGTCGAGGCGATCGGGGTGGGTATAGACGTTCATGCGGCCGTCGCCGTCCTCGGCCGCGCGGGTGAAGCCGACGAGCGTCATCCCGAACTCCTCGGCGGTCTCCACGGCGAGCGAAGTCGCTGCGGAGACGCAGGCCAGCATCGGGATACCGGCCATATACGCCTTCTGGGCGATCTCGAAGCTGGCTCGGGAGGAGACCAGCAGGAAGCAGTCACGCAGAGGCAGCCGGTCCTCGAGCAGGGCCCAGCCGATCACCTTGTCCACGGCGTTGTGACGGCCCACGTCCTCACGCACCACGAGGAGGTTCCCCTCGAGGTCGACGAGTGCAGCGGCGTGCACACCGCCGGTGCGGGCGAAGACGGGCTGGTGATCGGTGAGCTCGCGGGCGGCGGAGAGGATCGCGCGGGGATCGATGGCCCAGCTGCGCAGCAGCGTGTAGCGGCTCTTCTGCCGGACCGCGTCGATGCTCTCGGAGCCACAGACCCCGCACGCGGAGGTGGTGGTGAAGTTCTTCGTGACCAGGGGCAGCAGCTGCGGCCGGGAGGTCGTGAAGTCCATGACGTTGTACGTGTTGCGCGCGAAGCCGCTGCCGTCGTCCACCACGGCGCCGTCGCAGTAGCGGGCCTCGACGATGTCCTCGCGGTCGCGGATCACGGCCTCACCGTGCAGGAAGCCGTGGATGAGCTCGATGTCGTGGCCGGGTGTGCGCATGGTCAGCGACAGCTGCTGGCCGTTCACTCGGATGTCCAAGGGCTCTTCGACGGCGACGTGGTCGCCCTTGCGACCGGCGTACAGCGTGCCCTCACGCACCCGGACGGTGCGGATCCGCGTGGTGTCGGTGACCCTGCCCATCCTCCGAGGATAGACCGCTCACCTGCGCGGTGGTTCCTCGCCGCGGTCGGGCCCCTCCCCCGCTTCGGCCAGCTCCTTGATCCGTGCGAGCCGGCGATCCCAACCGCCGCCCACGGTCCCGAGCAGATCGGAGACCGCGAGGATCCGCGACGGCTCGACCGAGTGCACCCTTCTCGCCGATACCCGCTGAGCGTCGACCATCCCGGCGGTCTCCAGGATCCGCAGCTGCTTCGCGACGGCCTGCCGGGACAGACCCAGATCGCGAGCCACTGCGCCCGCGTCATCAGGCGTCTCCGCCAGGCGCACCAGGATCTGCCGACGGGTGCGGTCCGCGAGCGCTGTGAAGACGGCGTCGGCGCTTGGACCGAGCAGGCCCTCCGAGGGATCAGGCGCCCCCGCTGGGTCCGTCGGGGACAGCCGGCGGTCCGGTTCGGGGCGCGGGCTCACCTCGCGGCTTCCGCCACCGTGCGCGCGACCTCGAGCTCCTCGATCCATCCCCGGGAGTTCTCCTCGAAGGTCGTGCGACGCACCGCTGCGTCGGCGCTCATCGTCGAGAAACCGTGCTCGCGCACGGTGAGCTGCACACCGTCTGCCGCGGTCGGACCGTCGGGGCGGATCGTGAACTCGACGACTGTGGACGAGGCATCGGCGTCGTCCGCGGCTCCGGCCGACGCACCGCTGAGCCAGCGGAACACCGCACGACGGGGCGGCTCGAGCGCCTCGGTCACGATCGAGAACGTGCCGTGCACGGGGTCGACGACAGTGGACACGGCACCGTCGGTGGTCACCTCGTGCTCGCGGTACTCCCCGTCGTTGATGTACCACCCCGGCTCGCAGACGATCGCGAAGAAGGTCTCGGCTGTGGCGTCGATATGGATGCTGCGCTCGATCTCGTCCGGGACGTCGTCCGTGGTGAGACGGGGGTCGTGGTCGGTCATGACCTGCTCCTCGGCGTGGGGGCGCGGCCGCGACGACCGCTTCCCCACAGCGTGCCAGACGACGGACCGGGGTGCAACCCTATGGTTGCACCCGCGTTGGACGGCACGCCGAGGACGGTCCGGTCAGCCGTCAGTCGCGCCCGCGAGGATCCGAACGCCTCTCGGCCAGGTCGCGTGCCAGTTCGAGCTGCTGGTCCCAGCCGAGGGCGTTCTCCTCATAGTTCTTCCGACGCACCGCGACGTCCTCTCCGAGCCGGGCGAATCCGCTCTCCTGGACGGTCAGCCGCACCTCGTCGGACCGCGAAGAGCCGACAGGATCGATGGTGAACACGACGCTGTTGGAGGCGTCGGAGATCGCCCCGATGCCTCCTCCCAGCCAGCGGAAGCCGACCTTGTTCGGCGGCTCGTGCACCGTGGCCGACAGACTGCAGATTCCGTACACGGAGTCCTTGATCCGGGAGATCCCGCCGGCGGTCCGCACCTCGTGCTTGCGGTACTCGCCGTCGTTGATGAACCAGCCAGGCTCGCGCACGATCGCGAAGACGGTCTCGGCGGTCGCTCTGATGCGGATGCTGCGCTTGATCTCATCAGGGACGTCATTCGAGGTGGCGTGGGTGCCGTCAACACGCATGATGGAGCTCCTCGTGCTCGGTGGGCGGCCACGGTGCCGCCTGCACCCCAGAGTGACAGAGTCCGGGCCGCAGTCAAGGCCGTCCCTCGCGGCGTGTCCGGGCGCCCTCTGCTGACCCCGCCAGGCCGTTGCCCGGGCGCGATCAGGGGTTGGTGACCGCCGCGGCGAGCAGGTTGAGCGACTGCTCGAGGTCTTCCTCGGGGATGGCCGGGAAGCCGACCTGCTTCAGGAGCTTCTCGTCGGTGACCTTGGACCAGTCGTAGGTCAGGCTCACCTCGGTGGAGTCCGCGCCCTGGGACTTGAGCTCGTAGAGCCACTCCCAGCCGAGGGGCTCGGTGGGGGCGGTGCCATCGTCCGCCTCGGGTGCGGGCTGCCAGCCGACCATCTTGTTCTCGTCGTACGCGGTGACGAAGTTGTGGGTGCGGTAGTCGCCGCCCATCGCGTCGCGGTGCATGTTCATCACGAACTTCTCGCCGGACTTGTCGATGCGCTCGGTGTCGTCCGAGTTCCGGACGGTGCCCGAGCCGTCGAACTCGTGGTGCCGCGCAGGCAGCGTCAGCAGGCTGAACAGGTCCTTCGCGGGGGCGTCGATGGTGCGGGTCACGGTCACATGGGTCTCGTTGCTCGTCATGCCTTCACTGTGCCGCGTCGACGGGGCGATGTCATCCGCGAGCCGACCGCCCGGTCATCGCCGCTGGTCATAGCAGATCCGGGGCGATCACAGCGGATCCGCGACGGTCTCCTCGAGCGTGCGGGGAGCCCGGCCCAGCACGAGCTCGACGTCCCCGCTGACCACGTCGAGCTCGCCCGACCCGATCGCGGTGTACGTGCTGATCCAGGCGTCGACCTGCCAGTCGGGGGCTCCGTACGGGGCCCGGGAGGCACGCGCCTCCTCGAGCGTCTCGTCGACGTACTCGTACTCGGCACCGCGCGCCCGGGTCATCAGCAGCGCGGCCTCCCCGAGGGTGACGGCGACCGGACCGGTGAGGTCCAGGGCCCGCCCAGCCCACGGGGCAGGGTCGCGCAGGATCCTCGCAGCGACCTCGGCGACGTCCGCGCGGGCCACGTACGCGCAGCGGCCCACCCCGGCCGGGCCACGGATCAGGCGTTCCTCGCCGGCGAAGTCGAGCAGCACGTCGGCGTAGAAGCTGTCGCGCAGGAACGTCCAGGCCACGCCCGAGTCCCGGAGCAGCTGCTCGGTGGCGCCATGATCACGGGCGAGCGTGAACTCGGCGCTCGGCGACGCCCCGAGGAACGAGGTGTAGACGATATGGCCCACCCCGGCCTCCGCGGCGGCCGTGATCGCGGTGCGATGCTGCTCGATGCGGTCCACGGCCTCCCCGGCCGAGACCAGCAGGAGGGCGTCGACGTCCGCGAACGCGGCGCGACAGGCTGCGGCGTCGGAGAAGTCCGCGACCGCGATCTCCGCGCCGGGCTCCCGCGGGGCCCGTGCCGCGTCCCGGACGATCAGGCGCAGCCGGCCCTCTCCGTCGGCCTCGATCGTGAGCAGGCGCGCGACCTCCCCGCCGACCTTCCCGGTGGCTCCCGTGACCGCGATACGCATCAGACCAGGCCCTTCTCCCCCAGCCAGCCCTTCGCGATGTCCGCGGAGCTCGCCTGCTCCTCGACGCTGCGCCGGTTCAGCTCGACGAGGTCGTCGGCGCTGAGCGCCTCGATCACCGTGGTGATCGCCGCCGCGGCATCATCGTCGACCTTCTTCGAGACGACCGGCACCACGTTCTGCGGGAGGATCAGCGATTCGGGATCCTCGAGCGGCACCAGATCGTTCGCGATGATCGCGGGGTCGGAGGTGTAGAGGTCCGCGAGCTGCACGTCCCCGTCGGTCAGGGCCTGGACGGTCAGCGGCCCGCCGCCGTCCTCGACGGGGACCACGGTGACGTCCACGCCGTAGACCGTCTTGACGCCCTCGGGACCATAGGGGCGCACCTCGAACTCGCTGTTGGCGGCGATCTTCAGGTCCTTGAGGCCGGCGAGGTCCGCGATCGTGGTCAGGGAGTTCGAGCTCGCGAAGTCGGAGGTCGTGGTGTACGAATCCTGGTCGGTGGCCTGCGCGAAGGGCAGCAGGCGCAGCCCGTCCGGGAGCACCTCGGACAGCGCCGAGTGGATCTCCTCGGGGCTCGCGGACTCCGCGTCGGGCTCGTAGTTCTGCAGCAGGTTGCCCGTGTACTCGGGCATCACATCGAGCGCGCCGCTCTCGAGCTCGGGGAGGTACACCTCGCGCTGGCCGATCTGGTACTGGCGGTCGACGGTGAGGCCGGCCTTCTCGAGCACCTGGGCGAACAGCTCGGCGATGATCTCGTTGGAGTAGTACGCCTGCGAGCCGACGACGATCGTGCCGGCATCGGCCGAACCGCCGCCGTCCGATGAGCCGCCGCCGGCGCCGTCCTCCTCCGCGAAGGGATCCGAGGAGCTGCAGGCGGCCGCGCCGAGTGCGACGCCGCCGAGACAGAGCGCGCCGAGCAGGTGACGACGGGTGCTGTGGATGGACATGATTCTCCTTGAGACAGGCGGGGCTTTGCGATCGTGGTGGGCAATCGAGTGGGCGGGCGATCAGGCAGTCAGGCGGGCGGGCGGTCAGGCGGGACGGGTGCCGCGGGGCAGGGTCAGTCGCTGGGTCAGCAGCAGGGCGAGGTCGAGCACGAGGGCGAGGGCGATCACCAGCACGGACCCGGCGATCATCTGCGGGTAGTCCTGGGAGCCGAGCCCCAGGAAGATGTAGCGGCCCAAGCCCCCGTTCCCGACGTAGGCGGCGAGCATCGCCGTGGCCACGACCTGCACGGTCGCCCCGCGGAAACCGCCGACGATCAGCGGCATCCCCAGCGGCACCTCGACCCGCGTGAGGATCTGCCATTCGGTCATCCCCTGCGCGCGGGCGGCATCGACAGTGGCCGGATCCGCGGATTCGACGGCCGAGGAGGCCCCGGCCAGCAGGGACGGGATCGCGAGGATCACGAAGGCGAGCATCGGCGCGGTGAGCCCGATCCCCACCATCAGGGCGAACAGGGTGACCAGGCCCAGGGTGGGCAGGGCTCGGGCGGCACCGGCGGCGGTCACCGCGATCCCCTTGCCGATCCCCGTGTGGCCCACGAACAGGCCCAGCGGGATGGCGATCAGGGCGGCGACGGCCACGCCCAGCACGGTGTAGCCGAGGTGCTCGAGGGTGCGCATCGGGATCCCGGAGGGCCCGGACCAGTGCGTGGGATCCCCGAGCCAGGCGAAGGCTTCGAGGTACGGGTTGCCGTTCATGACTGCCTCCCCGCATTGCTCTGCGCCGGCGACGGGGACCCGGCCTGCGTCTGGGGCCCGGTCTGGGGCTGGGTCTGCGCCTGCGTACGGGGTCGGGCCCTGGTGCGGGGTCGGGTGCTGGTCCGTGACCACGGCATGAGCGCCCTTCCCAGCAGCACCAGCAGGGCGTCGGTGAGCAGCGCGAGCACTGCGGTGAGCACCACGCCGGCCCCGATCTCGGCGAGGATGCCGCGGCGGAACCCATCCACGAAGAGCATGCCGAGACTGGGAACGCCGAGCACACCGCCGACGGTGACCAGCGAGATCGTGCTGACCGCGACGACGCGCACCCCGGCCAGCAGCACGGGGCCCGCCAGCGGCAGCTCGACCTGCAGGAAGCGAGCCGACGGCGCATACCCCTGGGCCGTCGCCGAGCCGAGCACGTCCCGGCTCACGGACCGGAAGGCGTCCGACGCCGCCGGCACCATGAGCGCGAGCCCGTACAGCGACAGGGCGATCGAGATGTTCAGCGGACTGCGCACACCGGTGCCGAGGAGGCCGGGCAGCAGCACGAACAGCGGCAGCGAGGGGATCGCGTACATCAGTCCGGAGGTGGTGGTGACGCCGGTGCGCAGCCAGCCGCGGGAGTTGGCCAGCTTCGCCAGCGGCAGCGACAGCACGAACGCGACCAGGATCGGCGGGATGGCCTGCAGCAGATGAGAGCCGGTGTAGCCCGCGATCACGTCGAGGTTCTCGAGCACCCAGCTCACGGCGAGGTCGCCCCCGTCGGCTGGTCTCCGGAGGGCAGGTCACCCGAGGAGCTCTCGCCCGTCGACCCGTCGCCCGCGGACCCACGCCCTGCGGCGGCGCGAGTCTCCAGCACGCCGGCGGCGCGCCCGTCGGCGTCGACCACGACGTCGCGCCCGTCGACCCGTTCGACGTGCAGAGTGCGGACCCCGCGGTCCGCGCCCACGAAGCTCGCCACGAAGTCGTCGGCCGGCTCCGCGAGGATCTCCTGCGGGGTGCCGATCTGGGCGATGACGCCACCGGGCTTGAGGAGCACCACGCGATCGCCGATGAGGAAGGCCTCGTCGATGTCGTGGGTGACGAACACGATCGTCTTCTTGAGATCGCGCTGCAGGTGCATCAGCTCCTGCTGCAGCTCGCGGCGCACGATGGGGTCCACGGCCCCGAAGGGCTCGTCCATGAGCAGGATGTTCGGGTCGGCCGCGAGACCGCGGGCCACGCCCACCCGCTGCTGCTGGCCGCCGGAGAGCTGCCCGGGGTAGCGGGTGGCGAGCGCGGGGTCCAGGCCGACGGTGTCCATGAGCTCGCGGGCACGCTCGCGCGCCGCGCCCTTCGCGGTGCCGCGCAGCACGGGGACGGTGGTGATGTTGTCGAGCACGGTGCGATGGGGCAGCAGTCCCGAGGCCTGCATGACGTAGCCGACGGAGCGGCGCAGGCGCACCGGGTCCATCGCGGCGACGTCCTCGCCGTCGATCGTGACGCGCCCGGAGGTCGGGTCGACCATCCGGTTGATCATGCGCATGAGGGTGGTCTTGCCGGAGCCGGAGGTGCCCACGAGCGCGACGGCCTCGTGAGAGGCGATCTCGAGGGTGAAGTCCTCGACGGCGAGGGTGCCGCCGGGGTACTCCTTGCGGACGTTCTCGAAACCGATCACGTGGCCTCCTGACGGGGCGTCGTGGGGTGAGGGGCGGGGTCGACCGCGATCAGGGGATCCGGGGACCGACCTGTCCGAGCCGCAGAGCGCCGAGGGTTCCCACAGTATCGCCCCTGGGTGACGGCGGGCGAAGAGCGGCGCGCCCCTCCGTCCCGGGCGCGGCGGCCTCACGCCCCGATCGGCACCTCGGTCATCCGCCAGGTCGACTCGTTGGCGAAGGCCAGCGGCCCGGTTGTCCCGTACTGCAGCGCGACCTCCGCACCGGCCTCGACGCCCGCGATGTCGCGGGGGAAGACGAGCTCGATGATCCGCGGCACCCCGCCGTCGGCCGCCGTGTTCAGGGAGAGATCGGTGAGCGGGCGGGTGGTCTCCGCGGGCCCGCCGGCCCGATGGAAGGCAGGGTAGGTGAGCACACTGCCCACGAGCACCCCGACCGCGCCGCTGCTGGCGAGCAGGGTGTACGTGCTGACGCCGTCGGGCTCGGTGGGCATTCCGATGCCGTCGTCGAACTGCCCGATCCCCGTCACGCCGCTGCGGTCCTCATCCCTCGGCGTGACCTCGAGAGTGACGACGAGGTGGTCCTCGAGCATCCGGGCGGCGCCGAGCTGGAGGTCGAAGGGGCGCAGCACCCACTGCTCGCTGCCGTCGAACCGCACGCCCTCGGCAGCGGTGCCGGCCCTCCCCTCGAACTCGGGCATCTCGCGGGTCACCTCCTCCTCGCGCAGCGGGGTCTCGAGCACGATCTCGACGCGGCGGTTCAGCGCCTTGCCGTCCTCGGTGTCGTTGGAGGCGATGGGCTCGGCCTCGCCTTTGCCGTCGGTGGACAGCTCGTAGTCGGAGGTGTCCAGCCGCTTCTCGAGCGCCGTCGCGACGGCGGCGGCCCGCTCCTTCGAGAGGGTGAGGTTCGAGGCGTCGGAGTCGACGGAGTCGGTGTGGCCGATGACCGTCACGGGACCGGGCTCGTGGGACTCGATCCGCCGCGCGGCCTCGTCCAGGGCGCTCTTCGCTGCCTCGTCGAGCTCGGACGAGCTCGAGTCGAACAGCACGTCGGAGCTGATCGCGACGGTCGTGGTCCCCACCTCCCGCGTCTCCCGGAGCGGCTCGGCGAGGTCCTGAGACAGCAGGAGCATCGGCTCGAGCGGCGCGTCCTCGATCGCGGCGAGGTCCAGCTGCTCCTCGGCACCCTCGACCCCGGGGACCTCGGCCTCGATGACGGGCACGTCGGTGACCAGGGGGAGTTTCGGGAGGTAGACGGCGAGGGCGTCCGTGCCGGGATCCGCGAAGGCGATCTGCACGGTGCCGGCGAGGGCCTGCGTGCCGGAGTCGGCGGTCTCTCCGTTGTCGGCCCGGACGCCGACCGTCTTCCCCTCGGCGTCCACGGCCGTGGAGGCGACCTGATCGCCGGCGAGATCCACCAGGCGCACGCCGAGAAAGTCCCTCGTGTCCCCTCCGCTCGCAGAACCCCAGCCGTCGGACCAGGCAGAGGTCACCTCCCCCGTGAGGGTCCCACCGACGACGTACTGATCCTCGAACTCGGCGGCGTCGCCCTCGGCCGTCAGGTCGACGGTGAGCACCAGGTGCTCACCGCTGCGCACGATGGGGTGGACACGGACGGCGACCTCGGTGTGCCGCAGGAAGAACGAACCCTCAGCGACGACGGCGCCCGGGTCGGCCGCCTCGCCGCCGCCGTCGCTCGCGCCACCGGTGCCGTCCGTCGCGGAGTCGTCCTGCTCCGTGCAGGCGGTCACCGTGCCTCCGGCGAGGACGACGGCGAGCAGTGTGCGGCGGCGCAGTGCGGTCATCGCTCCAGACTAATAGCGCTGGACAGTCGTCCCAAATGTCGCGGTCAGGAGCCTGATCGGTCGCGCCTCCGCTCGCTCCTGTCGGCATGCTCCACCGATGTCGTCCGTTCTCCGCGGTGTCCTGACCCTCAGCTCGCCGCCGGCAGCGGCGGGTGCTCCTGGACCCGCAGCGTGCCGCGGTGCACGGTCAGCGCCGCACCCTGGTCGAGGGTCGTGAAGCCGGGCTGCGGGTAGCCGGTCGAGGAGACGAGCACCCGGTCGTGGTCGGCGCGCCAGCGCAGGTCGTACACCTCCGTCGGCTGATCGGCCGGGGCCTGGGGCGGATCGTGCTGGGCGAAGGCGACGAGCGTGCCGGGCGTGGTGAGCAGGCAGTTCAGCGACTCGGGCGGGCGGCCGAAGAGGTCCAGGGACAGCGCGGTGAGATCGGCGGCCGCGTGCTGGATCGCGAGCGCCCAGTCCGCCTGCCCCTCCCGCGGCGGGAGCTCGCCCGCCCAGGCGGTGATCAGCGAGAGGAACAGCTCGGAGTCGGTGGTGCCGAGCGGGGCGCGGCCGCCGCGAGCGAGGATCCGTTCGCGCAGCTGGTCGGAGAGGTCGAACTGGCCGTTGTGGCTGAAGGTCATCTCCCCCTCGACGAAGGGGTGGGTGTTCTCCGGGGTCAGCGCCAGGCCCACGCTCGCCCGGCGCAGGTGCACCACGATCACCTCGCCGCGCGCCTCCGCGACCGCGTCCCCGTAGGCGTTCGAGGCGCGGGCGGTGTCGGTGCCTCGGCGCAGGTGCGGGACGAGCGGCGCCGGGTCATCCCTGCCGTCGGCCCCCGTCCCCGAGGGATACCAGGCCACGCCCCAGCCGTCCTTGTGCCGTTCGGAGAGGGCGGTGAACAGCGGCAGCTCCTCCGGGAGGATCTCGGGCAGCGGGCGCTCGCCGCGGGAGACGACGCCGAGCAGACGGCACATGAGAGCTCTCCTTCCCCTGCTGCGGCGGGCTCGTCGGCCGCGGACCGACGGACGAGACCGGTCGCCGACGAGGCGTCGCGACGGCCTGGTTCAGGACGCGGCGGCCCGGGCCTTCATCCGCGCGTCGAGCGCGAGCGCCACGCGGGTGAGCAGGAAGTTGATGACGATGTAGATGACGGAGACGACGAGATAGGTCTGCACCAGGTAGCGGGTGATCGACACGAGCGTCTTGCCCTGGAACTGCAGCTCGTTGTAGCTGACCACGTAGCCGAGGGTCGAGTCCTTGAGCAGCGTGACCAGGGCCAGGATCAGGCTCGGCAGCACGAGGCGCACCGCCTGCGGCAGCACCACCGAGGCCATGGCGTCGCGCCGCGAGAGCCCGATCGCGGCCGCGGCCTCGTGCTGGCCGCGGTCCACCGCGTTGATGCCCGCGCGGAACACCTCGGCGGTGGTCGCGGAGGAGACCAGGATCATCGGGATCACCAGCATCCAGAACCGTGGGAAGGTCACGCCGAAGGCGGGCAGCGCCAGCAGGAAGGCGTACACGACCAGCAGCATCGGGATGCCGCGGTAGAACTCGATCCACACCGCCGCGAGCGCGCTGAGCACCCGGAGGCGGGAGAGCCGCGCGAGGGCCAGCAGCAGCCCGAGCGGGAACGCGACCACGGCGGCGAGCGCGGTGACCTTGAGCGTCCCCCACAGCCCCTGCCAGAGGAACGCGAGGTAGTCCACGCGCAGGTAGACGATCCACTTGCCCGGGTCGAGCTGCCCGTTGGACTGGAACTGCCACAGCGCCGCCGCGAGCAGCGCGAGGATCACCACGACGCTCAGGACGGACAGCAGCAGGATGCGCCGACGCCCCTTCGGGCCGGGCGCGTCGAAGAGGACCTGGGTCGCAGTGAAAGTCATGCCTGCGCTCCTGCCGTCACGTCGAGCGCGGAGCCGGCCCGCGAGCGGTCACGCCCGCTGCCCGGGGAGACGGCCCGCTCGATCACGCCGCCGAGCGCCGCCCCGCCGAGCGAGAGCACCAGATAGGCGGCGCCGGCGATGAGGAACATCAGCACCGCCTGTGCGTAGCGGATGTTCAGCGTCTGCGTCACCCAGGTGACCTCCTGCACCGCGATCGCCGAGCACAGGGCTGAGCCGATCACGGTGCCGATGAACACGTTCACCAGCGGCTGCACCATCGAGCGGAACGCCTGCGGCAGCACCACGAAGCGCAGCGTCCCGAAGAAGCCCAGCCCGATCGAGCGCGCCGCCTCCGCATGGCCGACGGGCACCGTGTTGATCCCCGAGCGCACGTTCTCGCACACGAACGCCGCCGAGGACAGGGTCAGCCCCAGCACCCCGCACCAGAAGTACGGCAGGCGCAGCCCCACGTCCGGCAGGCCGAAGGCGATGAGGATCAGCAGGCTCAGCAGCGGGATGTTGCGGAAGATCTCCACGTACACGGTCGCCGCCCAGCGCAGCGGCGGGATCGGGCTGACCCGCGCCACCGCCATCGCGGTGCCGACGACCAGTGCGAACACGTAGCCGAGCACGGTCAGCGCGACCGTGGTCCCGATGCCCTGCAGCAGCAGCGGGATGTTCTCGCGGATGGCGTCCATCAGATGCCTCTCGGTGCGATCGGGGGAAGGGGGTCAGGGACCGGCCGTCGGCAGGGCGCCGACCGTCGGCCGGGCGACTGCGGCCGACAGGGCGGCGGCCCGTCGGACGACGTGCGTCCGACGGGCGCCGACGACCGTCAGGAGGGCAGGTCGCCGGGGGTGGGCGGCTCCGGCGCTTCCCCGTCGACGACCTCGCCGATCGTCGCCGTCCACAGCGCCTCCCAGGTGCCGGAGTCGATCAGCTCCTGCAGGAAGGTGTTGACGAAGTCGACCGCTCCCTCGCTCTCCTTCGACAGGCCGATGCCATAGGGGTCGTCGACGAAGGGCTCGCCCACCACGGCGACCTCCGGGTCCGCGGCGGAGTTGCCGAGCAGCACGCCCTGGTCCAGCACGTACGCGTCGGCGCGGCCCTGCTTGAGCGCGGCGACGCAGGACTCGTTGTCCGGGAGGGTCTGGACGAGGGAGGCGTCGTAGTCCGGGATGAACTCCTCCGCGGCCTGGACGCCGGTGGAGTTCGACTGGGTGACGATCTTCAGGCCGGTGAGATCGTCGGGACCGGAGATCTTCTCCGCGTCCTCGGCGCGGACCTGCACCGCGGTGCCCGAGAGGTAGTAGGGGCCGGCGAAGTCGATGACCTCGAGCCGCTCGGGGGTGATCGAGTAGGTCGCGATCACGCAGTCCACGGTCCCGTTCTCGACCAGGGTCTCGCGGGTCTCGACGGTGGTGTCGATGTACTCGACCTTCTCCTCGCCGCCCTCGCCGAGGATGTACTTGGCCAGCAGCTGGGTGATCCCGGCGTCGAAGCCGGTGGGCTGGCCTCCGGTGGTGGAGGCGAGGGAGAAGACCTGGTTGGCGACGGTGCCGCCGCGGATCAGCTGGTCCTTCTCCTTGATGGCCGCGGCCCAGGCGCTACCGGAGATCGCGTCATCGTCGGCGACGGGGCCCGAGGCGATCACGTCGGCGAAGGGCGAGCCCTCCTCGTCACCGCCAGCGGCGCCGCCGCCGAGGTCGGGGCCGTCTCCCGTGTCGGAGCCGCAGGCGGCGAGGCCCACGAGGGGCAGGGCGGCCGCGGCGGCGACGATCGCGCGGCGGCGGGGACGGAAGCTCGTGCTGGTCATGGGTCTCTCCGGTCTCTCGGTGGGGGTCGGTGCGTGGCGGGCGTCAGTGCGCGAGGATCTTGGACAGGAAAGCCTTGGCGCGGTCGCTGCGCGGGGCGGTGAAGAACTCCTCGGGCTCGCCCTGCTCGACGATCTCGCCCTGGTCCATGTAGACGACGCGGTCGCACACATGGCGGGCGAAACCCATCTCGTGGGTCACGACGAGCATCGTCATGCCCTGCTCCGCGAGCTCGCCCATCACGTCGAGCACCTCGTTGATGACCTCGGGGTCCAGGGCGGAGGTGGGCTCGTCGAAGAGCAGCGCCTTGGGCCTCATCGCCAGGGCACGGGCGATGGCCACGCGCTGCTGCTGGCCGCCGGAGAGCGCGGTGGGCAGGGAGTTCGCCTTGTCCGCGAGGCCCACGCGCTCGAGGAGCTCCCGGGCCTGCTGCTCGGCCTCCGCCTTGCTCGCGCCGCGCACCTTGCGCGGGCCGAGGGTCACGTTGTCGATCGCCTTGAGGTGCGGGAAGAGGTTGAAGCTCTGGAACACCATGCCCACGTCGCTGCGCAGCCGGGTGAGGTCCTTGCCCTCCTCGGGCAGACGCTCGCCGTCGATGGTGATCTCACCGTCGGTGATGGTCTCGAGGCGGTTGATGCAGCGGCACAGGGTGGACTTGCCGGAGCCGGACGCCCCGATCAGCGCGACCACCTCACCGCGGTGGATGTCGAGGTCGATGGTCTTCAGCGCCTGGAAGTCGCCGAAGAACTTGTCGACCCCGCGCAGCGAGATCAGCGCCTCGCCGATCTCCTTCGGGGCGCCGCCGGAACGGGAGGCGCGGGGCGTCCGGGCGGTGCCGGAACCGTCCGTGGGCCCGACCGTCCCGGCGGTGCCGGAACTGTCCGTCCCGGGGTCGGACCGCCCAGCGTCGTGCGCTGCCGGAGTCTCCGCGCGGTGCGCTCCCGGAATCTCCGCGCGGTGCGCTCCCGTGGGCATGCTGCTGTCACTCATGGTCCGAGAATGCGCGGAATCGGGGCATCTGTCCAGATCAGGCCTCGATCGATCGCATGTCGGAACGATTTCGTGACCAGGGGCGTCACCCTGCGCACCCACGGGCGCCAGGTGCCCAGGATCCGCCATATAGCGGCTCCCTGCACACTGCCCGCCAGTGGATGCGATGCGCCCAGACGGCCCCGCCCAATCAGCCCGGCCGAGTCAGCAACTCGGCGATCCAGCAGCCCTGCAGACCGGCAGACCAGCCGACCAGCCGACCGGCCGACCGGCAGATCAGGCCCGGTAGTTGCCCTGGTAGACGGCCTCGAAGGGCGCATGGCCGCCCTGACGGTTCTCGATGGAGCTGACCACGACGTCCTTCGCCACGCGAGCGGCCTCGAGCGGGGTGGCGCCCTTGGCCAGCTCGGCGGTGACGGCGGCGGCGAGCGTGCAGCCGGCGCCGGAGACCCGCTCCTGGCCGATCTTGGGGCTGCGCAGCTCGACGGTCTGGTCTCCGTCGTAGAACACGTCCACCGCGTCCTCGCCCTCGAGCACCACGCCGCCCTTGGCCAGCACGATCACGTCGTAGGTGTCGTGGATGCGCTTCGCGGCCTCGGTGAGCTCCGCGACGCTCTCGATGGATTCCATCCCCGACAGGGCGAGGGCCTCGAAGTGGTTCGGCGTGACGAAGGTGGCCAGGGGCAGCATCTTCTCCTTGAGCGCATTGTCGGTGTCCAGGGCGGCACCGGGCTCCTGGCCCTTGCAGATCAGCACCGGGTCCAGGACCACGTTGGTGAAGCTGCGCTCGGCGAGCGAAGCGGCGACGGCGTCGATCGTGGCGGGCGTGCCGAGCATGCCGATCTTCACGGTGTCGATGTCGTGCACCGCGGTGGTGGCCTCGATCTGATCCGCGATGACCTGCGGCTCCACGGGCACGAAGCGATGCCCCCAGTCGTTCTTCGGATCGAAGGACACGATGCAGGTCAGGGCCGCGGTCCCGAAGGTCCCCAGCTGGTGGAAGGTCTTCAGGTCGGTCTGCGCCCCGGCGCCTCCGGTGGTCTCGGAGCCGGCGATGGTGAGGGCGATGTGAGTCATGGCGTTCTCTTCCTGCGAGGTGGTGATCGTGTGCGCCGCACGGCGATCGGCCCGACGAGGCCGTCCGACGGGGTCGCCCGGCGGGGCGAGCGTCCGGACGGGCGACGGGGCCGATGCTGCGGCCGTGACCGCGCGCTCCCAGGGCGCCGGGCGGTGCCGGACCCGTCGCAACGGTCGTGCCGCGCGCTCCCAGGGTTCGGAGGCCTCGATGTGAGGTGCCTCCGACCCGTCGCTGCGACAGGAGGCCGATCCTAACGCCTCGGGTACAGTGCCGGGCGTGCTGACCCCCGAGACCCCGGCGGATATCGCGGACCCGGCCCGGTCCGCGCGCTCCCTGACGTCCGGGTCTGGCGCGCCGAGCACCCCCGGGACCGACACCTCCCCGCAACCGGACGACGGGCAGGCGTCGACCGACGGGACGACGGATGTCCGGCCGACGGACGGTCGAGCGGCTGGAGCGCACGCATCGGGCGATCATCCGTCGACACCCTTCCCCGGCTGGGACTCCTGCTCGTCCCTCGAGCTCGCCGGGACGGACGAGCGGCAGGCTCCCGGGCGGCGACCACGTCCGTCGACCCAGCGCCCGCCGCGCACCCCACGCACCCCACGCACCCCACGCACCCCACGCACCCAGCGTCCTCCCCTTCGCGGCCTGATCGATGATCACCTGGCCTCGACGCTGAAGTTCCTGGTGGTCGGCGGGCTGGTGTTCCTCCTGGACGCCGCGATGTACAACCTGCTGGTGTTCTGGCACCCCACCCAGGGCTGGGGCGAAGGCCTCATGCACGCCAACCCGCTCACGGCGAAGGTGCTCACGATCGCCGCCGCGTCGTGCCTGACGTACCTCGGCAACCGCCTGTGGACCTTCGGCGACCGCCCGCGCCCGGACACCACCCGGTCGATCATGCTGTTCGTCCTGATCAACGTGATCGCCTCCGGGCTGCAGCTGTCCTGCCTGGGCTTCTCCCGGTACGCGCTGGGGCTGGACTCGCTGCTGGCCGACAACATCTCCGGCACGCTGATCGGACAGATCGTCTCGACGTCGTTCCGCTACGTCACCTATGGACGCTTCGTGTTCCCCCGCCGTTGAATCCCCCGTTGTTGAATCCCCTGCCGTTGCTCCCCCAACGCTGCGGAGATCGTCGGGCGCGCCCCGGACCACCTGGGCGGACCGCGCCCCTCTCTGACAGACTCGGGTCATGGAGACCACCGGCCCTTGGACCCGCGCCGCTGCTGCGGCCGGCCTGCTCATCGACGGCGAGGCCCGCCCCACCGTCTTCGCCCGCATGTCTGCGAAGGCGGCCGAGACCGGCGCGCTGAACCTGGGGCAGGGCTTCCCCGACGACGCCCCGCCCGCCGTGGTGGCCGATGCCGCGGTCGCCGCGATCCGGGCCGGTCAGAACCAGTACCCGCCGGGTCTCGGCGAGAGTGTGCTGCGTGAGGCGATCGCCGAGCACCAGTCCCAGTGGTACGGGCTGCGCTGGGACCCCGCCAGCGAGGTGCTGGTGACCACCGGGGCCACCGAGGCGTTGGCCGCGACGATCCTGGCGCTCGTGGAGCCCGGCGACGAGGTGGTGACTCTCGAGCCGTTCTACGACCAGTACGCGGCGATCATCGCCCTCGCGGGCGGCGTGCACCGCACGGTCCCGATCACCTCGCGCACGGGCGATGACGGCGACCTGGTGCTCGACGTCGCGGAGGCGGACCTCCGCGCCGCGTTCTCCGACCGCACGCGTCTGGTGCTGGTGAACACGCCGCACAATCCCACCGGCCTGATGCTGTGGGTGGGGGCGCTGCAGGCGATCGTCGACGAGGCCGCCGCGCACGACGCGATCATCGTGACCGACGAGGTCTACGAGCACCTGACCTTCGGTCCCGCGCATCTGCCGATCGCGACGCTGCCCGGCGCGAAGGACCGCACCGTGTCGATCTCCTCGGCGGGCAAGACCTTCTCCGTGACCGGCTGGAAGATCGGCTGGATCACCGCCCGGCCCGAGCTGATCACCGCGATCATGAGCCTCAAGCAGTGGCTCACGTACTCCTCGGGCGCACCCTTCCAGCCTGCTGTCGCCGCCGGCCTCACGATGCCCACCTCGGCCTTCCACGACCTCGCCCAGGACCTCCGTGAGCGGCGCGACCTGCTCACCGACGGACTGCGCTCGATCGGGTTCCGCGTGAGCGTCCCGGAGGCCGGGTACTTCGCGGTGGCCGACGCCGCGCCGTTCGGCGAGACCGATGCCGCTGACCTGTGTGAGCGCCTGCCCGGGGAGGCCGGCGTGGTGGGGATCCCGCTGTCCGCGTTCTACCGGGATGGGCAGGCCGGCGAGGCGAGCTCGTACCTGCGGCTCGCGTTCTGCAAGTCCCGGGCCACGATCGAGCAGTCCCTCGAGCGGCTCGAGACCTGGGCCGCCCCGCGGCGCTGAGCAGCCCCGAGGTTCCCCGGCGCAGAAAGAAGCAGCCTGGCACGCGTTGAGCGTGCCAGGCTGCTTTCTTCGAACCGTGCGTGCACGGGACTCCGGTCAGTCTCGCGGCTGACTCACGACGCGGCGACCCAGGTGGGTTCCGTCGTGAAGTCCAGGAGCGCCTCGACGGTGAAGGAGCCGTCCTTGATCTGATCCTTGGGGACGATCATGGCGGTGTCCCACTCGCCGGTGCCCCCGTCGTGGAGGGTGCCGACGTCGAGCCAGTCGTTGGGCGTCATCGCGTACTCGTCGGAGTAGGTGTTCCCGGCGCTCGACACGTACTCGACCATCAGCGCGAAGCCCGGCTCGGCCGTGCCGTCACCGTGGTACGTCATCTTCACGGGCACGAGGATGTACGTCGAGTCGTCCCCGGGAGCGGTGTTGGAGCTGCTGACCTCCATGACCGCGTCGGTCGCGTCCCAGTTCACCTCACCGATGGTGACGTCGAGCTTGCCGCCGTCCCCGTCCTCGATCGTGAAGGTCTCCCCGAGTGCGTAGGGGGCGTCCTCGGTGCCCTTGCCGTCGCCCGCCGGGGCGGACTCCTCGGTGGTGGCCTCTTCCGAGGTCGCCTCCTCCTCGGTGGTGGCCTCTTCGGTGGGAGTCTCCTCCTCCGTGGTCTCCTCCTCGGTGGTGGTCTCCTCCTCCGTGGTCTCCTCCTCGGTGGTGGTCTCGCCGCCACCGCCGCCGGTGGGCTCGCCGCCGCGCGAGAAGAGGAAGATCCCTCCACCGACGACGATCAGCGCCAGCACGAGCAGCACGCAGCAGCCGCCGATGATGAACGGCAGCTTGCCGGGGCCCTTCTTCACGGGCAGCTGTTCTGTCTGCCCCGGGCCGCCGCCTCCGAAGGTCGGCGCGAAGGCCGGAGCATCCCCGAAGCCGCCGGGCTGGTCCTGCTGCGTCGGCTGGTTGTAGTCGCCGTTCGCGGACTGCTGGCCGTACCCGCCGTTCGCGGACTCCTGGCCGTAGCCCTGCTGACCCTGGCCAAAGCCCTGCTGGTCCTGCCCGAACCCTTGCTGGTCCTGCTGACCCTGGCCGTATCCACCGTTCGGTGACGGCTGGCCGTAGCCGCCCTGCGGATCCTGGCCGAATGGGTCACCGGACTGGGGCTGCTGGCCCCATCCGTTCTGCGGTGGCTGCGACATAGTCTCCTCCGGCGCCGTACCCGGCACCGTCCCCTCTCTCCCGACACGTCTGTGTGAGGCCGAACCCCCCTGGGCCCGATCGCCACATCGTACGTGGACGACCGGGCGGGGAGACGCCCTCCAGATCGCTATCCGGTCACGATGGGACGGCGATCGAGCTCACCCCCGGGTGAACATCTCCCCGTGGAAGCTGCGCCCGGCCACCCGCTGGGACGTGCCGGTGGCGTCGAGGTACGGGGTGATCCCGCCGCGATGCCGCGGGAAGCCCGCGCCGAGGATGAGCGCCAGGTCGATCTGCTCGGGCCGCTCGACGACGCCGTCGTCCAGCATGATCGCGATCTCCTCCGCGAGCCCGTCGCGGACCCGCTCCAGCAGGGCGTCGCCGACGAGGGCCGACGCCTCGGAGCCGGCCGCGCCCGCCCCGTCGGCTGTGCCCGCGCCGTCGGCCCCGAAGACCTCTGCGACCGTCGGGGAGACGGGCGGATGCACGGCGTCCCGGCCGCGCTCGGTGAAGTGTGCGGACTTCTCCGCCATCACGGAGAGGCCCGGCGAGGCGTGGAAGCGGTCGCCGAGCTCCCCCTGGAGCACGGTGCCGACGTGGTCGGCGACGCCGAGGCCCACGAGATCCAGCAGGGCGAACGGTCGCATCGGCAGGCCGAGGGCGTCCAGGGAGGCATCGACCTCGGCCGGATCCGCCCCGGCGTCGAGCGGTGCGAGCACCCCGCCGAGCACCCGGAACAGCAGGCGGTTGACGATGAACCCGGGAGCATCGGCGCTGCGCACCGCGAACTTCCGCAGCCGGCGCACCACCTCGAGGCCGGTCGCGAGCGTCGCCTCGTCGGTGGCCTCGGTGTGGATCACCTCGACCAGGGGCATCTTCGCGACCGGGTTGAAGAAGTGCAGGCCCACGACCCGCTCGGGGTGGGCGAGCCCCTCGGACATCGCGGTGACCGACAGCGAGGAGGTGTTCGTGACCAGCAGCGCGTCGTCGGCCAGGACGCCTTCGAGCTCAGCGAACACGGACTTCTTGATCGTCAGGACCTCGGGGACCGCCTCGAGCACGAGGTCGCAGTCGGCGAGCTGCTGCAGGTCGGTGGTGGCGTCGAGCGCGGCGGCGATCGTCGTGGCCGTCTCCTCGTCGATCCGGCCGCGGGCCGCGGTCTGGGCGATGACCTCGCGGGCGGCGGCAAGCCCCTTCGCGGCCGTGGCCTCGTCGAGGTCGCGCATGATCACGGGGACCTGCAGCCCGAGGGCGAGCTGCGCGGCGATCTGGGCGGCCATGAGCCCGGCGCCGGCCACGCCGACGCGCTGGATCTCGCGCGCTCCGTCGACGGGCCGACGGCCGGGCTTGCCGCGGCGCAGCAGCTCGGCGCTGTACATCGAGGCCGCGGCGGCGTCGGTGCGGACGAGCTCGGCGAGCGCGTCGGCCTCCCGGGCGAGGGCGTCCTCCAGGGTGGAGCCGGGCAGCTTCTGGAGCAGGTCGAGGGCGCGGGCGACGGCCGGCGCACCCTGGTTCTCGAGCCGGGCGGCCCAGGTGCGACGGGTCTCGGCGCTGCCGTGCGCGGCGTCGAGGGCGTCGAGCAGCGCCTCGGCCTCGGGGGTGTCGACGCCGGGCAGGGGGGCCTCTCGGCCTGCCCAGGCACCGGGGATCGGGGAGGCCGCGGCGACGGCCTCGACGACGCTCGGGTCGACGATGTCGGTATCGGATTCGTCGACGTCGACGTGGGCGGCGATCAGCGCGGCGAACTCGTCGAGCGCCTCGTCGAGGTCCTCGGCGATCTCATCGATCAGCCCGATCTCGAGCGCTTCGTCGGCGCCGACCTGCTTGTCGCGGGCGGGGTCCTCGAGGATCATCCGCACGGCGGTCTCGGGGCCGACGACGGACTGCAGGAGCGTGGTGCCGCCCCAGCCGGGGAGGATCCCGAGGCTGGTCTCGGGCACGCCGAGCCCCTTCAGACCGGCGGGGGCGGTGCGGACGTCGGCCATCAGCGCGACCTCGAGGCCGCCGCCGAGCGCGACGCCGTTGAGGTGCGCGAGGACCGGGACGGAGCTGGTGCGCACGCGGATCTGCAGCGCATGGGCGGCGCGGGTCATGGCCTCGACGTTCGAGACGGCGGTGGGATCGGCGAACATCGACAGATCAGCGCCGGCGAGGAAGACGCGCCCGGTGCCGGTCAGGGCGATCGCCTGGACCTCCCCGGCCTCGGCGCGGTCGAGCGCTGCGTCGATCGCACCGGTGACGGCGTCGATGGAGCGGGGGCCGAGGGTCGCGGGCCGCTTCTCCTCGCCCTCGGGCGGGGCGAAGGTCAGCACGGCCACGGTGCCGACGCCTGGGTGCTCGTGATCCTCCGTGAGGACTCGGGTGATGTGCTCGGTGTAGCTGCTCATCGGTGACCTTTCGCGATCTCTTCGTCGAGGGGTGGCGGATCCCCGCACGGTTGTCTGATACCGCGGGTTTCAGATAGATCATGCCTCAGGGCGCGGGCCGGTGTCCACCGCGGTCACTGCGATCCGGCGAGGTCAGGCCGCAGTCACCCAGGTGCCCGTGGCGAGATCCACGCCGGAGGTCGGGGTGAGCACGATGTGTCCGCCCTCGGGGGCGTCCTGCGGGATCAGGAAGGCGGTCTGCTGGGAGAAGGATGTCCCGTCGGAGACCTCCCAGGGCAGCTGGGAGGCGAGCGGGGTGATGGCATAGCTGTTCCCGTACTCCGCGCCGTCCTCGGCCACATAGGTGACGCTCACCCAGAACGTGGTCGAGAGGGTTCCCTCGCCGTGGAAGGCCGCCTCCATGGTGGCCAGGACGTACTTCTCGCCGGAGCCCGGGGGATCGTTGTACTCGTTGGCCTCTGCGACCTCCGCGGTCGCGTCCCAGTCCATCTCGGTGACGGCCACCTGCACCTCACCGGTGAACTCGTCGGGCGAGACGACGGGGAAGGAGGTGCCGAGCGGCACCGCCGCCTCCTTGCCCTCCGGCGCGACCTCCAGGGACTCTCCGGTCCCGGCGGGATCCGTGGTGGCGGTCTGCGTCGGGTCGCCGCCGGTCACAGCACGCACCCCGAAGAAACCGCCGACGCCGAGCACCAGCCCCAGGATCACGGCGACGCATCCGATGCCGACGTAGAAGGAGGTCCGGGAGGAGCGGGGGCGCTGCCCGTCGGGCCCGCCGATGCCCATCGGCTCGGTGCGGGGTGTGCGGGGAGATGACTGGTCCATGGTGTGCCGGGCGTGCGCCGGGGTCCCCCTCCTCAGCGTGGCGTGCGGGGCGCGGCGATCCGCGCGTCCCGGGCAACGCTAGCGCACCGAGGTCACTGCGGGCCGAAGTAGAGGATCTCGCCGTTGTAGGTCTCCACGCCGAGCCGGAGGCCGTCCAGCTCTCCGTCGGGGACCAGGAGCAGGCTGCGGAACTCGGCGCTCTGCCCGTCGCCGAGCGGCCGCACCTCCTCCATCGGATCGGGGAGCAGACCCTGCGCGATGTCCTGGTAGTAAGCGCGGTGGGACTCGCCGGAGATCCACAGCTCCTCGACGGGGGCGAGCTGCCCCGGCCCCTCGTAGAGGACCTGATAGGTCACCTCGATCAGCCGGTAGCCGTCCTCGACCGCGTCCGCGCCCTGAGCGCCCGGAAGGCTTGCGTCCAGATCCACATCGAGGGCGCTCACGCTGATCGTGCCGGCGGTCCACGTGGTCCAGCTGAGGGTGTGCTCGCCGATGACGGCCGGGTCGTCGAAGCCGCCGGTGCCGTCCGCGAGCTCTTCGCCCTGGGCATCGGTGACGACCCCGGGGCTCTTGTCCGGCACGGCCTCCTCGGGAGGCCCGGAACGCGTGGCCGGAGCGGCGGCGGGCTCCGCATCCTGGTCGAGCAGCCGCAGCGCTCCGCCGACGATCAGGCCGACGGAGCCGACCAGGGCCACCACCTGCAGCGCGACGATCGCGACGATCGCCCACGGCGGGATCCCGCGAGAGGGGCGCTCGTCCTGCGGATCCAAGCCTCCAGCCCCCGTCGGCCCCGAGCTCCCCCGCAGGTCAGGGATGCCGTACGGACCGGCGGCGCCCGGGAGCGGACGCTCGGCAGTGCCTGGATGGCCGGCAGTGCCCGGATGGTCGGCCATGCGGGGATGATCGACAGCACCTGCAGGCCCTGACGGACCAGCATTCGACGGGAGGGCCCCGCGCTCCCAGTCGTAGCCGGGCGAGTCCCCCTTCTGCTGTGCCATGGGTCGAGCATAGGCGCGGACCCACCCCGGCACGCCGGGGCGGCCAGGACGGATCCACCGCAGGATCGCCGGTGCGCACAGCACGATGCGCCGCGCCTCCCCCTCCCCGGGAAGCGCGGCGCATCGGCGTCGCAGAGCAGGGCCCCCACCCTGCCCTGCCCCGGTCAGGCCGGGAGCTGGGAGAACAGGTACGAGACCCCGGGGCGGTACCCCGGCTGCGCCGTGGCGTACCAGGTGCCGTCGCCTCCGCCGTCGGACGTGCCGGCCACCTCGCAGGTGGCATGGGTGCCGCCGTCGAGCACGGTGCAGTCGATGGTGATCTCCGGCGGAACGTCGCCGTCAGGCCGATCGGCCATCAGCACCGCGTTGAAGGCGGCACTCTCGACGTCCTCTGCGGTGACGTCCCCGAGCTCCGCCACCTCCGCACCCCAGAACGCGACCGGTGTGCCGTGCGGGATCGAGAGATCGGTGAGCCCGTCCTCGTCGGCGCTGAGCAGGAGCGCCGAGTGCCCGAAGGCGGTCGGCACCAGTCGCGCCTCGAGCGGGATCTCCTGCGATCCGTCGGCGAGCAGGCAGCTCGCTGATGCCCCTGCCAGCGAGGCGACCCCCTCGCACTCGACCTGCTTGCCGGCGAAGAACTCCTGGCCCGCGACCTCGTCACCGGTCAGCGATGTGCTCGTCTGCTGGTCCCCGTAGAGGTAGTTCATCAGGAGGTACTGCGTCCCGCCGGAGGCCGGGAGCGTCTGCGCCGAGATGGTCCCTGCCCAATCGGCAGGACGATCGACGGGGGCAGGATCACCCGAGCCGTCGGCTCGCTGACCGCCGTTCCCCCGGTCCGCGTCGTGGCGATGCTCGGCGCTCTCCCCCTGAGACCCCTGATCACCGGCCTGCCCCGTCTCCTCCGCGGCGGCGTCGGCCCCCGCGCCCGCTGCCGCACCGGCATCCGCCGCCACCGCACCCTGCCCCTGAGCTCCTCTGTCCTGCGCCCCCTCAGCGCCGTCGGGAGCCGGAGCTCCCCCGCAGGCGCTCAGGAGTGCTCCTGTCGCCATCACGGCCATCATCATCGATCCTCTGCGCACTCGGCGCCCACCATCCGTCCGTGCAGACATCTCGTCCACTCCCCCGTGAACTCGGCCCGGCCCGAGGCGGATCGCCTCGTCGGCTCCGGCAGGGAACGACGTCGCCCCCGGAAGCGACTTTACGATTTCTTTGCCTTACTGCCAAGAACCCTTTAATGAAGATCGTGTGAAGGATGCTTTGCAATCCACAACCACAAGGTTGTAGGTTCGTGGCGTGCATCAGATCGACGACGACCGGGCCGACGCCTGGTTCCACGCCCTCTCGGACAGGACCCGACGCGACATCCTGCGGCGCGTCCTGGTCACCGAACAATCGGTATCGTCCCTGGCCAGGAACTACTCGATGAGTCTCACCGCCGTGCAGAAGCACGTCGGCGTGCTCGAACGAGCAGGCCTGCTCACCCGCCGGCGCACCGGCCGGGAGACCCTGACCCGGGGCGATGCCAGCACCGTGCGCTCCGCCGCGCAGCTGCTCACCGAGCTGGAGGCCGTCTGGCGCGAGCGCATCGCCCGCATCGACGACCTCCTCGACGCCGAGGCCGGTCCGGCCCCGGCCCCGCCCTCCCCTCCGAAGGACTGACCATGCCTGTCACCGACATCAGCCACGACCTCGACGCCCTCACCCTGACCATCACCGCGCAGTTCGCGGCGCCCCTGCAGCGCATCTGGGACATCTACGCGGACCCGCGGCAGCTGGAGAGGGTATGGGGCCCGCCGGAGTACCCGGCGACGGTGGTCGACCACGACCTCGCACCGGGCGGTCGCGTCACCTACTACATGACCGGGCCGGAGGGAGAACGCTTCTACGGGTACTGGAACGTGCTCACGACGGAGGAGCCCTCCTCGTTCAGCTACGAGGACGGCTTCGCGGACGAGAGCTTCACCCCGAACCCGGATCTGCCCGTCTCGACCTGCGTGAGCACCTTCACCGAGCAGGACGGGGCGACCCAGGCGATCTACGTGACCAGCTTCGCGTCACGCGAGGGACTCCAGACCGTGCTCGCCATGGGCGTCGAGGAAGGTTCGCGCACCTCGATCAACCAGATCGATGACCTCGTCGCCTGATCGCCTGATCGCCTCATCTCCCGGGGCGGCCGCCTCGCGGCGCAGGCCGGCTCGGGACGCGAACGTCTGCTCTGCGACACATTTCTGGGCACCACGGGCCATCGGGAGTAGCGTCGCTGCGTCGGCTCCACCAGCCGACGGAGCGACACTCCTCTCCGATCCCAGCCGCCCCTCGAGGAGCCCCATGACCCTGCAGGACCAGAGCGCCCGCGATCCCCGTTTAGACGGCTCCGACCGTCCGGACGACTCCGCGCTGGACCACACCGCGCCGGACGACACCGTGCTGGATGACACCGTGCTGGACAACCCCGTCTGGTCCTCGCTGACCGGCCACCATGCGCAGCTGGCGATCGGGAACGACCTCGTCAAGCACTTCCCGGACGACGTCTCCCCCTTCGTCGGTGTGAGGGACTGGGAGCATCCCGAGGTGTGGGAGGCGGTCCTGGATGTGTTCGGTCACGGCGCCACCGTCGGCGTCTCGCATGCTGACCCGGTGCTGCCCGAGGGCTGGGTGCAGGTGTTCTCGATCCCCTGCGTCCAGCTGACACAGACGGATCGTCTGCGCGCCCGCCCCGACGCCGAGGTCCTCGAGCTCGGCGCCGCGGACTCGGCCGACATGCTCGCCCTCGTCGAACGCACCAAGCCGGGCCCGTTCCTGCCCCGCACCCATGAGCTGGGGCGGTACATCGGGATCCGCCGCGAGGGGCGCCTGATCGCGATGGCCGGCGAACGCCTCCACCCCGACGGCTGGACCGAGATCAGCGCGGTCGCGGTCGACCCCGACCACCGCCGCCAGGGTCTCGCTTCCCGCCTCGTGCTCGACGTCGCCTTCCACATCCAGCAGCGCGGCGATCGCGCCCTGCTGCACGCGTCGGCCGCCAACACGGGCGCGATCAGCGGCTACGAGAAGCTCGGCTTCGCACTGCGGCGCCGGGTGACGTTCGGCGCCGTCCGCACGCCCTGAGCAGTCTCAGCTTCGACCCCTGCCGGAGGGGCATGCCCTAACGTGGAACTTGCAAGGAGGCCTGAGATGACGACGTCGACCGCCGCCCCCACCACACCCCGCCGAGTCCCTCGAACGGTGCACGCGGCGGAAGCGATCCTCTATGCGGCCATGGCGGCGCTCCTCTTCGAGGTGCTCCCCGTACCGATCGTCGCCCGACTTCTGCTCCTCTTCGTCCTCCTGGGACTGTTCGCCACGCTCGGGATCACGGCACAGATCCGGTGCTGGGGAACTTTCATCGCTCCCGCGATCACGCCGGCCCGGGTAACGAGTTCGCTGTTCATAGCCGCGAGCGTCCTGCTGGCCACCTGGCTCCCGAAGGATGCGCCGCTCGTGTGGCGCGCAGCGGTCACGATTGCGCTGCCGCTCGCCTTCTACCTGCTCTCGCGCTGGGATGACGCCCGCACGGTGGAGCTCCTGCGCAACCGCGCCGCGGCCCACCGCGCTCGTGACGCAGGCCTCGCTACCTGCCCACAATCCCCGCCTGAACAGCAGATCGTCGACAGCGGCAACAAACCCCGCCACGCCAGGTAGAGCCCGGCACCCGGTACGGTCGTTCCATGCATGAGGAGACGCACCGCGCCGCACAGGACCCGTCCGCCCTCGGGCCATTGGCACAGCTCGAGGACGTGGACCGCAGCGACGAGTCCCTGCGGGCCTGGGTGGCGGAGCGGGTCCGTCGGCTGGAGGCCGACGGGCGCCGCAGCGCCGACACCCATCTGGTGAGCGTGGACCTGCCCGCGAGCTGGGACATCCAGCTCTATCTCAAGGACGAGTCGACGCATGCCTCGGGCAGTCTGAAGCATCGGCTGGCCCGCTCGCTGTTCCTGTTCGCCCTGGTCAACGGCCAGCTGCGGCCGGGGATGCCGGTGATCGAGGCGTCCTCGGGGTCCACCGCCGTGAGCGAGGCGCACGTCGCCAAGATGCTGGAGATCCCCTTCGTGGCGGTGGTGCCGCGGTCCACCAGCACCAGCAAGATCGCGCTCATCGAATCGGCCGGCGGCCGCTGCCACTACGTGGACCACGCCGAGCAGATGGCCGCCGAGTCGCAGCGGCTGGCCGACGAGCAGGGCGGACTGTTCATGGACCAGTTCACGCATGCCGAACGGGCCACCGACTGGCGCGGGAACAACTCGATCGCCGTCAGCGCGTTCGAGCAGCTGGAGCTCGAACCGCATCCGGTGCCGCGCTGGATCGTCGTCGGCGCCGGCACGGGCGGCACCAGCGCGACCTTCGGCCGTCTGCTGAGGTATCGCAGCCTGCCCACCGCGCTGTGCGTCGCCGATGTCGAGAACTCCGCCTTCTTCGAGGGCTGGGTGCGGCAGGACCCCACGGTCACCACGGAGCACAGCTCCCGGATCGAGGGGATCGGCCGCCCACAGGTCGAGCCGAGCTTCATGCCCGGAGTGGTGGATCGGATGATCCGGGTGCCCGATGCCGCGTCGGTCGCCGCCGCCCGCTACCTGTCGGAGCACCTGGGGCGGCGTGTCGGCGCCTCGACCGGCACCAACCTGGTGGCGGCCGCGCAGCTGATCACCCAGATGCGCGACCGTGGACAGAGCGGCTCGGTGCTCACGCTGCTGTGCGACAGCGGCGACCGCTACGGGGACACCTACTTCGACGACGACTGGGTCGCGGCGCAGGGCTGGGACCTGGGCCCCTGGCGGGCCGAGCTCGAGCGCAAGCTGCCGCTCGGGGGCGCCTGAGTCGAGTACCGAGCGTGGGGATTCCTCCCCATCGTCGTGGCGCGGCACCCCCCAGTACGCTGACCGCACACGGCTCGGGGGAGCCCGGACGAGGGGGAACCATGACGACTGCACGACGACCCGGCGCGCTGGCCCTGCTCGGCGCACTCACGCTCGCGCTGAGCTCCTGCTCGCTGCTGCCCGCCGGGGACGGTCCTGAGCTCGCCGACGACGACGTCATCACCATCGGCAACTCCGCCGCGGGGATGTTCGGGTACTTCGGGCACGGCTCCACGACCGTCGCGGCCGACACGATCAGCCAGCGCTATGAGCTCCCGAACGGGGCGGAGATCTACGAGACCACGGACGAGCTCGACCCCGAGGCACGCGACCTCATCGAGGTGCGGGCCGGGAAGTACGTGGCCTGGGAGGGGAAGCTCTCGGAGAAGCGGCGCGCTCCCTGCACCGACATCGCGGCCACGAGCGTCTCGATCTCCGGATCGATCACCCATGACTCCGACGTGCAGGACTGCGCGGACGACACACCCCTGCACACGCTGAAGCAGTCCGTCCGCGATGCGGAGCCCGAGCTGTTCGGGCAGCTCGCCCACCCGATCGACGACTGGACGATCGAGATCCGTCCCTGGACCGAGGAGGGCCCCGCCGGGGGCGGCCCGGACGAGTCCGCCCCGATCGAGCGCTACGAGCTCTCTGCAGCACAGCACGAGATCGGCATGGGGATCACCGCGCAGAACGCTCCGGCCGACTGGGGCGCCGATCTGGCTCCCGAGGAGGGGAACGGGGCACCTCTGGGCTGGGACAACACCGGACTCGTGCTCACCGACCTCAACGCCTTCCTGCTGAACCAGAAGACGCTCGGCTGCGGCGACCAGACCGGGGAGATCCGGATGACCAAGCACGGGAAGCCCGCCCAGACCTGGACGTACCGGCTCTGCCCCGGTCAGCACAGCGAGGCCCTCGCGCAGACCCTGCGCGGGCTGTGAGGCCGGGCGCGATGAGCTGCATCCCCTGGGGCCCGATGATCACGACACGAGCCGTCCGGGCCATCGCGCTGCTCGCCGGGAGCACGTTGATGCTGGGCGCCTGCGCGATGCCAAGTCTGTCGGGGCTGGGCGGCGGACCCGATCTCGCCGCGACCGACGTCATCACCCTCACCCACCCGCAGACCATGCCCGACGGATACTACGGCGAGACGACGATCGAGATCGGGGAGCACACCCTCACCGAGCGGTACGTGCTGCCAGACGGCACGGAGATCTATTCCGTCGAGCAGGAGCTGAGCGCGGAGGATCGCGACCACCTCGAGCAGGCCACCGAGACCTACCTGGACTGGGAGCCGTCGGTCCCTGCCGACGAGAGGATCGACTGCATGGACGCCGGCCTGCAGACCGTCGAGGTCTCCGGATCGATCACCCATGCATCGTCCATGCAGGACTGCGACCCGGAATCCCCCTTGCGCGAGCTCAACGTCCTGGTCCGCGACTCCCAGGGAGAGAGAGTCGAACAGCTCGCTCGGCCCGCCGCCGACTGGACGGTCGAGTTCCGCCCCTGGGCCGGGGACGGTCCGGACGAATCCGCCCCGGTCGAGACCTACGCGCTGGACGGCGACGGCTTCGCCGAGGGCACGTACATCACCGCCGGCAACGTCCCGGACGGCTGGGGCGGATCCCTCACCGAGCAGGAGGACCCCTACGCGACCACCGGCACCGCACGCTTCCTGGCACCCTGGTCGCTCATCGGTCCCGTCCTGGCCGATCTCAACACGCTCCTCCTCGAGCACGACCCCTCGACCTGCGAGGACCCGAGCGGCGAGGTGCGCGTTCGCTACGAGGGCACCCAGGAGCGGACCTGGACCTCTCAGCTGTGCCCCGGCGAGCCGTCCGAGGCCCTCGTCGAGGAGCTGCGCGGGCTGTGACCCGGTGAGGACCCTCGGTGCGGGCGCTGCCGCCCGCACCTGAGCCGGCATCGCCCGGCGCCGGACCGGGCCGGCGCGGGGCTCACACGAAGGCGCTGGTCCCCGTGATCGAGCGACCCACGATGAGCGACTGCATGGTGTCGGTGCCCTCGTAGGTGTGCAGGGCCTCGATGTCGCTGCGGTGGCGCACCACCCGGTTCTCCAGCAGGATGCCGGAGCCGCCGAGCAGATCCCGGGCGTCGGAGGCGATCTCGCGGGCCGCGCGGGTGTTGTGCACCTTGGCCAGCGAGGCCTGCTCAGGGCGGATCGTGCCGGCGGCCTCGAGCTCGGCGAGGCGCACGCAGTAGAGCTGCATCGAGGTGAGGGTCTGCAGCATGGAAGCCAGACGCACCTGGACGCTCTGCGCCTTCGCGAGCGGGCGCCCGAACTGGATGCGTGTGGTGGCGTGCTCGAGTGCGGCCTCGTAGCAGGCGGTCGCATGCCCGAGGGCGCCCCAGGCCACGCCCGCACGCGTCGCGAACAGGACCGTCGAGGTGTCCTTGAAGGAGCGGGCGCCGGGCAGGCGGGCGTCCAGCGGGACCGTGACGTCGGTCAGCGTGATGTGCGCCTGGTGGATGGCGCGCAGGGCGACCTTGCCGCGGATCACCTCGGCCTCGTAGCCGGGCAGCGACTGGTCGACGAGGAAGCCGCTGACCTGGCCGTTCAGAGCCTCATCGCTCGGATCCTCGACCCGGGCCCACACCACGGAGACGTGGCAGCCGGCGCCGTTGCCGATCCAGCGCTTCTCGCCGCTGAGCACCCAGCTGTCCCCGTCCCGGCGGGCGACGGTCTCCAGGGAGACGGAGTCGGAGCCGTGATCGGGCTCGGTGAGGGCGAAGGCGGCGTACTCGGTGCCGGTCGCGAGCGGCTCGGCCCAGCGCTGCTTCTGCTCCTCCGAGCCCAGCAGCATGATCGAGCGCAGCGCGAGGCCGCCCTGCACGCCGACCATGGTGCCGACGGATCCGTCGATCCGCGAGAGCTCCATGTTCACCAGGCCCGTCGCGAGCGGGGTGAGCGAGCGATGTCCGGGGACGTCGAGCCCGTCGGTGAGCAGGTCGAGGTCGCCGAGACGACCGATCAGCTCGATCGGGTACTCGCCGCGGTCCCACCAGTCGTTGATCTGCGGGAGCACCTCGGCGGCCAGCGAGCGCGCGTCGCGCCAGGCCGCGAGGTCCTCGCCGGCCACGTCCTGGAACAGAGAGAAGTGGTCTGCGGTGACAGGGAGCAGCTCGGCAGGCGTCGCGGCGGACGCATCGGGCGCGGAGACCACGGCGCGGTCGGTCACCACGGAGTCCCGCACGGCGTCATCGGCACTGCCGGGATTGCCGCCGAGGGAGATGTGCCCGGGGGCGGGGGCGTTCCAGGGGGTGCTGGTCATGTCACGCGTGCTGTTCGTACTGGTCATCAGGAGATCCTCTCGATGATGAGGGCCATGCCCTGCCCGCCGCCGACGCACAGGGTGGCCAGGCCGAAGCGGCCGTCGCGCTCGCGCAGGCCGTTCAGCAGGGTGGTGGTCATCCGGGCACCGGTGGAGCCCCAGGGGTGGCCGAGCGCGATCGCGCCGCCGTGGACGTTGAGCTTGTCGTGGTCGATGCCGAGGTCCTCGGCCGACGGGAGGACCTGCGCGGCGAAGGCCTCGTTGAACTCGACCAGGTCGATGTCCTCGATGCTCATCCCGGCGAGCGCGAGGGCCCGTCGGGTGGCCTCGACGGGACCGAGGCCCATGATCTCGGGGCTCAGGCCGGTCACTCCGGTGGAGATCACGCGGGCCAGCGGGGTGATGCCGAGCTCCTCGGCGTACTCGGCCTCCATGATCACGAGCGCGGCGGCGCCGTCGTTGAGCGGGCAGCAGTTGCCGGCGGTGACGGTGCCGTCGGGGCGGAAGACGGGATCCAGGCCGCCGACGGACTCGAGGGTGACGCCGGCACGCGGGGAGTCGTCGGACGCGACGACAGTGCCGTCGGGCAGGGTGACGGGGGTGATGTCGCGCTCGAAGAACCCGGAGGCCTTCGCGGCCTCGGCGCGGTTCTGCGAGCGCACCGCGTACTCGTCCTGGGCTGCGCGGGAGATGCCGCGCAGCTCCGCGACGTTCTCGGCGGTCTGACCCATCTGGATGTAGGCGTCGGGCAGCTCGCCGTCCTCGCGCGGATCGTGCCAGGGGGCGGGGATCTCCCGGCTGGCGCGCTTCTCGGTGCGCTCCCAGGCCTCGCGGAACTGCGGGTCGCGGGCGTCCTCCTCCATGAGCTTGCCGGTGCTGGAGGAGATCGACTCGACGCCCGCGGAGATCACGGCCTTCGCCTCGCCCGAGACGATGGCGTGGAAGGCGGCGCGCGTGGTCTGGATCGAGGAGGCGCAGAAGCGGGTGACGGTCGCGCCGGGCACGGCGTCCAGGCCGAGACGGATCGCGACGGTGCGGGCGAGGTTGCCGCCCTGCTGCCCTTCGGGGATCGCGCAGCCCAGCTGCAGGTCGTCGATGGTGCTGGGGTCCAGCTGCGGCACCTGGTCGAGGGCCGCACGGATCATCTGGGCGGCGAGGTCGTCCGGGCGGACGTCCTTGAGCGAGCCCTTGCGGGCGCGGCCGATGGGTGAGCGGGCTGTGGCGACGATGACGGCCTCGGGCACGAGGGATCTCCTTCGACGGCGGTGTCTGGGGGCAGGCGAGCGTGCCGCAGCACCCTCACGTTAGTGATACTACGGGTTGCAGGTACCTGATGTGAAGTCCGGCGGGCTCAGCCTCCCGATCAACCACCGGATCAACCGTGCGGTTCAGCCGCCCGGATCAGCCGCGTCGAGGGGTCAGGAGCAGGCGGGCCAGGGCATCGATCGCGGCACCGAGAGCACCGATCACGAGGATCACCACGAGCATCTCGTCGTAGGCGAGACGATCACGGGCGTTGAGGATCTCGTAGCCGAGCCCGCTGGTGACCCCGAGCATCTCCGCAGGGACCAGCACCACCCAGGCGATGCCGAGCGCCAGGCGCACCGATTGGAGCACCGCCGGCCGCACCGAGGGCACGACCACGGTGCGCAGGATCTCCCGACGTCGGGCTCCCAGGGTGTGGGCGACGGCGACATAGCGCTGGTCGATCGAGCCCACCGCGGACGCGGTCCCCAGCAGGATCGGCCAGATCGCGGCGGCCGCAACCAGGAACACGACGGGGGCGGAGCCCACGCCCAGCAGGGCGACGGCCACCGGAGCCCAGGACAGCGGCGAGATCATCCGCACGAACTGCACCGGTCCGGCAGCGGCCCAGCGGGTGGGGCGATGCAGGCCGATCAGCGCCCCGGCGGGGATCCCCAGCAGCGCCGCGATCGCGAGCCCCGCCAGCAGCCTCACCGTGCTGGTCACAAGATCTTGCAGCAGGACGCCCGTGGACAGCAGCGAGGCCAGGGCGCCGGGGACGCGCCACGGGGAGAGGGCGGCGAGCATCGGGCTGCCGGGTCCTCCGACAGCGGTGAACGCCCACCAGGCGAGCACGGTCGCGACCGCGCCGCACGCTCCCCAGGCCAGCGCAGCGCGAGGGGATCGCGGGGCACGCTGCCGAGCGGTGCGGGATCGCCCGGAATCCGGCGTCCGGGCGGGACCGTCGGCGGAGTCCAGATCGGTGGGGGCGATGCTCACGGCTTGATCTCCTCGGTGTCGTCCAGTCCTGCCAGCGCCGACGGATCGAGACGGCGGGCGGCGTTTCGCAGTGCGGCATCGTCGACGACGAGGCCGTGCGCCGCGGCGGGGTCGATCCGGTCGAGCTCACCCAGGGGCGCGTCCAGGAGCGTGCCGCGCATCTCCTCGACGAGGCGGGCGGTGAACCCGGGGCGCAGGACAGGGGTGAAGTCGATGGTCTCGCCGTGCCAGTCGGGATGCTCGACCTGGGCATGACCGGCATCGGGACGGTGCAGTGCGGCGCGGATCGCCGGCAGGGGCTGCGGCAGGTAGGTGCCGGCGAGCTCCGCGGCGACCCCCTCGCGATCCTCGCGGCAGGTGCGCTGCGCCCGCACCAGGGCCTCGGCGACGGCGTCTATCTGTGCCGCAGGTCGTCGCAGCAGGCCCCCGGAGGCGACGGTCACGCAGCAGGGATGGGAGCGCCAGACGTCCCCCAGGAACCGGCCGATGGTACCCACGCCCTTCGCCTCCCCCATCGCATTGAAGGGGTCGGCGACGGTGTAGCCGCCGATGGAGCCGGCGTCGAGGGCGGGGATCATGTCCGCCGGGGCCATGGGGACCAGCGCGACCTCTCCGCGCGTCGCCGAGGGGGTGCGGCGCACGACGGGGGTGAGCCCTTCGGCACGGAGCATCTGCTGGACGATGACGTTGTGGATCGAGTACCAGGCGGGGATCGCGAGGGTGCGTCCGGCGAGCGCGGCGGTCTCCGGGACGTCCCGGCCGAGCGTGAGGGCCGAGCCGTCGACGTGGTTCGCCCCCAGCACACGGATGTCCGCCCCGAGGTCGACCCGCATCTGCAGCGCCATCGGGAACAGCAGATGGACGAGGTCGACGCTGCCCGCGAGCAGCGCCTCACCCATCGAGGCCCAGGAGCGCAGACGCACCGGCTCGGCGACCTCGATCCCGGCCTCCTCGAAATAGCCGCGGGCGTGCGCGATGAGCAGCGGGGCGGCATCGGTGATCGGGAGGTAGGCGATCCGCAACGGGCCGGACGGGTCCGGTGGTGCGGCGCGACCACGGCGCACCCCGAGACCGAGACCTGCGCCCGTGGCCCCGGCCAGCAGGGTCGCCGAGCCACCTCCCAGCAGTGCCCGACGGGTCGGGCGGGCGATCATGCGATGGCCCCGAGCGATCCCGCCCGGTAGTGGGCGAGCACCTCGTCGCGGCCGGTGCCGTCCTCGCGAGGCCGCCACTGGGCGGTGAGGCCGCGCGGCCCGTCGAGGTAGACGATGCGGTCGGCGACCGTGAGCGCCTCGTCGACGTCGTGGGTGACCAGCACCGCGGAGATCCGCACCCGGGTGAGAACCTCCCGCAGCCACACCTGGAGGTCGGCGCGGATCGCCGGATCGAGCGCCGAGAACGGCTCGTCCAGGAGCACCACCGACGGATCCACGGCGAGCGCCCGACCGAGGGCGACGCGCTGGGCCTGCCCGCCGGAGAGCTCGGCGGGCAGCGCCTCGGCCAGGTCCGCGATGCCGAGCTCGGCGAGGAGCTCCGGGACCCGCTCGGGGCGGAAGTGCCCGTCGTTCGCGGTGTAGCGACCACCGATGCCCACGTTCTCGGCGACCGTGAGCCAGGGGAACAGGTCCGGGGACTGCGGCACCAGCGCGGGCCGTCGGGGGTCGTCCCCGCGGTCGATGGTGCCGCCCTGCGGCTCGTCGAGACCGGCGAGCAGCCGCACCAGGGTGGACTTGCCGGCGCCGGAGCTGCCGAGCACGCACAGGGTCTCGAGCTCCTCGACCTCCAGGTCCAGCCCCTGCAGCACCGGGTGCGCCGTGCCGGGGAACCAGCGGGTCACGCCCCGCAGGGCGAGGGTCGTCATGCCGGGTCCCCGGTACCGCTCGCGCCCGGCTCCGCCGCGCGGAGATCCGGTGCCGCCGCCGAGAGATCCGGTGGCGCCGTCGGGAGCTCCGGCTCTGCCGCGAGGAGATGACGCAGGTGCGTCTCCGTCGGCGACTGCACGGGGAGGAAGGCCGCCTCCCGGGCCCGACGCGAGGTGTCCGAGCCGAGGGCATAGCCCCGGCCGCCGACGACCTTCTGCTCGAGACGGGTGGCGCGGCCGGCGAGCAGGGCGGATTCCAGCCGTACCGAGACCAGGTCACGGGGAGGGACTCGCTCTGCTTCGCCGACGGAGGCGGCCGTCGCCTGCTCCACGGTGCGCACCAGCTCCGCGCGGAGAGTCGCCCACCCCGCGGTCGCCTGACGGAACTCCTCGGCGAGGACGTGCCAGGAGGCCTCGTCGGCGGCGGATTCCGCGGCGTCGAGCGCCGCGCCCGCCAGACCCAGGCACATCCCGGTCTGGATCAGCAGGAACGGGGCCCGGACCCGGTCGCGGAACGCGGGGAGGTCTTCGGTCAGGACATCACCGGCCGGGATCCTCACGTCGTCCAGGAGAACCACACCCGAGGACGTGCCGTCGAGTGCCGTGAGGCCGGTCAGCGGCTTCACGGTCACCCCGTCGGCGTCCCGGGCGAACCGGATGATGGCGCGCCGGTCGCCCGCCCCACGGACCGGGGCCACGATCCAGGCCCCGGGTCGGAGGTTCGAGCACCACGGCAGCACGCCCGTCACGGACAGCGACCCGTCCGCCCCGTCAGTGAGCTCGAGCGGGATCTCGCCGAGTCCGGCCTCCTCCTTGAAGGCGGGGGCCATGCCGGAGGCGAGGGCGACGGTCCCGACGTCGGCCCCGGCAGGGAGCGGAACGCCCGTGGCCTCGTGGTACTCCACAGCAGACCGGTGGCCCCACAGCGAGAAGGAGGTGGCGGTGCAGCGGCGGGCGAGGGAATGCGCCAGCTCGACCACGAGGGGCAGCGGCGCGGTGAGCAGACCCTGCTCGCCGAGGTCCCGCAGACCGTCCCAGAGGTCGGCGTCGCCCCGGTCGACGGCGCCGGCCTGCGCACCCACGTCGTCGACCACGGCCCCGACCGAGGGCGGGAGCGCGGCCAGCCCGAGACCGCTGCGCTCCTCGGTGACGACGGCGGAGGTCACGAGCTCTTCGCGCCCAGGTCGATCGCGCCGAGCGCCCAGATCCGATCGATCGGCGTCTCGACGGCCTCGCGGGCCCGCACGACGGCGTCCTCATCGGGTGCGTCGTAGAAGCACAGGCACTTGGCGGTGTCCTCGCGCACGTAGGTGCGCAGGAAGGAGGTCTCGGGGACCTGCGCGTACTTGGGGGCGTTGGCCTTCTTGCGCGCCAGGTACTTCTCCATGGTGATCTCGGCGGGGATGTCCCATTCGACGAGATACCCGGCGCCGCGACGCAGCGCCTTGATGTCGTCGAGCTCCGCGCCGACCAGGCGGACCTCGTCGGGACCCTGCACCGTGCCGGCGGCGTCGCCGAGGGAGGAGACGAGCCGCCCGGCCTCCTCGGCGGAGCCGGCTTCGACGATCGTGAACAGGCGCGAATGGTCGGCCGTCACCTGCGACTCGATGAGCTCGGCGACGGACCCCTCGCCGGTCGGAGCCAGCAGTGCGTCGATCACGGCCTGGCCGCCCTCGCGGGTGGCTGCGACAGGTTCGATCTCGAGGAGGTACAGCGACATGTCAGTCCTTTCGTCCGCGGTGCCCGCTGGACATTATGCCGAAGCGGAGCTTATGCACGGCATTAGCGTGGCACACCTAGCATGCCATGGCGAACTGCCCGAGGTGCCCGTCGATGAACGGAGGTGACCGGAGATGTGCCCGAGAGGCGCCGGGCGGGGCGAGACCCGGGACAAGCACGTGACGGAGAGCCCCGCTCCGGTCGGCCCGAGCGCATATCCTCTCGGGCGTGACCTCCACCGGCTCGGCCTTCACGATCGACACCCCCACGCTCGAGGACGTCCCGGCGCTGGCCCGGATCCATGTGCGCGGCTGGGAGCTCGCCTATGCGCATCTGCTCAGCGGCGACGAGTGGTTCGGGCAGGCGGCGATCGAGCGCCGGCTCGAGCACTGGACCCGCTGGCTCACGCCCGGGACCCGAGCGGCCGACGAGGGCACGTACCGGGTGGGACGCGACGCGGAGGGCGAGGTGATCGGCCTGGCCGCGTCCTGGCCACCGCGCGACACCGTGCCGGTGCGACCCCGCGAGCTGTCCGTGCTCTACCTCGACGAGGCCTGGCTCGGCACCGGCGTCGCCCGCGAGCTCACCGAGGCGATCCTCGAGGGCGGACCGGCGAGCGTCTGGGTCGCCGAGGACAACCCGCGCGCCCGACGCTTCTACGAGAAGCTCGGCTTCGCGCCCGACGGGGCGACTCAGGTCGAGGAGCAGCTCGGCGGCATCCGCGACCTCCGCATGGTGCGGTGAGGACTCTGCACAGTGCGGTGAGGGTTCAGAGCTCCAAGGTCACGACGACCATGTCCCCGGACGCTCCGTCGGGCGAGGTCCTGGCGGTCTCCTCGAACCCCAGCTTCTCCAGCACTCGCAGCGAGGGCGAGTTCCAGGACCAGACCGTCGCATGGAGCCGCTCGAGACCTTCCCGCCGCGACCACTCCACCACGGCTCGCGCGGCCTCGGTCGCATATCCCTGACCCTGAGCCCGAGACAGCAGCTCGAACGCGATCTCCGGCCCGGGCGGCTGCCCGTCGAGGGCGGCGGAGCCCGGACCGCCCTCGACCAGTCCGCAGTACCCGACCGTCCGCCCGTCGTCCCGCAGTTCCACGGCGAGCAGCCCGAGGCCCGATGCCTGCGGACCCGACCGCAGCGAGTCCTCGAGATCACGGAGGGTCGGGCGTCCGTCGGCATCGATCCGCCGATGCGGGGGCACTCGGGGATCCCGCTCGGCCCACAGCTCGCGGTGCACCACCGCATCGCCGACGCGCCCCGGCCGCAGACGGAGCCGATCAGTCGCCAGGCGGACGCCGGCAGACTCGGAGCGCGAATTCACGCGACCCCCTGACCCCGGACCCTTGCTTCCTCGTTCCATCAGCCCAGTGAAACCGATGACCACGCCGCTGGCCAGCACGTCGACGAGCGGAGGAAAAGGACATCACCGGGACACCCTGGCGGCGGCGAGGATCGAGCTCCACGCAGGCACCCGTCCCCTGTGGGTGGAGCGGCGTCAGCCCCAGGATCCACCTGCAGGATGACGGCCTCGCGCTCCCCGTCGGACGCGCAGACCCCCAGCTCGCACGGATAGTCGAGGCATGAGAAACGCAACCATCGCCACCAGCCGCACCCGAGCCGCCGCCGACCACCTCATCGACTACCGCCCGCTCCCCGCCGCCTGGGGCGACGTCGAGGCCCTCCACGAGCTGCGAGCCGCCAAGGCACAGGCCGCCGAGCACGGCCTCGACCCCAGCACCCTCGAGATCGCGGCGAGCGACGGCGGCCCGCGCCGCAGCCGTCGGCCGCTCGCACTGCTCCGCCGCGAGCGGGGTGCCCGCGCCGATCGGAGCCACGCCGCCGGACAGCTCGCCTCCGCCTGAGCACCCAGGCCAGGCGCGTGCTGTCGGCGAGCGGCGCGACGAGCTGACGGACGGCGCGACATGCCGTCGGGGATACGCCGTCGGACGATGCGACGCGCTGCGGCTCGACACTCACGACTTTCCTTCTTGGAAAATGATATGTAGACTTGCCGACATGGAAAGCAACGTTGATCCCGACGAGGCCCGGGCAGCTCTGGCCTTCCTCGACGACGACGGCGCACGGCTGGCAGAGCGGGTCGTCACGCCCTGGTGGTACCACCCGATCGTCGCAGCCATCGTCATCAGCCAGGCATTGCCGGGGACCTGGGGTGTCGCACTCCTCCCCCTGGCCATCGTCGCGATCCCGCTCCTCATGCTGGCCTACAAGAAGCACTCCGGAGTGGCCACCACCCAGCCTGCCGGACCGCGCAGCCGGCGGCTCATGCTCATGCTGCTGGTCATCGTGGTCCTGGCTCTGGTCAGCACTCTCGTCGTCAAGCTCACCGACAGCTCCCCGTGGTGGGCGCTGATCCCCGCGGCGATCGCCGCCGTAGCGACCGTGCTGCTGGGGCGCCGCTATGACGCCGTTCTGCGCCAGGAGCTCGCGCTGCCCGTGAGCGCACGGCGATGAGCCGGTCCGACGACGCGTCCGCGCGCACTCGCCCACAGCCCGCACCTCCCGCCGAGTTCCACGAGGTCATCCATGCTCCGGTGCGGCTGCGGATCTGCGGCCTGCTGCGACAGGTCGACGCCCTCGAGTTCTCGGTGATCCGTGATGCGCTCGAGCTGAAGGACGCGAACCTGTCGAAGAACCTCAAGGTGCTCGGCGACGCCGAGCTGGTGACGGTGACCAAGGAGTCCTCGCCCGACCGCGGCGACTCCCGCCGCCTCACCTGGGTCGCGCTGACCGCCGACGGGCACTCAGCCCTGGAGTCGCACCTGGCCGCCCTGCGCGCCATCGCCGAGGGCGGCGCCGCGCTCTCCCGCTGACCGCGGCCGCGGTCCCGCCGGCCACCCGCGCTTGTCGGCCGCCGCGCCCCCATCGGACGCCCGCGTCTGTCGACTGCTCCGCCCTCGTCAGCGCTCCCGGGCCACCGCGCCGCGACCTGCGCCGAGCTCTAGAATCACCGGTATGACCGACAGTCCCGCCGACCACCGCCTCGCCGAGGAGCGCCTCGACTACCTCTCCGGGTCGCTTGCCGACGACGCCCCGGCGGACCCGCTGGCCCTGTTCGACGTGTGGATGGGCGAGGCCTTCGCCCGGCGCGAGGAGCACGGCGACCTCTCGGATCCGTCGGCCGTGGTCCTGTCCACCGTGGCGATCGATCCTGACGGGAGCCCGCGGCCGCGCTCGCGCACCGTGCTGCTGAAAGGGCACGACGAGGGCGGATTCGTCGTCTACACGAACCTCGCTTCGTCGAAAGCCGCCGAGCTCGACGCCACCCCGCGCGCGGCGCTCCTGCTGCCCTGGTATCCGCTGCAGCGGCAGGTGCGGGTCGAGGGCCGCGTCGAGCATCTGCCCGGGTCCGAGTCCGACGCCTACTGGGCGCAGCGGCCGCGCGGCTCGCAGCTGGGCGCCTGGGCCTCCCACCAGTCCCGCGAGATCGGATCGCGGGCCGAGCTCGATGCGCAGTACGCGGAGGTGGAGGCCCGGTTCGACGGGCAGGAGATCCCGCGTCCGGACTTCTGGGGCGGCCTGCGGATCCACCCCGAACGGATCGAGTTCTGGCAGGGCCGACAGAACCGCTTCCACGACCGCATCGCCTATTCGCTCGGGGCCGACGGCGCCTGGGAGCGGCACCGGCTGCAGCCGTGATCGCTCCGCTCTGACGGTTTACTCGGGCCGTTCAGCCCAGACCACTCGGTGCGGATAGCTCAGACCGGATGACTCAGCCCGGACCACTCAGCCCAGATGGCGGAGGAACCGCTGTGGGGCGTCGAGGAAGCTCCGCCAGGTGCGCACCAGGTCGAGGTCGTCGTAGGCGACGCTGCGCAGACCCCATGGGCCCACCTCGAGGAGATCAGCGCCGGGCAGCGCGGCGAGCACCGGGGAATGCGTGGACAGGATGATCTGCGAGCCGTTCGCCACCAGCTCGCGCAGCAGGCCGAGCAGGGCGAGGCATCCGCTGATCGACAGCGCGGACTCGGGCTCGTCCAGGAGCCACAGCCCACGGATCCGTGAGCGCTCGGCGACCAGCTCGAGGAACGATTCGCCGTGGCTGCGCTCATGCATCATGCCGCCCACGCCGATCTCCTCGTAGTACGTGAACAGCGAGTGCATGGTCTCGGCGCGCAGGAAGAAGCCGGACTTCGCGGCGCCGGCGCCACGCACCAGCTGGAGGTGGTCGACGAGCGGCGACTCCGTGGTGCGGGTGGAGTGCATGGCGCCGGTCCCCCCACCCTCGGGGTTGAGGCCGTAGGCGCCCGCGATCGCCTCGACGAGAGTCGACTTCCCGGCACCGTTGTCCCCGGTCAGCACGGTGATCTGGCCGAGCTCGAGACCCTCCTCGAGCAGCTGGCGCACCGGCGGCAGGGTCGCGGGCCAGGTGGACCTGTCCGCCGGGGCCAGCGGGTGGTCGCGCACGGCGCGCAGCGGGAGCAGGGACAGGGGCTCGTGCGGGGGTCGGGGCTCGTGCTGGGGTCGGGATGCGGGCGGGAGCAGCGGCTCGCTCATATCCCGAAGGCGCGTGCGTAGAGGACCTCGCCGCGCGGGACCGGCCGGCCCGGGTCGAGGGCGAGCACCAGGAAGGCGTCGTCGGGCGCCTCGAAGGGCGCCGTGATCCCGAACCGGGAGGCGGGCTCGAACCCGAAGCGTGGGTAGTACGCGGGATGGCCGAGCACGACGACGACGTTCTCGCCGCGATCGCGGGCGGCCGCGAGCCCCGCCCGGATCGCCGCCGATCCGGCACCGCCGCGCTGCACCTCGGGACGCGTCGCGCACGGCGCGAGCGCGAGGACCTCCTCGCCGCCGACGTGCGCTCGGGTGAGCAGGGCATGCGCGGCCGGGTGGCCCTCGTCGTCGAGGGCCACGACGGAGAGTCCCTCGACCCAGGCCGACGGGTCCGCGCGCAGGGCATCGACCAGATCCGCCTCCTCCGTGGTGGGGAAGGCCGCGGTCAGGATCTCGCGCACGGCCGCCTCATCGCCGGGCCGCTCCGGGCAGGTGCTCCACGTCGTCATCGCCCCAGGATGCCCCATGCCCCCGACACCCCTCCTCCCCGACGCAACGGGCAAGGGCGACGGGCGACGGGCGACGGGCGACGGGATGCCTCGGGCACCCTGGGTAGGATTCGCGGCATGACCGGTTCTTCGACCCAGCCCCGCTCCCGCACTCCGCTCGTCGTCGGGATCATCGCCGCGATCGCGTGCCTGGGCCTCGCGCTGCTCGTCGTGGTCGGACTGGTCGTCGGCGGGGTGCTGTACACCAGCGGCCACACGGATCAGGAGGTCCCCGCGGGTTCGGGCACGAGCACCGGCGATCTGGTCCTGCCCCCAGAGGTCGGGCAGGACGAGCCGTACCTCGAGCTGAGCACGGCCGCGGACGGCCCCGTCGTCGACGTCTATATCGACTTCCTATGCCCCCATTGCGCCACCTTCCACGACGCCCAGGGAGCGGACCTCCAGCAGCTGGCCGAGGACGGCGAGATCACGCTGCGCGTGCACCCCCGCCCCATGCTCGATCCGAACTCCTCCCCGGCCGGCTACTCGAGTCGCGCCGCGAACGCCGCGATCTGCGCCTATGCCGGGAATGCGGACCCGGCGGCGTGGTTCGCGGCGGAGACGGCGCTGTTCGACTCCCAGCCCGGGGAGTCCGGCCTCACCGATGAGGAGCTGACCGACCTGGTGGGCGAGGCGACCGGAGCCGACGTCAGCTCCTGCGTCACCGAGGGCATCTACATCCCCTGGGTCCAGGATGTCGTCGAGCCCGAGGCCCGCCAGAGCACCGAGGGCACGCCGACTGTGCTGATCGACGGCGAGACGTTCACCGGCGACGTCTCCGAGGCCGGGTCGCTGAAGACTGCTGTGGAAGCGGGGTGAACCGGCCCGGTTGACCGCCCGGCCGGGGAGTTGGGCCCGAACCCTGGCGGCAGACCGGATGAGCCCCCTGGCTGCGCGCCGGATGACGTCGCGGCGACCGGGTGGCGAACACCTGAGGACGCCTCGGGAACGTCGCACGAACGTCTCGGGAACCCGGGGTCAGGGACCCGATCGGGCGCTCTACGGTGGCTCCATGCACCCTCCTCGGACCAGGCATGATCCCGTCGGACTCACCCGTGACGCCGGGTGGGCACTCACCGTCGAACGCACCGTGGCCGCCTCCGTCCCGGAGGTGTGGCACCGACTGCTGACCGAGTGGCTCCCGCCGTGGCTGGGCGTCGACTCCATCCCGCAGATGGTGGGTGCCCCGCTGCGCCATCACGGCAGGACCCGCGGCCGGGTCATCGGCTGCCATGTGGGCCGACGGGTGCGGATGCGGTGGACCCCGGAGTCCCTCGACCATGAGACGGAGTTCGAGGTGACGCTGCAGGCGTCCGCACTCGGGACGCCTGCCGGCACCACGATCACGATCCACCAGGAGCGGCTGCTGGGCGTGGCCGAACGGCAGGGCCAGCTCGAGCACTGGGTCGCGGTCCTGGATGACGCGGCGGAGGTCCTCGCGCAGGAGAGCGTGGTCACGCACGACCTGCCCAGCTGAGGCTGGTGTCTCCCTGCCGGGAGCTGACGCCGCCCGTCAGGTGCTGCTCCTGCCAGGTGCTGGTTCTGCCCGGTGCTGGTCCTGCCTGGTGCTACCTCCCCTCGGCGTGCGAGATCGCGCCGTCGCCCTCGGCGATCTCGGCATCGCGGCGCACCTGCTCGGCGCGCACGACGTCGATGTCCACCCCACCGGAGATGCCGGAGACCGCGCCGTCGAAGCGGACCTGCCACACGGCCCAGTCGGCCTGCACGGGCCGGGCGCGCTCGGAGTACAGCCAGTCGGGGCGGGGGCCGGTGACCGGAAGTCCGTAGTGCTGGCGCCAGTCCGAGGACGAGTAGATGACCAGACGGCGGCCCCAGGCCTTCTCCACGGCAGCGGTGAAGGCGTCGATCTCCGTCTGCGCGTCAGCACCGTCAGGGCGGTCCTCGCAGGCACCGTCGAACTCGAGATCGAGCGCCGGAGGGAGGGCGGAATCGTCCGGCGGGGCCGCCGCGAGGAAGTCCTCGGCCTGCTCGGCGCCCGAGGAGCACAGGGTGAAGTAGTGGTAGGCACCGGTGGTGAGGCCAGCGGCCCGGGCCCCGTCCCAGTTCTGCTGGAACGCGGCATCGGTGTATCCCGTGCCCTCGGTGGCCTTGATGTACGCGACGGTGAATCCGTCGGCGGAGACCTTCGCCCAGTCGATCTCCCCCTGGTGGGCGGACACGTCCACGCCCATGGTCTCGTCGGCCCCGAGAGCGATGTCGCCGGGGAGGTTCTCGAGCGCAGCCGCGTCGGTGGGGGTGGTGGCGACGGTCAGGGCGTCGTCGTCGGCCTGGAAGGGCTCTCGCTGAGCGGCACCGCCCCCCGCGTCGTCGCCCCGGATCGCTCCGATCAGTGCGGCGGTGCAGCCGCCGAGGACCAGCAGCAGGGTCAGCGCGAGGACGCCAGCGACGAGCTGTCGGCGTCGGACCTGCTCAGGAGTGAATCGGGGCACGGGCGCGACGCTACCGGAGTGAGTGCTCCAGCACGGGGAGGACGTGCCGCGAGGAAGCGATTTCCCGGCTGCGGCGGGGCTGGCCGATCAGCGGAACTGCCCGATCAGCAGACCCGCCAAACCAGCAGACGCGCCCGACCAGCAGACGCGCCCGCTCCGCGCGGCTACCTGATCAGACCGTCTACGTGATCAGCGGGCGAAGAGGGTGGCGAAGGCGCGCAGCAGCTTCGGCGGCTCGTCGGCCCGCTCGCTCTGGAGGTCGGTGAAGATGTCCTCCATCTCGTCGGGCGAGAAGTAGCCGTGGTCGCGGTAGGCGCGGGCCCGTTCGATGATCGAGGGGATGTCCAGCTCGGGGTGGAACTGGGTGGCGTACTGGCGGGTGCCGACGCGGAACATCTGCACCGGTGCGGTGCGCCCGGACGCGAGCGCCGTGGCGTGGTCGGGAAGGGTGTGCACCGCTTCCTTGTGGCCGACGAGTCCGGTGAACACACCCGGCAGGCCCGCTTCGCGGATCAGGGGATCCTCGCGGCCGGCATCGGTGAGGGTGACTTCGACGGCGCCGAGCGGCTCACCGTAGGTGCGATCGATGACGGCGCCCTGGTGGGTGCCGAGCGTCCCGATGCCGTAGCAGGCACCGAGGAACGGGATGTCCTCGGCGACCACCTGGTCGAGGACCCGGAAGATCTCGCGCTCAGCGAGCTTCTCGGCGTCGGACTTGGCGTCCTCGGGCTCCGAGACCGTGAAGGGACTTCCGCAGAGGATGATGCCGGAGATATCGTCCGCGGAGAATTCCGGGAACGGCTCACGGTCCAGGCGCGCCCAGATCAGATCGTCCTCACGCAGGCCGGTGAAGTCGAGCACGGCGGCCCTCTCGGTGAGGGCGACGTCGTCTTCGGGGCGGGTGGCGATCTGTACGAACGGTTTCACGCAAGAATGCTAACCGTCCGGGCTGGGCCGCCCTGCCAGACCGATTCTGCTGCCGGCCCAGTCAGTCCTGCTCGTGCCTCCCATGCCGGCTGTCCCCTTCGTCCCAGCCGTCCCAGCCGTCCCAGCCGTCTTACCCGCCCTACCCGCCTTGCTCGTCCCACCCGCGTGATGCACCGCTGAAGGAGACCTCCATGATCGAGTCCGACGCCGAAACCGGCGATGACGCCGGAACGACGGAAACGCTGGTCGCCGGGCACGCACTGCCTCCACTTCTCGCGTCGACCGACGATCCCGGAGTGATCGCATGGTGTGCCGAGCTGCCGCAGATCGTCGCGACGGTGCTGACGCGATGGTCCCTGAAAGCGTCGGCCCCGTTCTCCCCCGGAGGGTCAGCGGCATGGGTCGCACCGGTGCAGGACCGCGACGGCGCAGAGCTGGTCCTGAAGGTCGCCTGGGCGCACGAGGAGTCGCGGGACGAGGCGGCCGGTATGGCGGCATGGCAGGGACTCGGCGCCGCCCGGGTGCTGCGCAGCGAGCTGCAGGGGCAGACGTCGTTGCTGCTGATGGAGCAGGTGCTCCCCGGCACACCCCTTGCCGACCTGCTGACCTGGCCGGAGAGGGACGAGGTGGCTGCGGGGCTGCTGCGTCGGATGTGGGTGCGGCCCGAGACTGTGCTGCCGTCCGCAGAGGCTGCGCAGTTCCGCCCGCTGTCACAGATGTGCGCCTGGTGGGCCGACGAGGCGCAGGCCCGAGCGGACGCCGGAGACTCCCCCCTCCCTCGGGACATCGTGGACCGAGGGCTGGCTCTGTTCCGTTCCCTGCCGCGGGAGTGGGATGGGGATCAGGTGCTGCTGGCGACCGACTTCCATCCGTCCAACGTGCTGGCACGGGGCGACGCGGCGGCACGGGAATGGGTGCTGATCGATCCGAAGCCGTATGTGGGCGATCCGCATTACGACCTGCTGCAGCACATGCTCAACGATCCCGAGCGGGTGACCTCGCAACCGGGCGCTTTCGCGGAGCGGATGGCGGGCCTGACGGGTCTGGATCCTGTGCGGGCCAAGCAGTGGCTGTTCGCTCGCTGCGTGCAGGAGGTCGGGGTCATGGACGGTGCCGCACGGGCCGCTCTGAAACTGGTGGCCGACGGCGTGGGGTGAGGGGCCGGGTTCAACGATCCCGATCGGAGCCGGTCACCCGGTCACCTCGTCACCCGGTCACCTGGTCACCTGGTCACCTGGTCATTCACTCCCGGCATCCGGTGCCGATGCGGTTGTTCCCCGCCGGCGGTTGCGGCTCGTCAACAGACGCCAGGCTCTCTCACGCTGCGCCCTGCGTCGCCTTCCTTCGCTCCGTCCGGCACCGTGCGCCGGAGAGATTCCCTGGTCGAGAGCCTCCGGTGCCGCTTCCGGCCGCTCGTGTTCAGTCTCCGCAGGTGGCTCCACGGCCGACGTATCCGGGGAGGGTGGGTCCCGGTACGCCGCTTCCATGCCAGGTTCGTCTGAGTCGGTTTCGTCCGGGTCATTTTCGTCCGGGTCAGTTTCGCTCGAGTCAGTTTCGCTCGAGTCAGTTCCGTTGAGGTCAGTTGCATCCAGGTCGATCGGGTCCGGAGACTGAGCGTCGGCGGGTGATGGACGTGGTGGACGGCTCAACGGAGTCGGCGCGGTCACGCGGGTGACGCCGGAATAACCGGTCCACGCGACCTGATGACCCGGATGGTCCGCATCGTCGACGCGCTCGACAGACAGAGCGTCGTTCTCCTTCTGGTTGCAGTGCGCGCAGCCGTCCTGACCGTTGTCGAGGCTCGTGGGACCTCCCCGCGCGTAGGGCTTGATGTGGTCGTTCTGGCGCGACTGCGCATTGCAGAACGGACCACGACACGACGTATCGCGCCAGGTCAGGAACTTCGCCAGGGCAGACGGAAAGGCGCGGCCGCGGGATTCCACAGCGACCAGCTCCCCCGAGGTGGGGTGCGTGAACAGCCGACGGATGGTGGCACGAGTGACTGGGCCGTCTTTCCCGAAAGGATCAGCATCGGCGGCCCGGGGCGGCGCAACTGCTGCCCGGAGCTGCTCCCTCACCGCCTCGGGCGGGACAGGGCCGTACCCCTCGATGTGCGCAGGGTCGCCGGCATCGGGCCGGAATAGGGCACGGTCGGTGATGATCACGCCGAGGTCCAGCTCCACCTCGTCCATCGCTCCATCTCGGCCCAGGACGGTGTCGACCAGAGCGTCCGCCATCAGCGCGCCGTGACCGGCATCCCCGCCCTCGGCCCGGCGACGTTCCGCCTCGAGCGACAGACGTTTCTGCAGCAGGCGGGCATCGATCGCCGGAAGATGAGCACGCAGATCCGCCATGCCGTGATCGCCCGGCGTGATCGTCACGCCACGACCTCTCCGCGCGCGGCGATGCCGCAGAACCGACCCTTCGGCGTCCAGATCCATCATCGCGGAAGTGGCCTCATCTCGCCATCTCCTCACCCCGGCCCCGTCCAGGGACGGCAGCCGCTCGCCGAGGATCGCGTCGACCTCGCGGAGCTGTGCGCCGTCGAGCACCGACACCGAGCCCGCAACGGCGTAGGCGGCCCGCGAGGAGACCTTCCGCTCGGCCATCGCGGTCAGCATGTTCGGCATCGAGGCGACCAGTCGTCGGGCCGACGCCAGCGAACTGCCAGCGGCCGACGGCGAGCACCGCGCGATCAGGGACAGGTCCCGACGGGTGCGCCCGTCGGCCTGCTTGTCCAGGATCGTCGATGAACGCACTGCGGAATCCTCCTGGGCCGCCTCATCCCGTGCCTCCGCCAGACGATCCCGGCGGGTCACCTCGGCGAGCGCCACCACCGTGCGGGCCTCGAGGGCATCCTGCGCGCCCCTGATCACCTGCTCGGAGACCATGAGGTGAGTGATGCTGCTGCGCGCCATCCCCCGCGTCTCGAACAGAGTGCCCGGATCCCTCGCGAGCGCTTCGAGGAGGAAGCCGACGTCGCCGAGCAGCCGCGCCAGACCCTCCACGCCGCCCTCCCGCACAGCATCGAGCGACCACGGAGAGTTCGAGGAACCTTCCGCATCACCGATATTGTTGCGCGTCGTCGACATGCCCCTAGTATCCCGCGCACGACCGACAAACGAAACACGTCGGCGAAAATGTGGATAAAGCTCAAGGCGACCAAGTGACCTCTCGTGGAGCTGTCGCCATTGATGCGCATCGAGCCTCTGCGACCTGCATGGATAGCCTTACTACGCACGTCGAAGTCAGCCTAAGAGACAACCCCGGAGACAACCCGACGAGGTTTTCCACAATTCCATTGTGGATATTGTGGAAAACTACCCTGTGTGGAGGAAAGATCACGACAGCGACTCCGGCGGAGCGATCATTATTCTGCAATATTTGCGTGGATCTCCGCTGATTCCGCGGCGCACTGTGGACAACGGCGGGCGGGGAGGAACGGCGGCCCGCAGACCGGGGGCCGCGTCCGGAGCTGCGTCCGGAGCTGCGTCCGGAGCTGCGTCCGTAGCCGTGACCGGAGTCGTGACCGTAGCCGTGACCGTAGCCGTGACCGTAGTCGAGTCCAGCGCGGACCCCGGGGTCGAGTTCAGCGCCACGCCCGGGGTAGAGCCCGGGTCCCGACCGGAACCTGCGACTGGAACCTGCGACCAACCCCTCCTCCCCAGCATCGAGGGCCACAATGAGACCCATGACGACACTCGCCGATTTCACCGCGACCACGATCACCGGTACTGAGAAGGACCTCGCCGACTACGCGGGCTCCCCCGTCCTGGTGGTCAACACCGCCAGCAAGTGCGGGTTCACCCCGCAGTACGCAGGCCTGCAGGACCTCTACGCGCGCTTCCACGAGAAGGGCCTGATGGTGCTCGGCTTCCCCTGCGACCAGTTCATGCACCAGGAGCCCGGCACCGAGTCCGAGATCGCCGAGTTCTGCTCGGTGAACTTCGGGGTCGAGTTCCCGATGTTCGCGAAGATCGAGGTCAACGGAGACGGGGCGCACCCGCTGTACCAGTGGCTCACCGGCTCGCACGGCGACATCCCCGCCGGGGACATCGGCTGGAACTTCACGAAGTTCCTGATCGGTCGCGACGGGACGGTGCTGGGCCGCTACGCCTCGGACGTCGAGCCCGCAGATATCGCCGACGACATCGAGAAGGCCGTGGCCGCGTCGTCCTGACCAGGGCAGACCCCACACGGCACGACACGAGCCAGCACGACACGACGTCGCACGACGGCCCCGCACCACCTGCGCGCGGGGCCGTCGATCAGGAGGCGGTGCTCTCCATAGAACGACCAGGCGGCGGCGCCCTCCATAGAACGACCAGGCGGCGGTGCCCTCCATAGAACGATCAGGCAGCGGTGCCCGCCATGGAACGGTCAGCCAGCGTCGACCCACCCGTCGGCCACGATCTGCTCGCGGTCGGCGGCCCGGTCGGTGTCCAGGAGCGTGTCGCGCCCGTCGGCCACCTGGATCCGTCCCACCCAGGCACCCAGCCCGCGGGTCGCGGTGTCCGTCGTCATCGCCAGACGGATCTGGACCTCGCCCGAGAGCACCGGCGAACCACCGGATTCAGGCCCGTCAGATCCCGAACCCGCAGATCCCGAGCTGTCGACCAGGGGGAACACCCCGTTCCACAGCTGTCGCCGGCCCCAGCCGGTGATCTGGCCGTCCGGCACCGCGACGCTCTCCTGATGCTTCGCCTCGAGGGTGCCGGCCAGCGGGATCCAGGTCGAGCCCTGGTCCTGCGAGGCCTCGACGGCGAGCATGTCGTACGCGGTCTCGAGGTGGGAGAAGAGATCCAGTCGCAGCTCCGGCGCCCCGCCCGCCGTGGGCAGGTCGACCGCGGCGGTCAGCGTCGCGGTCGTGCCGTCCTCCTGGCCAGCACGCCACCCGGAACGCACCCCCTCGGGCACCAGCCCCAGCGCATGGGCCACGCAGGTGGAGACCTCGCGGCGAGTGGCCGACGTGCTCGACCATTCGCGCGTGGGGTGCACCGAGTTGGCGAGCATGATGACGATCGTGTCGGTGAGCGGGTCGATAACCAGCGAGGTACCGGTGAATCCGGTGTGGGCCCCGCTGTACGGGCTGGTGAGGCCCGCGTGATAGAACCAGGCCTCCAGCTCCGGGCCGAGGCCGCGCCGTGCGCCGCCCACCCCGGTGATCTCCGCGATGCGGTCCGTGTACATGTCCTGCACGGTCTCCGCCTTGAGGATCCGGGCGTTCCCGTAGCGTCCGCCGCCCAGGAACATCTGCCCCAGCACCGCGAGGTCGCGCGCGGTGGAGAAGACGCCTGCGTGCCCGGCGACGCCGCCGAGGGAGTACGCGTTCTCGTCGTGGACATGCCCGTGCACGAGATACCCGTAGTACTCGACGTACTCCGTCGCGGCGATGCGGTCGCGCAGCTCAGCGGGCGGGTTGTACATCGTCTCGTGCATCCCGAGAGGCTCGGTGATGTGCTCGCGGACGTACGCGTCGAGCGTCTGACCGGAGAGCTTCTCCACGACCAGGCCGAGCGTGATCAGACCCAGATCGCTGTAGACGTACTCGGTGCCCGCGGGGGTCTTCGGCGCGACGGTGAGCACCGCATCCAGGCGCGAGGGCACATCCGGGTACGCGGAGTAGAGGTTGATGAAGGCCGGCAGGCCGCCGACGTGCGTGAGCAGCTGCTGCACGGTGACCCGCCCCTTCCCGTTCTCCGCGAAGCGCGGCAGGTAGGAGGAGACGGTGTCGTCGAGGGCGAGCTCGCCCTGCTCGACCAGCTGCATGACAGCGGTCGCCGTGAAGATCTTCGAGATCGAGGCGAGATCGTAGATCGTGTCGGTGCGCGCAGGGATCCGCTGGTCCTCGGGCAGCTCCTCGCTCGCATCCTTCCAGCGCAGCGCGTAGCCGTCGGCGTGCTCGAGGGCGATCCCTGCCTGCGAGGCGATCAGCACGGAGGCCCCGGCGAAGCGCGGCGGATCGAACTCGAGCCCGGCGCGGATGATGCCGGGCAGCTCCTCGAGCGTCTCGGCGTCCAGGCTCACGGCACCCGGCTGGGCCTCGCGCAGGGTCTTCCCGGATCCACGACGGTCCCAGGGGTGGCGATGCGGCTCGCCGCGGCGCCAGCTCGGGGCGGAGCGGGCGGATTCCGCGGCGGGACTCCTCTTGTACGGGGCGGGGTCGCCGGCGGCGAAGGCCGCGGCGGGGAGGCCGACGGCGGCGGTCGTCGCGGCCAGGGCAGTGGCCGTCAGTCCGGTCCGACGGGTGATCCGGTGGTCCATGAAGCTCCTTCGCATCAGGGTCACCCGCAGCCGACGAGGTGCGGCGCGGGCCGTCGGCCACGCTATCGACAGGCGCCACGATGTGGCAAGCGTCACGCCCGGTCAGCGGGTCGGAAGTCCCGCCCTCCCCCGGCGCAGGGCGGAGAGGCCGTACGCCAGGATCCCCGCCCCCACCAGCAGGAGCACGGCTCGGAGCAGCCCCATGACGATCCCCAGGATGGTGACCACCTGCATCAGGCCTGCCATGCCGTCCGACATCGCAGCCGGGTCGCCGCCCCCGGTGACGTTGACGGTGACACCGAGCGCCCACGCCACGATCAGCACGATCCCGCCGCGACGCAGGAGCCCTCGCCCGCGGACCACCACCAGGATGGACAGGATCAGCAGCGCGAGGCTGAGACCCAGGGAGATCAAGCCGCCGGCGAGCAGGAGCCCACCGAGGACCATCGAGGCCGCGGGCTCAGGGTCCTCGAAGGAGGCCAGGGGCAGCACGACGGCGGCGAGCTGCACCAGCAGGCCGCCGATCCCCAGCACCACGGCGATCACGGCCAGTGCGATCGCCGGGGTCACGGGGGGCTGGACCTGGACGCCCTGCTGCGGGAACGTGGCCATCTCAGCCACGCTCCAGCTCGAGCACCGGCACGCAGGGCGGGCTGAAGCCCAGCACCTGCCCGTAGAACGACAGGGTCGCCTCCGCCGCGCGGATGATCGAGGAGGCCTTGCGGAACCCGTGCTGCTCGCCCTCGAACAGGAGATAGGCGTGCGGGATGCCCTTGGCGGCGAGCGCATCGCGGAACAGCTCGGACTGGCTGGGCGGCACGATGCGGTCCTCGTCGCCCTGGAGCAGCAGCACCGGCACCTCGAGCTCCTCGACGTGGTGGAGCGGGGCGCGCTCGACGTAGAGGTCCTTCCGCTCCGGGTACGGGCCGACGAGACCGTCGATGTAGCGCGATTCGAAGTCGTGGGTGTCCAGGCGGAACTTCTCGAGCTCGGCGACACCGAAGCTCGAGGCGCCCGCGGCGAAGGTGTCGGTGCGGGTGAGGCAGGCCAGCGTGGTCCACCCGCCGGCGCTGCCGCCTTCGATCGCCAACCGCCCTGGATCGGCGATACCGGCCGTGACCAGGTGTTCCATGACGGCCACGGTGTCCTCCACGTCGACCACGCCCCACTGCCCGCGCAGACGGTTGCGGTAGGCGCGGCCGTAGCCGGTCGAGCCGCCGTAGTTCACGTCGACCACCCCGAGCCCGCGGGAGGTGTAGTACGCGGTGGGCAGATGCAGCACCGGGGGGACGTGCCCGGTGGGGCCGCCGTGCACCCGCGCGATGAAGGGCGGCAGATCGCCTTCGCGGCCGGCCAGGCCCTCCTGGTGGGGGCGGTGGACGATCGCGTGGACCACGCCGCCGTCAGGGTCGTTCCGCAGCGGCACCTCGATGCTCTCGCTCGTGGGCAGAACAGCCGGGTCGGGGGCGTCGGAGCGGGAGGAGCGCAGCAGCGTGAGCGGGGAGAGCGCAGGCGCGGGGCCGGTCGACGTGGCATCCGACCGATCGCCCGGCGGAACAGCGGGCAGAGCCGTCTCCGCACCTGGCGACAGCTCCAGGCGGGCGACGTTGATCGCGGCGAACTGGGTCAGCGAGGAGCCGGCGAGCACCAGCAGGCCGTCCTCGCGCAGCTGCATGCCGGCGATCGAGGTGAGCGGGCAGTCCAGGGGCTGCAGGTCGCCGGTGCCGATCCGCAGGATCCCGAGGCCGTCCGCGGCGCGTCCGTAACGCACCAGAACCGTGTCGGCATCGAGCACCTGGAACCAGGTCGTGCCGAGCGACCACATCGACCCGGCGAACTCCTGGTCGAGCTCGAGGACCTGCTGGGCGCCGTCGTCGGTCGTCCACACCCAGGGATTCCACCAGCCCGACGCGTCGGAGATCGCGAGCAGGCGCTGGTCGTCGAGCCATTCGGGCTGCAGCACGGAGGTCTCGGCGTCGCCGAGGACGATCCGGCCCTCCCCGGCGCTGCCGCCCAGCAGCGGGGCGACGTGGAGCTCGGTGCCGTCCCACGGCATCCTCGGGTGCTCCCAGCTGATCCACGCGATCTGGGAGGCGTCGGGGCTGACCCGCGGATGGGCGACGAAGCGGGACGCCGGCGTCACCCGGCGAATCGCCGACGGGTCCTCGGCGGCCGAGCCGTCCAGGGGGACGGCGGCGATATAGCGCTCGATGTGCGGTGCACCGTCGGCCCCGGACCGCGGGCCCTGCTCCCCACCGGTGTGGTCCTCGCAGACCCACCAGACCTCGTCGGTGCCGTCGGCGAGGCGGACCGGCGTGGGATCTGCCCAGCGCAGGGAGGGTCCCTGCGCGCTGGCGACCTCGGGGCCGACTGGCGAGAGCGGGCGCGGCTGCTCCCCCTCGTGGAACGCATGGACCCGCTGGTCCTCGAAGTTCACGAAGACGACCAGGGGTGGATCCCCGGCGCCGCCCGGAGAGGCAGTGTCCCCCGCACCGCCGGGAGAGGCAGAGGCCTCGGCGCCGGGTACGGCCGTCCAGCTCGTGCCGCCGTACTCGTGCACCCGGGACCGCGCGTTGAACGGCGCGGGCAGCACGGTCACGGGATCGGTCGATGGACCGTCCATCGGGGCCGGCCCGTCGTCGACGGAGGGCAGGGCGACGGGGCCCGCGGAGCGCACGATCGCGAGGCGACCGCCCTCCGTCGCGATGCCCTCGGTCCACCACACGGCATCGCCCACCAGCTGCGGAGCGCCGAGCCGGGTGCCGCCGGTGGCGAGCAGCTCGGCGGAGATGGGCGAGGGCCAGGACCCGTACGGAAGCGTCGTCACCATGAGGACAGGGTAGACATGCGAGCGCTCCGACATCTGCGGATGTGGACGGCCGACGCCCACCGGGCCGCACCCGTTCGCGGACAGGCCCTGTCCGCACGGCCGGAGATGCTCGAGCCATGACGTCACAGAACTCCTCCCTGATCACTCCGATCTCACGTCTGACCGGCGGCTACGGCAGCCTCAACGCCTTCGCCGCCGTGACCGGTCCCGGCGGGGCCCGCGGTTTCCTCGAGTTCCTCGGCGCGGTGCTCGACGCCGTCGAGACGCCCGAGGCCCACGCTGTGGATACCGATGGCCTCCTGATCCACTCCGAGGCGCGGATCGGCGATTCGTGCCTCATGGTCGTCGACTCCAAGCCCGGCTGGCCCTTCACCCCGGCGCTCCTCCAGGTCAACGTCGAGGATCCTCACGAGGTGCTGCGACGCGCCCTCGCCGCGGGCTCACGGATCATCACGGAGGTCTCCCCGTTCTACGGCTCGACGATCGCGCGGTTCCAGGACCCGTGGCACAACGTGTGGTGGCTGTACGGGCCGGAGGATGCCGATGCCCCGCCCCTGGAGTGGGACCCCGAGACCGCCGCGCAGGAGGGCGAGAGCGAGGTGCACGCGACGATCTGCCGGGCGATGGAGCAGCTGGCCCCGCCGAGCGGTCCCTGAGCTCCGCGGCGGCTCAGACCAGGATCGATCCCTCCACGGTGAGCACGGTGGCGCCACCGATCCAGATCGGCCCATCCGCCTCGACCTGCACATCGATGCGTCCTTCGCGCTCCAGCACGGTGCCCTGCGCCGCGGTCCACCGTGCAGGCATCGGCTCGCGGCCCACCAGCCACTGGGCGATGCCCGCGTTCAGGCTGCCGGTGACGGGGTCCTCGATGCCGCCGAGCGTGAAGGCGCGGACCTCGTAGAGCGGATCGGCACGGGCGGGATCTGTGCCGGCGGCATGCGTGTCGGCGGGATCAGTGCCGGCGGGATCGTGGCGCCCCACGACCCCGAGCTTCGCGTCCGCCATCCCTGCCAGGTCCGGGGCCAGCGACAGGACCTGCTGGGCCGATTCCAGCTCGAGCACCCTCCAACCCGGCCCGTTGTCGGCCCAGGCGTGTGCGAGCACCGAGGAGCGGGGCACCCCGAGCGCCGACGCGAGTCCGATGACGTCGGCCTCCTCGAGAGGACCGCTGCGGCGCAGCGGCGGAGCGGCGAAGGCGAGCCGGTCCCCGTCACGGCGCACCGTGATGAGCCCGGCCGCGCATTCCTGGATGATCTGCTCACCGGTTGGCTCGCCGCCTGCCCACAGCCAGGCTCGCGCGGTGCCGAGCGTGGGATGCCCGGCGAAGGGGAGCTCGCCCGACGGGGTGAAGATCCGCACCCGGTAGTCGGCCTCCTGCGTGGTCGGCGCCAGCAGGAAGGTGGTCTCCGACAGGTTGGTCCAGCGCGCCACGCGCTGCATGTCTGCGTCGCTCAGGTCGTCGGCATCGAGCACGACGGCCAGCGGATTGCCGCGCTGGGGACGATCGGCGAAGACGTCGAGCTGGAGGAAGCGACGCAGAACGGGCGCGGTGGGAGACATGACGACCAGTCTCGCACCGCGCCCGTCAGCAGGCTCAGCAGGTCATGCGGGTCGGCAGTCCAGCCGGTCCAGCTGGTCCAGCCGGTTCAGCCAGTTCACGTGGATCTGCAGACCTGCCGGCTCAGCGACCGGCGTCGTCGAGGGCCTTGTCCTCCGCCAGCATGACGTCGATGCCGTAGTCCTCGGGCTCGGACTCGGGGATGTCGGTGCCGCTCAGCGATGCCCCGGCGGTCTCCTTGAGGAACAGCAGGGCGATCATGCCGACCACGCAGCCGATCATCACGTACACCGCGGGGAACTCGAGGAACCCCGTGGACTCCACGACCGCCTCGTTCAGCGGCGCGGCCGTGCCACCGAAGATCGAGGTGAACACGTTGTACGTGACGGCGAAGCCCGCGAAGCGCACATGGGCCGGGAACATCGCCGGGAAGGTCGCCGAGATCGTGGACAGCTGCGGGATGTACAGCAGACCGAGCACCGCGAAGCCCACGATCGCGAGGCCGAAGCTCTGCCCCATCAGCATGTACATCGGCAGAGCCATGACGAACAGGCCGATCATCGAGAACCACCACATCTTCTTGCGGCCGATCCGATCCGACAGGGATCCGCAGAACGGGATCACCGCCATCATCGCGACCTCGCCGACCAGGATCACCATCAGCGACTCGTTCGAGGTGAGGTGGATCTTGGTCTCGAGATAGCCGGGCATGTAGGTCAGCAGCGTGTAGTTCGCGATGTTCAGCGGGATCACGAGGCCGGCCATGACCAGGATCGGGCGCCAGTACTTCACGATCAGGTCGCGCAGACCGCCGGTCGCGCTCTCCTCGGACTCGCCGGCATCCTCGAGGTCCTGGAACACCGGGGTCTCGTCGAGCTTGGACCGCAGGTAGAGGCCGATCAGGCCCAACGGGGCGGCGATGAAGAAGGGCACGCGCCAGCCCCACGCCGCCATGGCGTCCTCACCGATGGCCAGCTGCAGGATCAGCACCACCACGGTGCCCAGGGCGAAGCCGCCCAGGGTGCCGAACTCGAGGAAGCTGCCGTAGAGGCCGCGGCGCTTGTCCGGGGCGTACTCGGCCATGAAGGTCGCCGCGCCGCCGTACTCGCCGCCGGTGGAGAAGCCCTGGACCAGGCGCAGCACCGCGAGCAGGATCGGGGAGAGGATGCCCACCTGCTCGTAGGTGGGCAGCACGCCGATGAGGAAGGTCGCCGCAGACATCAGGATGATCGTCAGCGCGAGCACGTGCTTGCGGCCCAGACGGTCGCCGAGCGGCCCCCAGATGAACCCGCCGAAGGGACGGGCGATGAAGGAGATCGCCAGGAAGGCGTAGGTCCAGAAGAGGCCCTCGGAGCCCGAGGGGAAGAAGTGCGCCGCGATGTAGGTGGCGACCACGGCGTAGGCGCCGTAGTCGTACCACTCGGTGGCATTGCCCATCGCGGAGGCCGCGACGGCCTGGCGGATGGTGCGGCGGGGAGGGAGGTCCTCGAAGGCGGTGCCCTCGGAGCCAGAGACCTCGGGGACAGTGCCCTCGGAGGGCGTGGGATCAGGGGTGGTCGATGTCGTCACAGGGGACTTCCCGTTCTTCGCGCACGTGCCGGGGGTACGTCGTGGCGGCGCTCCCGATGACGCGGCGAGAGCACCCACGAGGTCAGGAGCGGCCGACGGCAGGAGACCATCGGACTGCGAGCGTGCACGACGGATCCGTCCTTCGACCCAGCGGCGCACGCCGTCGTAAACGCGGTCACGCTATGCAGTTTCTCGACGCGTCGCCACCGGACGCCCCCTCGAGCGCTCCGTCGAGCGCCTCATCGACGCAGGTCAGCACGTCACGAGTGGAGAGGAATCTGTTGTAACCGATTGGTAAGTACCGCGCGGCGGACGCCCCGCACACCGTGAGGATCCTCAGCGATCGTCGCTGTGCGGCACCTGCTCGCCCTCCCCCGGAGCCCGCGCGAGGTCCTGAGGCGCTGTCCGCGGATCCACCGGGGACCCGGAGAGATACGCAGCCCGCGCGAGCACGTTCGAGGCGACCGACGACACGATGATCAGCGCGAGCACCGTGACGACGGACTTGAGCAGCAGCGCTGGATCGAATCCGTCGACCCGGGCATGCTCCAGGAAGGCCCCCATGACGATCATCGGCAGTCCCAGGCCGGTGGCCGGCGAGAGCACGTTGATGCGGCTCAAGGAGTCGCGCGCATGGAACATCGACAGCGCGGCGGTGAGCATCCAGAACGCGCCGCCCAGCAGGAGCACGGCGATGAGGATGCTCACCGCGATATCGAGCACGGCGATCATCGGCGCCCCCTGGTGAGAATCCGTGCCAGGGCCACGGTGGCCAGGATGCCCAGCACGGAGGCGATCAGTGCGGCGTCGACCGCGGCGGCGGAGGCCTTCAGAAGGCCCACCAGGACGATCAGTCCGACACCGGAGAAGAACACGAGGTCGCCGACGACGGCCCGGCTGGCGGCGTCCGGTGCAGTGGCCACCCGGAAGAGACCCACCAGGATCGCCGCGCCGAGCAGAGCGACGGTCACCCACAGGATCACGCTCATGACTCCTCCTCCTCAGCGGTGGTGGGGCCGGGCCGATGACCGTCCCGGCCGTGCTCATGCAGGGACCGAGCGACGCGGCCGTCCACGAACCGCTCGTCGCCGAGCCCGCCCCGGCGCGTATTCAGGGCGGCGTCCGCCCCGTCTGCTCCCCGCGTCGCCCTCAGCAGCCGCTCCTCCATCTCGCCCAGATCGGCGAGGACCTGCTCCCGCGACTCGGCGAACAGGGCGTGGACGAACAGGCTCGAACGCTCCTCGCGGGTGCCGTGGGCGATCCCGACGACCAAGGTGCCCGGCGTGATCGTGATCGAGGAGGACATCGTGATGATCTCGATGTCCGTGGTGGCCCGCAGCGGATACTCGACGATCGCCGGGGAGCTCAGGGTCCGCCTGCTGTAGACGCCCTTGGCCATCTGGAGAGATCCCTTGAGGATCTCCCCGAAGATCCACAGGGCATAGGAGGCCATGTACCCGAGGCGCCTCATCGTCCGATCACCGCCTCCACATAGGCATCGACGTCCAGCAGGTCGGTCGCGGCGGTGTCGATCGTCGGCAGCACCAGGCCGATGCCCACGAACATCGCGAGCGACAGCGCCATCATCGCCGCACCCGGCATCGCCAGACGCCACGGCACCCGGACCTCGTCCGGGAGCGGGAGGGGATCGCCGCGCCCGACGCGCGGGTCGTCAGGGCGATAGGTGGTCATGTCCTCGCCCCATGCGATACCTCGCCACATGCGCTGCAGGCCGAGCAGCGACCCCACCGACGCGACGATCACCGCGAGGATCGCCGCCCACCCGAGCATCGACCCCCCGATCGTCACCTGCTCGGCGGAGGCCCGCAGCAGCCCCACCTTGCCCCATAGACCGGAGGTGGGCGGCAGGCCGACGAGGCTGAACAGCCCGAGCGCGAGGACCCCGACCACCCAGGGATCCCGGCGCGCGAGCCCTGAGATCCGGTCCAGGCGACCGGATCCGTAGGTGTGCTCGATCGCGCCGGTGGTCAGCAGCAGAGCCGACATCGTGATCACGTGGTGGACGAGATAGAGGATTCCGGCCGTGACGGAGAGCTGGGTGAACAGCACCAGGCCGAGGAGGATGTGTCCCACGCCGGAGACCATCTGGTGGCCCATCGCCGTCCGCACCCGCCGGGCGCTCGCCGTCGAGAAGGCGCCCACCAGGATCGTCACGAGCACCAGCACCGCGAGCACCGCCAAGAACGGCAGCCCGTCCGAGAAGGTCACCGCGACGATGCGGTACATCGCGTACAGCGCGACCTTGGTGTGCAGGGCGGAGAACAGCGCCATGATCCCGGCAGAGGTGCCGGGGTACGCCCGCGGCAGCCACGAATGCACGGGCACCATGCCCGCCTTCACGGCGAGGGAGAGGAGCACGACGGCCAGGGCCGCCGCGGTCGCCGGGTCCTCGCTCCCGGCGCCGGCGAGCGAGGCCAGGTTCACCGTGCCCGCGGTGCCGTAGACGAAACCGACGCCGATCAGCAGCACCGTCGAGGTGAGCAGGTTGACCAGCACGAAGAGTCGGCCGATGCCGAGGCGTCGCCAGCTGCCGGTCACGGCGATCAGCGCATAGGAAGGCATCAGCATGACCTCGACCCAGACGAACAGGTTGAAGAGGTCGCCGGTGAGGAGTGCGCCGTTGACCCCGGCGCTCAGCAGCAGCACCAAGGGCGGCAGGAAGCGATACCGCGACTCCCCGGTCAGCACCAGGAAGATGCTCGCGGCGAGCGTCGCGACCGCGGTGACCAGCAGCATCACCGCACTGAGCGTGTCGGACACGAAGGGGATGGCGAGCACGTCGGAGAATCCGCCGACGGCGTGGGAGATCACCGGTTCGGTGCGATGCCAGGCCAGCAGCCAGAGCGCGCCGAGGCCGACGGCGATCGGCACGCCGATCAGCACCGCGGTGTCGACCGCCCGGCGGCGCACGAGCAGCAGGACAGCCGCCCCGAGCAGCGGGGCCACGACGAAGATCGGCAGGAGGGAGGGGGGAACGGTGGGAATCATGAGTCAGGGTTCTCCCCGGTCGCCGGGTGCTGGGACATATCGTCGTCCCTGCCGATCACGGCGAGAGTCAGCATGAAGATGGTGACCGCCATGGTGATGACGATCGCGGTCAGCACGAAAGCCTGCGGGAGCGGGTCCGCCATGTCGGCGCGCGAGGAGACGTCGGTGAGCGGCTCGGCACGCCATCCCGGCACTCCGGTCGCCAGGAGCACGAAGTTCGCGGCGTGGCTGATCAGCGTCATCCCGAACACTGCGCGCACCATGCTCCGCTGGAGCAGCAGGTACACGCCGCCGGCGACGAGGACGGCAACAGTCAGGCTGAGGATCATCGGCGACCGCCCTCCTTCGGCTTCGTTCCGGTCGTCAGGTGCGAGGTGCCGACACCGACTCGGCGCCGACGGACGACCTCTTCTCCGCGAGTGGTGTCCAACGGCCCGGGCAGCTCGCCCTCGACCGCCTCATCGGTCCGCTCACGAGTGCTCTCGCCCGGCGTGGCGGACCCGGTGGAGGCGCCGGCCCCCAGCAGGTTCACCGCGACCATGACCAGGCCCAGCACCGCGAGGTACACGCCCAGGTCGAAGATCATCGAGGTGGACACGTGGGCACCCAGCAGGTGTCCGTGCAACGGCTCGAGGAAGCCACCCTTCAGGAACCCGAGGGCGCCGGCGCCGAGAGCCACCGCAATGCCCCCTCCGATGAGGAACAGGGGGAGCCTGAGCGGGCCGATCTGTCGATCCGTCGACGTGGACAGATACATCAGCGCGACGATCGCGGACCCGACGAGCGCGGCGATGAATCCGCCGCCCGGCTCATTGTGCCCGCGCAGGAAGAGCATGATCGAGAGGAGCGCGAGGATCGGGGCGGTCACCCGCACCATCAGCTGCAGCGCGGCGGAATTGCCCCAGGCGCTGTTGATCGCCCGATCGGCCGCGGTCCCCTCGCTGCGCAGTGCCGGCGCCCTGTCGGCGTCGGTGCCGTCCTCGCTGCCGGTCCCGCCGTCGGGATCGATGAACATGTGTCGCACGCTGGAGAGCACGGCGACGATCGCGACGCCAGCCATGCCGAGCACGGACAGCTCGCCGAGCGTGTCCAGGGCACGGAACTCCACCAGGATGACGTTGACGATGTTGTGGCCGCCGGTGATCTCCTCGGCGTGCGCGATGTAGTACTCGGCGACGTCGCTGCGCTCGCGTCGGCCCATGAACAGGTACATGCCGGCACCGGCGGCGAGCCCGACGCCCACGGCCAGGAACAGTGCTCCGCGGCGCGGGGCACGCCCGGGGGGATCGAAACGCCGCGGGAGCCTCTGCAGCACGAGCATGATGATGATGATCGTCAGCGACTCCACGAGCAGCTGGGTCAGGGCGACGTCGGGCGCTCCCAGGACGAGGATCTGCACCGTCGCGAGAATGCCCACCGCGGAGAGGGCGACCGCCGCGCCGAGGCGGTCGCGCCGCGTGCAGACCACCACGACCGCCCCGAGGATGAGCACGAAGAGCACGACGTCGAAGGGGACGGTGAGCCCTGGCGTCAGCGCGGGGAGATCCCCGACGAGGGCGACGAAGGCCGCCAGCATCACGACGCAGAATGCTGCCAGGATCGCGGCGAGATGCCGCATCGGGTCGTCACTCGCGATAGGCCTGACGAGCAGCAGGGCGAAGCGCCTGGCCAGGCGGTCCACCGCTCCCAGGATCCGCGCCCCGTCGACGGGGAACGGGTTCGCCTCCAGGGGAGGGAGCAGCCGGCGGCGTCCGAGCGCGAACAGGGTGCCGAGGACGATCACGCCGACCGTGATCGCCAGTTCCGGCGTGACGCCGTGCCAGAGCGCGAGATGCGGATGGTGCTCCCCGCCGAGCGCCGCGTCCATCGCCCGGGCGACCGGGGTGTCCAGCACGCCCACGACGAGAGCCAGAGGGAGCCCCGCGAGGATCGGCAGGGCGGCCGGCCAGAGCAGCAGCGGAGCAGGCCGGTGGGCGTTGCGCGCCTCGCGGACGGCGCCGGTCGGGTCCGTCGAGCTGGTCATGGCCTCTGCTGCGGCACGGTCTCCTGATGTCGCCTCGGCGTCGAGTCGCGCCAGCGCGGCCTCGTCCCGGCCGTCGATGAAGACGCCGAGCACGATCTTCGCGCAGTACGCGAAGGTGAGCACGCTGGCGCCCGCGATACCGAGTGCGACCACCCAGCCCATCGCCGGAGCCCCACCGAGGTCCAATGCCCCGGTCAGGAGCGCCTCCTTGGAGACGAAGCCGAGCATCGGGGGCAGCCCTGCCATGGACATGCAGCCCAGCAGCGTCACCACGAAGCTGCCGGGCAGCGCCCGTGCGAGAGCCGGCATGCGCCGCAGCTCGCGCGTATGGACAGCATGGTCGATCACTCCGACCATCATGAACAGGCCGGACTTGAACAGCGCGTGGGCGATGGTGTGCAGCACCGCAGCCAGGATCGCCGCCTCCGTGCCCACGCCGATGAGGGTGACGATCAGTCCCAGCTGGCTGACCGTCGAGTAGGCCATGAGCTTCTTGAGGTCGCGCTGCTGGAGCGCGAGGAAGCCGCCCACGAAGGCGGTGACCAGGCCGGCCGTGATGAGCAGGACGTTCCAGGCGATGACGTCATGGAAGGCCGGGCTGAATCGGAGCAGCAGGAAGATGCCTGCCTTCACGACAGCGGCCGCATGGAGGTACGCCGAGACCGGCGTCGCCGCGGCCATCGCATCGGGCAGCCACACGTGGAACGGGAACTGGGCGGACTTCGTGCAGGCGGCAACGGCGATCAGCAGCCCGACGAGCGTGGCGAACGCGGGGTCCTCGGACCAGACGTCCGCGGCGAGCACCTCGGTCACCGAGGAGGTGCCCAGGCGCAGGATCATCAGCGAGACCGCGATCAGCAGGGAGAGGCCGCCCAGGAACGTGATCAGCAAGGTGCGCATCGAGGCGGCCTGTCCTCCGCGCCCGGAGCGGGCGATGAGGAGGAAGGAGGCGATCGAGGTCAGCTCCCAGGTCACGAAGAGCAGCACGAGGTCATCGGCGAGCACCAGCGCGACCATCGACAGGGTGAACAGCGCCATCACCAGGGAGAAGCTCAGCTGCCTGCCCGGCTCCAGGTAGCGGGCCGAGTACGCGAGCACCACGGCACCGATGACCAGGGCGATCATCGCGAACACGATCCCGATTCCATCTGCGCGCAGTGCAAGATCGATATCCCACTGCGCAGCCCACGGGATCGAGAACGTGGTGACTGCCGGCCGGGTCTCTCCGGCGAGGACGGCCTGGGACGCCGGGACGAGAGCTGCGGCCGCGAGCAGATACAGGCCGGCGAGGATCCAGCAGGCGGAGCGGCCGAGAGCACGGTCGAGGACCGGAGTGATCGCCACCGTCGCGACCAGTATCAGCACCGTCCACAGCACCGACATCGTCAGCGCCCCGACGTGGAAGGGGCGGTGGCGTCATGGCGGGGCATATACGGATTCTAGCGACGATCCGCGAGCGGCCAAACCCCGTCTGCTGCGCAGGTGTCCCTGCGACCTCGCGCGCACGCGCGACAAGAAATAAGACTCCCTCCGACCCCGCGCCCTCCGCGCTGTGCGGAAGGTCACGGGGGCGGAGGGAGTCGGTCGGTGCTCGCGGTGATGCCTGCAGGCACCGGGCTCCCGCGTCATCGCCTGAGGCATCAGGCGTACGCGGCCGGTGTCAGCCCTTGCTGTTGCCCCGGCCGCGCTCGAGCAGCACCTGGACCACGGAGGGCTTGGGTCCCACCTCGTCGTAGTCGGGGAAGTAGGAGAGCTGGGCTCCCCATGCGCCGTCCTCGCCCGGGTGCTGCACGGAGACGAAGGCGCTGCGGTCCTCGTCGCGGATGATCGGGCCGCAGGTCTCGCCGTCACGAGGCACGGAGAGGAACTGCTCGACCCGGCCGTGGGAGTCGCCATCCAGCGTGACCCGGAACAGGCCGTCGTTGTAGCCGATGCCCGAGGGAGCGCCGTCGGTGGAGATCCAGAGGTTGCCCACCGCGTCGAACGCCAGGTTGTCGGGGCAGGAGATCGGCGAGACCTGCTCCACCGGGAAGCCGGAGAAGTCGGTGGTGTCGCCCTGCGCCGGGTCGCCGCACACCATCAGCAGGTTCCACGCGAAGGTGGTCGAGGTCTGGTCGCCCTGCTCGTCGATCTCCACGATGTGGCCGTCACGGTTCTCGGCGCGCGGGTTCGCCTCGTCGGCCGAAGCCTTCCCCGCCGTGCCGCGGCCGGAGTTGTTGGTGCAGGCGACGTACACGCGACGGGTGGCCAGCGACGGCTCGACGTCCTCGCAGCGGTCCATCTTGGTGGGGCCCACGGCGTCGGCCGCGAGGCGGGTGTGCACCAGGACCTCCTCGGCGCTGAAGCCGGGGACCGTCGACTCGCCGTCCACCAACAGCGGCAGCCACTCGCCGGTGCCGTCGAAGGAGCCGTCGGCCGGGACCGCGCCCGAACCGTCGATCTCCGCGGCCGGCGAATTGCCGGAGAACTTCGCGACATACAGGTCGCCGCTGGTCAGCAGCGTCATGTTGTGCGCCTTGTCGCCCTCGACATAGGTGCCGTGGGAGACGAACTTGTAGAGGTAGTCGAAGACCTCGTCGTCGCCGGTGTAGGCCACGACGTGACCGTCCTCGGCGAGGATGACGTTCGCGCCCTCGTGCTTGAAGCGGCCCAGCGCGGTGTGCTTGCGCGGGGTGGAGGTCGGGTCGAAGGGGTCCACCTCGACGATGTAGCCGAAGCGGTTCGGCTCGTTCTCGTAGCCCTCGTTGCGTGAGTCGAAGCGGTCGTGCTTCGACTCCCAGTTCCGGGCGGTGGCCTTGTCGGCGAGACCGTAGCGCTTCTCCGCGTCGGAGGTGCCCGGCGTGCGGAAGTAGCCGTGGAAGTTCTCCTCGCCCGAGAGCAGCGTGCCCCACGGGGTGAGCCCGCCGGAGCAGTTGCCGAAGGTGCCCAGCACCGTGGTGCCCTCGGGGTCCTCGACGGTTGTGACCAGGTCGCTGCCGGCGGCGGGGCCGGTGAGCTCGAACTCGGTGTCCAGCAGGATGCGGCGGTTCAGCTCGGCGCCCTGCACGTAGGAGTACGGGAAGTTTGTGTTCTTCCGCTCCAGCTCGACCACGGTGAGGCCGTGGGCGGCCATGCCGATCTCGATCAGCTCGCCCTCGTCGGTCTCCGGCGGGAGCATGATGTTCTCGTTCGTGTACTCGTGGTTCACGAACATCACGGCGCGCTTGCCGTTGCTGCCCGGGATCTCCTGGATCTCCGTGTAGTCGTTGTTATAGCCGAACTGGCGCTTCTGCGCCTCGGCGCTCTGGGCGTTCCAGTCGAAGTCGGGGGCGTCATCGAACAGCGGGTCGCCCCAGCGGATGACCGGGTGCCAGGCGTAGCCCTCGGGCACGGTGAACTCGTCGACCTCGAAGTCGACCGGGGCGATGGCCTCGAAGAGCAGCTTGGTGCCGTTCGGGGCCGGGACCCGCGAGCCGCCCTTGCCGTTGCCCTTGCCGTTCCCGATGCCCTGACCCTTGCCGTTCCCGTTGCCGGGATCGGCGAGGGCGCCCTGGGTGCCGCCCAGCGCGATCGCGAGCGCGCCACCGGTGCCCCCGAGGACCGCACGACGGGTCAGCGCCGAGGAGGCGATGTCGCGGAACGTCGGGTTGTCCGAGTGGTTGCACGGCCCTGCTGCGCACTGGTTCGCGCACTTGAGGGCGCAGGTCACGGCCGAGCGCTTGCCGCGTGCCGCATCCTTCATGAGCAGGGGGATGTCGATCAGGGCCATGGGGTGATCCTTCGCAGTCGATCCGTCGCTCGGCCGGGGCACGAGCAGGGGCACGACGACAGTGCCCCTGCGAGGTGATCACGAGCCCACCCGAGGGCGACACCCCGGTGAACTCTGGGGTGCGAACACGTGACGGACCGGGTCGGTGCACGCGGGTCCGTCACCGCGCAGAGGTCCTCCACGACGGCCGACGGCCCCTGGGACTGTTCCGCAGAACAGGTCCAGGGGCCGTCGTGAGGGCTCAGCACCCGGGGGGCCCGGTGGGTCCGGTGGGGCCGGGGGCCCGAATGCCGGCGGCCCGGGGGTCCGGTGGCCCGTGGGCCGGGGCCTCGAGGGTCAGAATCTCGTCGGCGGCACGAAGGTGTCCGGCTTGACCAGCACCACCGGGACCGGAGATTCGATCGCGATCCGCTGCGAGGTGGACCCCAGCAGGATCTTGCCGATCGGGGTGCGGCGACGGATGCCGAGCACCACCAGGTCGACGGGGTCGGACTCGACGGCATCGAGGATGTCGTCGGCCGGGTCGTCGCGCGTGGGCACGGTGCGCAGCTCGTGCTCGAGGCCGGTCTCCGCCAGACGCTCGGGCAGCGAGCGCTGGTCCGTCACGCCGCGGGCCTTGCGCGGATCCGGCGGGCGCTCGGAGGCGAGCACGAGGAGCTTCGCATCGCGGCGCCTCGCCTCCTCGATCGCGTACGTCAGAGCGGCCTCGCTGGTGGCGCTGGGGACGTAGGCCAGCAGGATGGTGGTCATGGCATCTCCCGGGAGTGTGGCGTCGTGGGACGGGTCGGTGTCTGGCGTGCCGTGCGTGTCTGGCGTGTCTGGCGTCGCAGCCGAGGCCGCGAGGTCACGGCTTGCCGAGGTCGTCGGGATGACGGAACCGTGTGCGTCGGGCCTTGACCGCGCTGTTGTAGAACCAGGTGATCGCGTAGAGCACGAGGCCCACGGCGAGCAGGCCGCCGGCGATGACGTAGTTCTGCGCAGGTTGGGCGAGCGGGGTGATCAGGGCGAACGAGGTGATCGCTCCGATCACGGGCAGCACCGTCGGAGTGCGGAAGTGGTCCGCATCGACCTTGTCCTTGCGCAGCACGAGCACCGAGATGTTGACCATCCCGAACACGGCCAGCAGCAGCAGGGCGGTGGTGCCGCCGAGCGCCTGGATGGTCTCCTCGGCGAGCACGAACTTCACCGTGAGCACGAGCACGAAGGCCAGTCCGGTGGAGAACACGATCCCGGCCCACGGGGTGCGGGCCGTGGCCAGGACGCCCTTGAGGAAGCCCGGCAGCACGCCCTGCTTGGACATGCCGTAGAGCAGACGCGAGGCCATCATCATGTTGATCAGCACCGTGTTGGCGACGGCGAAGATCGAGATGAACGCGAAGATCGTGTCGATCGGGATGCCGGGGGCACCGACCTTCACGACCTCGAGCAGCGGGGTGGTCGACTCGGTGAGCCGGCCGATCGGCACCACGGCGACCGCGAGGATCGAGATCAGCACGTAGACCACGCCGGTGATCGACAGGCCCGCGATGAGCGCCTTCGGGAAGTTCTTGACCGGGTCCACGGTCTCCTCGGCCATGTTGACCGAATCCTCGAAGCCGACCATCGAGAAGAACGCCAGGGCGGTCGCCCCGATGATCGCCATGAACATGCCCTTCTCGTCCTGCGTCTCGAAGAGGATCACGCGCGAGAAGTCGGCCTCGCCGCGGGCGACGGTGAAGAAGCCGACGAGGATCACCAGCATCAGGCCGGTGAGCTCGATGCAGGTGAGCACGACGTTCGCCTTGACGGACTCGGCGACGCCGCGCAGGTTGACCAGGGCGACGAGCACCAGGAAGACCAGGGCGATCCCGGTCGCGACCCCGCCGGCGGAGGCGCCGAGGGACTCCTCGAGACCGAAGGCCTTCAGCACGTTCTCCGCGAGGAAGATCGCGCTGGTCGAGGCCGAGGTGATGCCGGAGGACAGCACCGCGAAGGTCACCATGAAGGTGAGGAAGTGGATGCCGAAGGCCTTGTGCACGTACAGCGCCGCACCGGCGGCCTGCGGATACTTGGTCACCATCTCCACATAGGAGAGCGCGGAGACCATGGCCACGGCGAAGGCGATGATGATCGGCACCCAGCCAGCGCCGCCGACCTCGCCGGCGACCTTGCCGGTCAGCGAGTAGACGCCGGTTCCGAGGATGTCACCGACGATGAACAGCAGCAGGAGCTTGGGCGTGATCGCCTTCTTCAGCTCCGGCTGCTCCGAGGGGGCGCTGCCCCCGGAGGCGATGGGGGCGGCCTCGCGTGGCTCGCTCATGGGAATCCTCCCGGAATGGGGACACGATCTAACCGCTCAGGGCGGCAACGGGCTCGGGCAGAGCACCGTTGCCCAGGGAACCGCGGGCGGTTGTGCGGGAACTCTACTCTGCCGGCTCCTCTGCCTGCGCCGACTCCTCCGCGTCGGCGTCCCTCACCGACAGGCGCAGCGTCTGGACCCATTGGCGCGAGGCGTCCGAGCTGATCGCCAGCACCCCGAGCGCCGAGGCTCCCGCACCCACCAGGAGCGAGTGCGCGACATCGCCGGCCATCGACGTGGCCAGCGTGAGGCGCGTGATCGCGTCGGCTGCGAACAGCGCCATCAGGACGATCCGTGACCACCTGCTGCGACGCAGCACCCCGACCAGCAGCAGCACGAGCGCCACCGCGAAGGCGGAGGCGAGATAGACCCCGTCGGCCTCCGGGAAGATCGAGGACGCCTCGGCGAACAGGTTCTGGAAGTCCACGCCCAGCAGGCGGCCCACCCACTGGGTGATGACCACGCAGGACTGCAGCAGCACCAGCGCCCCGGTGAAGACGACGGTGGGCGGAGGGAGGTGGTGGTCCGTCGCGCGGGTCACGATCTCGTGGAGGTCGTCGACCGTCCCCTGCCACTGCGCCGAGAGCTCGCCCCCGAGGTCCGCGCGGCCGGATTCGCTGCTGCGCAGACGGGCCGCGACCAGGGCCGACTGGGTGGCCGCGCGGGCTCGGGCCTTCATCACCGTGGTGCCCGTGGGTCGATGGCGCGGCAGCATCATCGCGCTGGCGCCGTCGGAGCGGGAGGCGGCGTCGGCGACATCGATGACGGGGAGATGGCCGTCGGTGCGGAAGCGATCGCCCTGGCCGTTGCGGTCGTGGTAGGCGGTCGAGAACTCGGCGATCACCTCGACCGGGATCTCGGGATCCGCGAAGCGCACCGTGTCGATGAGATAGTCGCGCTCGACGTCGATGTTCTCGTCGATGCGGTGCGTGATCTGCAGGGTGAAGAAGGAGAAGCCGACGGCACGATCGTAGGTGCCGGCCGCGAGCCAGTCGGCGCGGTAGCCGCCGGGCAGTACGAAGCCCGGGGGCATCCGCCAGAAGCGCACGTGGTGGCGCTTCGCGGTGGTGCCGCCCACCTCCTGCTGGTACGTGAAGTCGTGACGTCGACCCATCAGGTACAGGTTCGAGACCGGAGCGGCCGGGAAGGAGCGCTTCAGCAGCGTGGACCGCACCATCGACCAGGCCGAGGCCAGCGTGCGCTCCTCGGCGAGCACCCAGCCGGCGCGGCGCATCGCCACGTGCAGATCCCGCTCGGGCCCGTCGAAGGCGAGATTGATCGGATCCGACAGCACCCCCTCGGTGGTGCGGGTGCGGCCGAAGAAGTAGTCCGGCAGGTAGATCCAGGTCATCAGCTGATGCAGGCGCGGGAGCGTGATGTAGGTGAGCAGCAGCCAGAAGCCGACCAGGTACAGCAGCCGCACCGGCGTGAGCGAGAAGCCCTCGAACAGGTACAGCAGCGCCAGCCAGATCGACACCACGACACCGATGACGATGAACAGGGTGTCCAGCAGGGCATACACCTCGAACCGCTGCCTGAGCGGCGAATGGCCCCGGGAGTGGTCGTAGACGGGCGGCTCCGTGGGAAGGGGTCGCTCCAGCGGGGCGACCGTCGCGTCGCGCGCCGGAGTCACCGGCCAGGCCCAGCGTTCCGCGATCTCATGGGGCCATCGTAGAGGCGCACCCTGCGGGACCGAGCACCGGGGTGCACAGGGGCACCGGGGCACAGGGGCATAGGGGCACAGGGGCACAGGGGGATCCGCCCGACGGCCAAGCTCGACGCGCCCGGTGCGAGCCGGCGCCTCGAGGCGCGCCGCATCCGCCGTGCGCGAACGGCTGCGGTGGATCCGCGCGGTCGGGCCTACTCTGGCGCAGTCCCCTTCGAAGGAGTACCACCTGATGACCAGCATCCCCGCTATCCGTTTCCATGACGGCCACGAGATCCCCCAGCTCGGCTACGGCGTGTGGCAGGTCGAGAACGACGTCGCGGCCGACGTCGTCGAGCAGGCCCTGCGCGCCGGCTACCGACACCTCGACACCGCCGCGGTCTACGGCAACGAGGAGGGCGTGGGTCGTGGCATCCGCGCCTCCGGCGTGCCGCGCGAGGAGATCTTCGTGACCACCAAGCTGTGGAACGACTCCCACGGCCGTGACGACGCCCTCGCCGCGATCGACACCTCCCTGGAGAAGCTCGGCCTGGACCACGTGGACCTGTACCTGATCCACTGGGCCAAGCCCATCCAGGGCCAGTACGTCGAGGCCTGGAAGGCGCTCATCGAGATCCAGAAGAGCGGCAAGGCCACCTCGATCGGCGTCTCGAACTTCCCCCGGGCAGAGCTCGAGGAGATCATCGAGGCCACGGGCGTGACCCCGGTGATCCACCAGGTCGAGACCCACCCGACCTTCCAGCAGACCGAACTGCGCGAGGTCGAGGGCGCCCACGAGATCCTCCACCAGTCCTGGTCCCCGCTCGGCCAGGGCAGCGACAGCAACGACCTCGGCGACCCGGTCATCACCGACATCGCCGAGGCGCACGGCGTGACCCCCGCGCAGGTCGTCCTCGCGTGGCACCTCGCCAAGGGCTTCGTCGTGATCCCCAAGTCGGTCACGCCCGAGCGGATCATCTCGAACTTCGCCTCCGCCGATGTCACCCTCAACGAGGGCGAGATCGCGCGGATCGACGCGCTGGACCAGGCCGATGGCCGCATCGGCGGCGACCCGCAGACCTGCAACTTCTGATCTGCGCATGATGCGCAGGTGATGGATGCCTGATGCACAGCTCGGCCCGGCCCCTGAGGGGTCGGGCCGAGCTGTGTTCGGGGTCGGGTTCGCGAGCACGGATTGTCGGTGAGGGCCGACGGCGAGGTCAGTCCCGGCGTGCTGCCCGGGCCACGGCCAGCGCACCGATCAGGCCCAGCAGCAGGAATCCTGCCGACCCTGCCATCGCGATCCGAGAGCCGTCGGTGAAGACCGTGCCCAGCTGGTCGAGCGTCCCGGCGCCGGCACCCTGGGCCCGCAGCTGGGAAAGGATCGACCCGGCCGAGTCGGTCATGGCCTGCCCGTAGCGGGCGGCCTCCCCCGTCAGCGACCCGGCGCCGGCGGACAGCCCGGCCGCGAGGAACGCGCCGGAGACGGCCGTTCCCAGCGCGGTGCCGAGCTGACGGACGGTGGACTGCGTGGCCGAGCCCTGCCCGGACTGCTCCGGCGGCACGGGGGCGAGCACGGTGGAGGTCAGCTGCGCGGAGGCGAGCCCCAGGCCCAGCCCGTAGACGACGAGGGTCACGACGAGCAGCGCGATCGGGGTGGCCGGTCCGAGGAGCAGTGCGAGCACGCCGACGCCGAGCACCTCGAGCCCGAGGCCGACCAGCACGGTGCCGGGCGCCCCGATCGCCGCGGCGAGATGCCGGGCCAGGGTTCCCGAGAGGAACGCGCCGCCGGCCATCGCGGCGAGCACCAGGCCGGCCTGGAGCGTGCCCAGGGCCAGCACGTTCACCAGGTACAGGGGCAGCACGAACAGCAGGCCGAACTCGCCGATCGCCACGGTCCCGGCGGTGAGGTTGCCCCAGGCGAACGCCCGCAGACGGAACAGCGACAGGTCCAGCAGGACCTCGCGTCCGGCGGCGCCGCGGCGGCGCTCCAGGCGCAGGAAGGCGATCAGAGCCAGGAGGCCGACGAGCAGCAGCACCGGGGTCAGAGAGAGGCCGACGGGCCCGTGGATCGTGAGGCCGCCGATCTCCAGCGGTGCCTTCTGCGTCCACCAGCCCAGGGTCGTGGACTCGACGATCGCGAACACGAGGGATCCGAGCGCGAGGGCGCTGAGCAGCGCACCCATCACATCGAGGTCCCGCCGCCCGCCCTGGGGGCGCGGCGCCTCCCGGGTCTCCCCCACCCAGGCGATGGTGCCGGCGATGACCAGCAGACCGATCGGCACATTGACCAGGAAGATCCACGGCCAGGAGAACGAGCTGGTCAGCCAGCCGCCGAGCAGCGGGCCCAGGGCTGCGGCGCCGGCCATCACGGCGCCCCACACCCCGAACGCCGCAGCACGCTCGGAGCCGCGGAAGGTGGCATTCACGGTCGAGAGCGTCGAGGGCAGGATCAGCGCTCCGCCGACGCCCTGCAGCAGTCGGGCGGCGATCAGCGCGGCCGCTCCCCCAGCCATCGCCGCGAGCACGGAGGCGATCACGAACAGGGCCACTCCGGCGAGGAACAGCCGGCGCCGGCCCAGGCGATCGCCCATGCGCCCGGTGATCAGCAGCAGCGCGGAGAGGACCACGGCGTAGCTGGTGGAGACCCACTGCGCGTCGGTGAGGTCCAGGCCGAGGTCACCGATGATCGTGGGCAGCGAGACGGCGACGATCGACCCGTCGATGACGATCAGGGCGAGGCCGGCCGCCAGGACGCCCAGTGCCTTCCAGCGGCGCGGGTCGGTCGAGGGATCGGCGGGGGCGCCGGCGGGCCGGCGGCCAGCGGGCTCGGGGTCAGCTGGCGTGGCGTCAGCGGTCGATGCGTGGGGCGCGGTGGCGGCCGATGCGGTCGCCCCGGAACGGTGGGGGCGTGAGTTCGTCATGTCCCTAGATTATGACTCTGTGTCAGATCCGTCGATACATCGAACAGTTGATCCTCGCGCCATCCGCCGACGGCGCCCTATACCTCCATCGGCCCCGCCCGCTGAACCCTGCCGCAACGGTCGCGCCCGACGGGCCGCTCGCATCCGGCTCGCCGGCCGGCCCAGGGGTCCTCGGTCGGCCGTGCCCCGTAGCCTGGAGCGGAACCCCCGAGAAGAGGAATCCCATGCCTGCAGCACATCCCGTCGTCCCGTCCCTCGAGCTGGCCGGCGGCCGCTCGATCCCCCAGCTCGGCTACGGCGTCTTCAAGGTCGAGGACGACGTCGCGGCCGACGTCACCCTCCAGGCGCTCGAGGCCGGATACCGCCACCTCGACACCGCGAAGGTCTACGGGAACGAGGAGGGCGTGGGCCGCGCGATCCGCGAGGCCGGCGTGCCGCGCGAGGAGCTGTTCGTGACCACGAAGCTCTGGAACGACGCCCAGGGCTTCGACGACGCGATCGCCGCCTGCGAGGCCTCGCTCGAGCGCCTCGGCCTGGACTACGTGGACCTCTACCTCGTGCACTGGGCCGTGCCCTCGCAGGGGCAGTACGTCGAGGCGTGGAAGGCTCTGATCGAGCTGCAGAAGCGCGGGCTGGTGCGCACGATCGGCGTCTCGAACTACCCCGCACCGCAGCTCACGGAGATCATCGAGGCCACCGGTGTCGTGCCCGCGATCCACCAGATCGAGCTGCACCCCTACTTCCAGCAGCGCGAGCTGCGCGAGATCCATGCGCAGCACGGGATCCTCACCGAGTCGTGGGGACCGCTGGGCCAGGGCAAGTCGGATCTGCTGGAGAACGCCGTGATCACCGGCATCGCCACGGCGCACGCGGCGACCCCGGCCCAGGTGGTGCTGGCCTGGCACCTCGCGCACGGCATCGTGACGATCCCGAAGTCGGTCACTCCCTCACGCATCGTGGAGAACCTCGCCGCCGCCGAGCTCGAGCTCACGGCCGACGACGTCGCAGCGATCGACGAGCTGGACCGTTCTGACGGCCGCGGCGGCGCGGACCCGGCGACGAAGACTGCCTGACCTACCTGAAAGGGGAACGCCGTGCCACAGCAGGACCTCGCCATTCTTCGCACCAGGAACGCGTGACAACGAATTCACAATTGACTCGAGCGGCGAGTTCGTTTGTGCTCGAAGACCTCGGTGAAGTACGTCCGGGAATATCGCGGAGTGAACTGGTGGAACTCGTTGCGCACCACCTCGACCGCGGTCAACACAGCGAGGCAAGAACTCTTTCTCTGGCGGCTTACAGTGAGAATCCAAAGGACAATGATGTGCGCGCAATATACGCCTTCTCCTGGCTCCCCCTCGAACCGCGACGAAGTCGCGAGATAATTTCTGAAACCGGAAACACGAAAAACATGTCATCGGCCGTGCGAGATATCAACCTCGCAACGAGCTTCCTCATCGAGGGAAATCTCGATGGCGCTCGCTCGACGATCGCGGGAATATCGACAATTGCGGACGGCTCCGATGTGCCAGCTTGGCTCTGGGATCCCAAATCACTCACTTCGCATCCCCAGGTGGCCTTCATGAGCCCCACGACATGGATTGAATCTTCCCCGGTTAGCTCTGCAGCTGGTCAGCAATCGCTCGCATCGGAACTATGAGGTGCAGATCATCGACCGGGGATGGAAACGCATCCACAAGCCCAAGGTAGAAGCTGCGGGCGCTCTCATCGCGACAATGGATGAGCAAGGCTGCAGCTCCCATACCTTCGCTGACCGCCAGTGAACGCTGGATCGCATCCCTAAATAGGTTCGCCCCGACGCCACGTCCTTGGGCGCGCTCATCTACGGCGAGTCTTGCCAGGAGGACACAAGGAATGGGGTCCGGACGACGCTTAGAAAAGTCCGCACCGACACTCTCATGGCTCACCCCGGCCGCAGCGATCGCATAGAAGCCAACCACTTCCCCGTCAAGCACAGACACGTAGGTCACAGCATTGTTGGCACGCTGGTTCTGCCATGCATATTCCTTGAGCCACGTATCCAGCTCGCCAGCTCCGCTCGCAAACGCCTTCTTGCCGTCCCGCTTCTCTAGCTTTCGTGGAGCTTCAAGAATCCCCGAAGCCATCAGTCCTCCAGAGTGAACGGCGCGTCGAACACCGACGGCCTGGCGAACAGTGCGGCCAGCTTCTCCGTCTTGACCGGCTGATCGAGGAGCTGGACAAATTCCTCAAACTGCTCCGGCGTGACCTCGAACCATCGGCGATCTGCGAGAACCTTCTCGGCTTGCTCTACGGCGCTGCCAAGGATGAACGTCGAGACAGTTACATCCTCAGCTTCCGCTGCACGTCGGAGCACGTGCTCCTGCTTCTCGGTCGCACGTAGATTGATACGTTCACTCTTCGTAGCACTCATGGCACTGCTCCCTACTCGAGGCATCACGCCTCTCTGGACGAGGCGTCTCGGCTCGTAGCATCAAGCACCTCGGCACTGATCGAGGCGTACAGACAATGTACACACACACCGCTACCGCAAGCAACACCGCTCCCGGCGACGATCCTCACGCTCTGACCCTCGGGACCCACGCCTCGATGTCCGAACCCTCACGCGCGCCTCCGCTTGTCACCGCGCGGCTCAGAAGTAGACGGCGAGCGGTCCCGTCGGCCCGTCGATGACCTGCACCGGGGTGTCGAACACACGGCTGAGGATCTCGCCGTCCATGATCTCGGCGACGGGCCCGGCCTCGACCACGCCACCGTTCTTCATGGCGACGATGTGGTCCGCGTAGTGGGCAGCGAAGTTGATGTCGTGCAGCACCACCACGATGGTGCGGCCCAGCTCGCGGGCGGCGTCGCGCAGGCGCCCCATCATCTGCACGCTGTGGCGCATGTCGAGGTTGTTCAACGGCTCGTCCAGCAGCACGTACTCCGTGTCCTGGGCCAGCACCATGGCCACATAGGCCCGCTGGCGCTGGCCGCCGGAGAGCTCGTCGAGGTAGCGGGACTCGAGCTCGTCGAGGTGCAGGAAGTCGATCGCCTCGGAGATCTTCTGCTCATCCAGCGCAGTGAGCCGCCCCTTGGAGTACGGGAAACGACCGAAGCCCACGAGCTGGCGCACCGTGAGGCGGGTGACGAAGTGGTTCTCCTGGCGCAGCACCGAGAGGATCTTCGCGAGGTCCTTCGAGGCGGTCGAGGAGATGTCGTAACCGGCCACCTCGATCGCGCCCTCGTCGATCCCCAGCAGGCGCCCCGCCATGGTCAGCATCGTCGACTTGCCGGCCCCGTTGGGCCCCACCAGGGCGGTCACGCCGCCGGCGGGGATCTCCAGGGTGACCGGACCGATCTCGACGGTCCCTGACGAGGAGGTGTACGTCTTGCGCACCGCATCGATGCTGATCACAGGCGTCCCTTTCGCATGATGACGACGAGGAACACGGTCCCGCCGACGAGTTCGATGATGATGGAGACCACGCCCTGCGCGTAGAACACGTGGTTCATCAGGAAGTAGGCGCCGGCGAGCACGACGAAGCCCACCAGCACCCCCACCGGGAGCAGACGCCGGTGGTCGTGGGTGCCGGCGAGCTGGTAGGTGAGCGTCGCGACGAGGAAGCCGAAGAAGGTCATCGGGCCGATGAGGGCTGTGGAGACCGCCATCAGCACCGAGACCAGCACGAGCGTGTAGATCGTCTGACGGCCGTGATCGATGCCGACGTTGATGCACACGTCCCGGCCCAGCGAGATCACGTTGAGGGTGCGGGCGTTGAGCCAGATCAGCACGCCGGCCACGAGGCACAGCGGGATCGCATAGGGCAGGTATTCGACGCTCGCATTGGTGACCGAGCCGAAGAGGCGGGCGGTGAGCACGTCGAACTCGCTCGGGGTGAGCAGGCGCTGCATGAAGCTCGAGACGGACCCCAGCCCGCCACCGAGCACGATGCCGATCAGCAGCATCACCTGCAGGTTCGCGTACTTTCCACGCAGCAGCCAGCCGTAGAGCAGCACGGACATCGCCACCATCAGCGCCACCTGGATCAGGAACTGCCCGGTGCCCTGCAGGGCCACCACCCCGGCCACGCCGAGGGTGTAGACGGCGGTGGTCTGAATCGCGGTGTACAGCGACTCGAAGCCCATGATCGACGGCGTGATGATGCGGTTCCCGGTGACCGTCTGGAAGGCGATCGTGGCCGTGGCCTGGCAAAACGCGGCCACCCCCATCACCACGAGCGAGGTCGCGCGCAGCTCGGCGATCAGCCAGAAGCCCCGGGAGCCGATCGGCATGGGGTTGCCGATCGCGAGCAGGCCCAGGGCGAAGGCCACGGCGAGCACCGCGAGCGTGACCAGCACGATCCAGTAACGCCGTCGGGACCGGCCGTCGGCGAAGGCTCCGGAGCTGCTGCGGGCGGAGCTGCTGCGAGGCGGCCGCGGCACGCTCAACGGCGCGATCTCCTCGGCGGTGTCGGTGGGAGCCGTGGAGATGTCGAGGTGATCGCTCCCGGTCGGGGTCCCCAGGCGGCGGGACGGGCTGGTCACGACCGTGCGGCGCCCATCCGCGCGGCGCTCATCCATGGCGGCGCTGCTTCAGCAGGAGGGCGATGAACACGATCGCGCCGAGGATGCCGAGGATCAGGGAGACCGGCACCTCGAAGGGCATGATGATCGTGCGGCTGACCAGGTCGCACACGGTGACGATGGCGATGCCGAGCAGGCACACCCAGGGCAGGTTGCTGCGCAGGTCGTCGCCGCGCATCATCGACACCACGTTGGGGACGATGAGCCCGAGGAAGGGCAGGTTGCCGACCACCACGGTGACCACGCCGGTGGCGATCGCGACCAGGCCCGTGCCCAGCAGCAGCACCCGCTGGTAGTTCACGCCGACGTTGGTGGCGATGTCCTCGCCGAGCCCGGCCACCGTGAGCCGATCCGCCACGAAAAAGACCGCGATGCCCACCAGGAGCACGATCCACAGCACCTCGTACTGGCCGCGCAGCACCGAGGTGAAGGACCCGGCGAACCACACACCGAGGTTCTGCAGGGCGTCGAACTGCAGGGCCACGAAGGTGGAGATCGCGCCGACGACGGAGCCGAGCATGATGCCGATGATCGGCACGATCAGCGAGCTGCGCAGGGTCACTCGGCGCAGGAAGGCGAAGAACACCATCGTGCCCACGAACGAGAACACGATCGCCACGGTCATACGGGTCATGAGATCCGCCTGGGGGCTGACCACCATCACCAGGACCAGGCCCAGGCCCGCCCACTCGGTGGTGCCCGTGGTGGAGGGCTCCACGAAGCGGTTCTGGGTCATGAGCTGCATGATCAGCCCCGACATCGCCATCGCCGCGCCGGCCAGGACCAGCGCGATCGTGCGCGGCACACGGGTGATCGCGAACATCTCGGCGCCGTCGTCGGCCCCGAGGACGTCGTAGACGCCCGTGCCGAGCGAGGCGACCAGCAGCAGCGCCACGATCACGATGCCGATCACGAGCTTGCCGTCGAGGAGTCGCTCGCGTCCGCGGCGCGGCGCCGGCGGCGCCCCGAGGGAACGGGCCGCGGGAGCGGGTGGAGCGGGCATCAGGTCACCTGGTCCTGGGAGGGGTGGCGGTCACGGGGCGGGCCGGCTGGTGCGGCGCGTGCGGCTGGCGCGGCGGGTGCGGTGCGCCGGCGGCTGGTGGCCGGCGCGGCGGGTGCGGCAGGTGCGGTGGGCTCTGAGCCGATGACCGGGCCGACGCACGACGCGGCGACCGGTCCCCGCAGGGTCCCGGCCGCCGCCTCTCGGTCACCAGCTGTGCACGAGGCTCAGGCCGTGCCCTCGAGGGCGTCGGCGAGGGTCTCGAAGTACTCCGTGTAGGTCTGGATCGACTCGTTGGTGTACGTATCCGCGGGCATGTACACGAGGTTGCCCTCGGCGATCGCGGTGACCCCGGCGAGCGCCTCCGAGGCCTCGAGCACGGTCGCGGCCGGCTGGTACGAGGGATCGTCGGCGCTGATCGCGGCGTCCCGATCCATGACCAGGATCCAGTCGGGGTTCGAGCTCGCGATGGCCTCGACGGAGATGTCGTCACCCTGGTGGTCGTCGCTCGCGCCTTCGACCTCGAGCGCGGGGACGAAGCCGAAGGCGTCGAAGGTCCAGCCCAGCGTGCGGCCCGCCCCGGGGGCGATGTAGCCGATCGCGCCGCCGGAGACGTTCACGGCCATGACGGTGGCGGAGCCGTCGTAGGCGGCGGTGACGCGCTCCATGGCGGCATCCAGCGCAGCGCCGAGCTCCGTCGCCTCGGTGTCCTTGGAGAAGATCTGGCCGAGGGCGGTGATCTGGCGCTTCAGCTCGTCGGCGAAGGGCTTGTCGTCGCGGGGGTCCAGCTCGAGGATCGTCGCGTCCGGCGCGTACTTCGTGAAGTCGTCGTGGTACTGCGCGAAACGCTGGCCGTTGATGATGAGGGTGGGCTCGGCGGCGACGACGGCCTCGAGATCGGGCTCGCGATGGTTGCCGAGGTCGATGATCGACTCGTCGTCACGGTAGGAGTTCGTGGTCGGCATGAGCGCGCGGGCCGCGGCGGTCAGCGTGACGTCCCAGCTCTCGAGCGTCTCGAAGGTGCGGTTGTCGGTCGCGACGACGGACTTCGGCGGGGTCTGCACGGCCTGGGTGCCGTTGTTGTCCTCGATCTCCACGGTGTCCGCGGGGTTCTCGCCGGCGGCGTCGGCCGCACCGCCGTCACCGGCTCCGGCAGAACCGCCGCAGGCGGTGAGGACCAGACCGAGAGCGCCGGCTGCGGACGCGGCGCCGAAGTGGCGGCGGGAGAACGAAGTCATGAGGGAAGGGCCTTCTGTCAGTGGTCGGGCGCTCGGGGCGCCGCAGGACACTACTGAGTGTAGCCTCACCTCCGCGCTTTACGCCACTCGGATCTTGCGATATTCCGGAATGCTTCTGTGATCGTGGGCACTCCGGCCTTCCGTAAGCTGGCCCTCTTCACGGATCCGGGTGGATCCAGGGGGCCGACGGGGTGAGGCATGGCGGGACAGATCGAGGGTGGGCGTTCGACCGACGGGTCGGGACCAGGCGCAGCAGGACCGAGCACTCCTGAGCCAGGAGCAGCGGGACGGAGCACTCCTGAATCGGGCGCAACCGGACCGGGCCAGGCGCTACCTGATTTCCGAGGCGGCACGGAGGGCGCGGGAGGCCAGGCAGGTGAGCGCGCGAGGGGCGGCCTCGCGGGAGGGTCCGCGCCGAGCCGTCCCGACGGAGGCCACCCTCCCCGCGAGCTTCTCCTCGCCGGGCTCGGCGGCTGCGGCCTGCTGCTGATCCTGCTCGTCGTGGTCGCACTGGTGCTGTGGAACACGGTCCTGTCCCCCAGCCCGGAGCAGACTCCCACCACGGCCCCCACGACGGAGGAGTCCTCCTCCCCGTCAGAGCACCCCGGGGAGTATGTCCCCGGCGAGGACGACGAGCCCCTCACCGGAGGCTCGCCCACGCTCACCTCGGCCCCGACCCGGCCCTGCACCATCCACGACGGCACGACCCGGTCCATGGCGTCCGCGGGGACGGTGCGCGGCGGCGGGATCGAGTACGACCTGCAGGAGGGCTGGTCGACCGGGATCGACTGGGGCACACAGGAGTCGTACATGGTCGACCTCGCCTCCTCCGAGCAGGCCGTCGAGGACGGCTGGTACTCGGTGGCGACCGTCGGCGGCGTCGAGTTCCCCGACGAGGAAGGTGGATACCCGGGCGCCCAGGAGGCGGCCCGCACGATCTTCCAGTGCGATGTCACCCGGGACGTGGTCCGGGATCTCTACGTCGACCCGCTCGAGGTGCAGGATCTGCGCGATGAGGCGATCACCATCGACGGGCAGGACGCCTGGATCGTCGCGGGAACGGTCCCTCTGGCCGCGGATCAGGATTTCGGGACCACGGACTCCTGGGACCTGGTGGTCATCGTGATCGATGCACCACAGGGGCCGGCCGCGCTCGTGGCCGGTGCCGCGACCGGGATCGACCAGCAGGTCGCCGACCTCGAGGCGATCGTCGCCAGCCTCGCGGTCGTGGACTGACCCGCGCCCTCGGCTGCGATCGAGGGCCCACCCTCACCCCTGCGACGTCGGGGCGCCCAGGGTCGGAGCGGGTCCGGCGGGAGCAGGCCCGGCGGAAGCAGGCCCGGCGCGAGCTGGTCCGGCGGGAGCAGGCCCGGCGGGAGCTGGTCCTGCGGGAGCAGGCCTGGCGGGAGCAGGTCCGGCGGATGCAGGCCCAGATCGGCGCGGGTCCAGCAGACCAGCGAGCAGGAGGCCGAGCGTCGGCACCAGCAGCACCGAAGCCAGCACGTCCGTGGGATGGTGCAGTCCGAGGGCGACGCGGGACCAGGCCGTCGCACCGACCACGAGCACCGCGAGCACGATGCCCACCGTCCTGCGCGCGTCGACCCGGCGATCCGCCGGATTGCGCCTGCCCTGCTGGTCCCTGCTGTCCTGACCGCCGGGCCTGCCACGAACGCCACGACCCCCGGGCAGCGAGCAGAGGATCCCGACGCAGAGCGCGGCCGCGACGGCGGTGTGGCCGCTGGGATAGCTGAACGACTCCGGCGACAGCACGAGGGGATGGAGCAGGAGATCCGCGTCCGGACGCGGCCTGCGCACCACGAGCTTGATCCCCTCGACGGCGACCCAGGGGACGAGGGCCACGAGTCCCGTGCGCAGGCCGTCCCATGCGCTGCGACGCAGCACTCCGACGACCACGACCATCACGCCCATCAGCAGCGCTGCCGACAGCGGACCGAGGGCGAGGTCGATCCCGGTCGCGAGCCCGGCTGCAGCCCCGTCCAGGCCGGTGCTCGCCGCCCTGACAACGGCCCGGTCCAGCTCGCCCACCGCCGGCAGCCCGCGGATGGCGTACCCGGCCACTACCGTCAGGAACAGGGCGGCGACCAGGAGGGCCACGAGGAGGCCTCGACGGCCCCGCGGTGCCGGGCCAGGACGCCGCACCCGGACGGAACGCCGTGCCGGAGCAGGATTCCGCGCCGGACAGGGCTCGTGGGGGTCGGTCGGGAGGGTGCGCACGCGGTCCAGTGTCCGCCGTCCGACATCGATTCCGGGAATCTGTCGATCTCGGCGTCGCCCGTTCGTCATAGTGGTGACCGAGCCGCCCGGACCGGTCACCGCACCGATGGAGGAGTGACGATGAAGTACGTACTGCTGCTGATGGGGAACCTCGCCGACGATCGCTGCGGCGAGACCGACGACGCACCCGGCCCGGAGGAGTTCATGGCCTTCGACGCCGCGCTCGAGAAGGCCGGCGTCCTGGCCGGGGGCTTCGCCCTCACCGACCCCGAGGAGGGCACAAGCCTCACCAAGGCCGACCGCGACGCGGAGCCCGTGATCACCGCCGGCCCCTACGCCGAGAGCCGCGAGTTCGTGGGCGGCACGATCGTGCTCGAGGTCGACACCCTCGACGAGGCCCTCGTCTGGGCCGCGAAGTGCCCGGGGGCGATCGGAGGACGCATCGAGGTGCGCCCCCTGCTCGACCTCTGAGAGCCATGACCCACCGCGCGGCGCACGAGGACCTGCCCGCGGACGACGTCCTCGCCCGGGTGCACCGGGAGGAGCACAGCCGTCTGCTCGCCACCCTCGTGCGCCGCTTCGGAGATCTCGACCTCGCGGAGGACGCCGCCCAGGAGGCCATGGAGTCCGCACTGCGGACCTGGCCGCAGCAGGGTGTTCCGCAACGGCCGCTGGCCTGGCTGACGACCGTCGCGAAGCGGTCCGCTCTGGATCGGGTGCGTCGCGATGCGACCGCCGCCCGTCGCCTTGCCGAGCTGCACCTGAGGGAGGGCGCGACGGTCGCCCCGTCAGCCGATGCCGAGGCCCTCGTGGCCGGGGACCTGCCCGACGATCGCCTGGCCATGCTCCTGGGCTGCTGCCATCCGGCGATCGCACCGGTGGACCGCATCACCCTGATGCTGCGCTTCGTGGCCTCGCTGAGCACGGCGGAGATCGCGCAGTCGCTGCTGGTCCCGGTGCCGACGCTGCAGGCGCGGATCACCCGCGCGAAGAAGCGGATCGCAACGAACCGCATCCCGCTCACGGTGCCGACGGACCCGGCCGAGCGTGCCCGACGCCTGCCGCTCGTGCTCACGGCGATCTCGCTGATCTTCACCGAGGGATACGCCGCGACCAGCGGCGACACTGCGATCCGACGCGAGCTCACCGACGAGGCGATCCGGCTGGCGCGGATCACCCACCGCCTGGCGCCGGGGCCCGCCGAGCCCGGCGGACTGCTCTCCCTGCTGCTGCTCACCGACGCCCGTTCCCCCGCTCGCGAGGACGCCGAGGGGATTCCCGTCCCGCTCGAGGAGCAGGACCGCTCCCGCTGGGATGCGACCCTGATCGAGGAGGGGCTCGAGCTCGTCCGGGAGGCGGCCGGGAGGCCGGACGCCGATCGCTTCACCATCCAGGCGTCGATCGCAGCCCTGCATGCCGAAGCTCCGCGTTTCGCGGACACCGACTGGGCGCAGATCGTGGTGCTCTACGACCTGCTGCTGAGCCGCGGCGAGGACCCGGTGGTGCGGATGAACCGCGCGATCGCCGTGGGCAGGGCGCAGCATCCGGCCGACGGGCTGGCGCTGCTCGAGGCCTTGGCCGGGGATCCGGAGCTGATGCACCATCACCCGTTCCACATCGCCCTGGCCCTGTTCCAGGACGAGACGGGAAATCCCGAGGAGGCCGCGGCTTCCTGGCGCCGCGCGCTGGAGCTGGCCGGGGGCGCCGCCGAACGGCAGTTCATCGAGCGTCGGCTGCGCTCGCTCGGCGAGGCCCCGACCGCGTGAGCTCGGGAACCCCGCCGGGGAGCGTCCACCGGGCGTGTCCGCCAGGGAGCGCCCGCCCGGGCCGACCGGGCGCTCAGCCCTTGACGGCCTTCTTGCCCTGGGAGAGCACGAGGGCGGCGGCGATCGCGAGCAGCCAGCTGTCCTTGGCCACGGCGGTGCCGTCCTGGCTGGGGCGCACACCGTCGGCCTCCGTCATCCCGGGGGTGCGCAGGTACATCGACACCATGGAGCCGGAGAAGCCGGCGAGGGCGAGGCCCGCGACCTTGGTGGGCACGAAGGGCAGCAGCAGGGTGGCGCCCACGGCGATCTCGCCGTAGCTGAGGAACTTCGCGAACTGCTCGGGGCTGAGCTTGGCCAGCGGCGGCACGCCCTGGGCGGCCATACCCTGCAGGCTGGCGGCCATCTCGGCGGGCATGCCGAGCTTGCCGATGCCGGAGTTGAGGATGAAAGCGCCGGGGACGGCGCGAAGGATCGCGGTGCTGAGTGCCATGGGTGAACTCCTCCAGAGATGTGGTTACGTTTTCAACTATAAGTCACTGCAGTCCCGCTGTCGACCTCCCCGGGCAGATCCGCTCCCGCAGGAACCGATCTCCACGGGATACTGGGGTGATGGCCTCCAGCATCGCACCCCACCGCGTCCGCGCCGGGGACCGATGAGCTCACTCGCCCTGACCATGGTGCTCGTGGCGGCCCTCTGCCACGCGGTGTGGAACCTCGCGGCGAAGCGGGTCCAGGCCGACGGCTACGCCTTCGTCTGGCTCTACGACCTGGGATCCGTCGTGCTGTGGGCTCCGCTCGCGATCATCACCCTGGTGCTCTCCGGGGTGGGGCTCTCCCCCGCCCTGCTGCTCGCGACCCTCGTCTCCGGGGTGCTCCACATCGCCTATCAGCTCACGCTCCAGACGGGCTATGCCCGCGCCGACCTGGGCGTGGTCTACCCGGTGGCCCGCGGGGTCGGGCCGGTGCTGAGCATGGGCGTCGCGATCCTCGTGCTCGGCGAACGTCCCGGCTGGATCGCCGCCGTCGGCGCGCTCGTGGTGGTGGGCGGCATCGTCGTGGTCGCCACCGGACGCTCGGCCGCCGGCCGGCACGGGATGCGTGCCGGGATCGTCTGGGGCGCCGCCACCGGCCTCGCCATCTCGGCGTACACGCTGTGGGACAGCTACTCGGTGACGACGCTGGGCCTGCCCCCTGTCGCCTACTTCGTCATCAGCTGCCTGTGGCAGGTGGTGCTCATGACGCCGCAGCTGCTGCGACGGCATCGGGCGAGCGTGCGGCCGGTCCTGGTACGGCACTGGCGGGATATCGTCCTGGTCGCAGTGCTCTCGCCCCTGGCCTATGTGCTCGTGCTGAGCGCGATGCAGACCGCTCCGGTCTCTCTCGTGGCTCCCGCGAGGGAGTCGAGCATCGTGGTGGGGTCGCTGCTCGCCTGGTGGCTGTTCAAGGAGCCTGACCTGCTGCGGCGGATGCTCGGCGCGGGGATCGTGCTGACCGGGATCGTGCTCATCGCGGTGTGAGCGCGGCGCCCCTGAGCACTGTTCTCGGACGCTTGCCTCGGCCCCTGCTCCCGCGCGGCGCCCTCAGCGACGGCCGCGCAGGCGGTCCATCTCCTTGGCCACCTTGTCCTCGCTCTCGCCCGGGCCGAACAGCGACCAGCCCTGCCAGAACAGGCCGAGCCCCCAGAACACGAGAACGAACAGCGGCCACGGGAAGCCGAACCCGCCGCTCGCCCAGGACCAGAGCAGGAAGGCATTGATCAGCACGTACACGACCACCTGGACCGCGAAGTTGCGGCGGGCATGGAGCTTCCCGACCGCCCGGCGGCGCAGGTCGGTCTCGTCCTCGAAGGAGCTCGCCATCGGGGCTGCGTTCTCCTGCGGAACCTCTGTGTTCTCGAATGACGGCTGCATCGCGGATCCTCCGGTCAGTGCGGTCCCGCCGGCGGCGGTTCCTGGTCGACTTCGACAGTAGGTGCGGCGTGATCAGCGCACCCGTGACGCCTGTCATCGATCCGACGGACGCGCGTCACCGCCGCGGACCGGGGCCGGCGCCTACGCCTCAGGCGCGGGCGATGATCTCGCCGTGCAGCAGGGAGAACCAGCCGTCGGCGTCCTCGGCCCAGCGCGTGAAGTCCTGTGCGTACGCCTCCCTGTCCTCGGCGCTCGCCCAGCCCTCGCGCTCCAGCTGCTGTGCGAGCGGGCCCACGGTGAGGCGGCCGGCGCAGGTCGCGGCCCAGCCGCGGCGAGCCTCCGGGGTCGCGTACAGCCAGGTGGATGCTCCCGCGGTGACGTCCTCGAACCCTGCTTCGTGGGCCCAGGCCAGCAGGCGTCGGCCGGCGTCGGGCGTGCCGCCGTTCGCGCGGGCGGCCTGCAGGTACAGCTCGAGCCAGCGCTCGATGCCCGGCACCTCGGGGAACCAGCGGAAGCCCTCGTAGTCGCTGTCGCGCACGGCGACGATCCCGCCCGGGCGGACGACCCGGCGGAACTCGGCGAGCGCGGCCACGGGCTCGGGCAGGTGCTGGAGCACCTGGTGGGCGTGGAGAACGTCGACGGACCCGTCGGCCAGCTCCAGCGCCTGGGCGTCGCCGACCAGCACCTGCGTGCCCTCGATCCCCTGTCGCGCCAGCTCGGCGCGGGTGAGCTCGGCGGCGTCCTCGTTCACCTCGAGGGCGACCAGGTTCTGCGGGCCGACGATCCGCGCGAGGTCCGCGGTGATCGTGCCGGCACCGCTGCCGACGTCGAGCAGCCGCTGCCCGGGCTCCAGGTGCGGGAGGAGGTGCGCGGCAGAGTTCTCGGCGGTGCGGGTGCGGTGGCTGCCCAGCACCGCAGCGCCGTAACCATGGGTGTAGGCGGGCGATGCGGGGGTTGCTGGGGATGCGGAGAGGTCTGCCATGACCGCACGCTAGGCGACGCCTCCGTGCCCGGCCATCGAGGCTCAGCTGCCGGACGGCTCCGTGGGTACCTCCGGGTATGCGGCTGTGGACTCTGCCGTCGCGTGCTTCGCCGCCCGGCGGTCCCAGAGGGCGGCGACCACCACGACCGCGATGCCGATGACCGCGCCGATGGCGGTCTCCAGCACGCGGGCCTGGAGCGTCGGCCCGACCGGCTGGGGATGGGCGAGCTGCACCATGAGCAGGGCGAGCGGGGTGATGAACAACAGCGCGAAGGCGTAGTTGCGCATCACGTACATCTCAGCGAGGAACTGCAGCACCACGATCCACACCACCAGCTGCCAGGGCTCGGCGGGGAAGGAGAGCAGGAACGCCGTGGTGACGACGCCCAGGGTGGTGCCGAGGATGCGGTGCAGCCCGCGCTCGAGCTGCAGGGTGCGGCCCGGCGCGCTCAGGAGTGCGATCGCGGCGATCTGCGCCCAGTAGGGGAAGGGCAGCCCCGAGGCGAGGCCCAGGGTGCCCGCGATCGCGGCGGCGATCGCGAAGCGGCTGAACTCGGCGCCCAGCTGGGCACGGGACCACGTCTCTGTGCTGGGCCGGACGTCGGCCCCCGGATGGCGCTCCCCCGCCCAGTGGCCGAGCAGGCCCAGCGCCACGCACAGGCTCGCACTCGCCCCGGCCACCAGGAAGGCGACCCAGATCGGTGCGGCCGGCGGCGCGGCCCCCACCGCGGCCACCGCGAACAGCGGGAAGATCGCGCCTCCCGGCTTCAGCCCGCGGGCGAGGACCACGGTCGCGGCGACGCCGGCGACGACGGCGCCCACCAGGATCGTCGTCCAGGACTCCGCCGTCGGGCTCAGGGACTCGCCGAGCCGCGCGAGCGCGGCACCGAGGGTCACGCAGAGGGTGAGCATCGCGCCGGCGAGCGCCTGGCGGTGGAAGCGCATCCGCGTGGGCTCGTACCTCGAGTAGATGCCGGTGAACGCGCCGAAGCCCACGAACATCGCCCACGCCACGTGATCCGTCAGCAGCAGCACGACCATCGGGATCGCCAGACCGAGGGAGATGCGGAACGCCGGGATGTGGTCCACGCGGCTGGGGCCGAGACTCACCAGGCGGCCGACCGTGGATTTGATCTGCGAGGGTGCCGACGGCACGTGGCTCCTTCCGGGAGAACAGCGCGGCCGGGCCGCGGCCGACCCTGCTGTGGTGACGGTGGGAGAGGGACGGGCGGGCGGAGGGATCGCGAGGACGTCAGCGATGCGGGCCACCAGGGCATCCGGAGGGGGACGCGCACGAGACGCGGCCCCACTCTCTCCTCGCCACTCTATTCCTGTCGGCGCGGCCGGTCACCCCCTGGTCTGCTCACACCCGTGGGAGACTGCAGGTCATCCTGCTCCACCTCCGTCGGCCGGCGCTCGTCGGCCCTCCCCCTCCGGAGTCGACATGACATCCCCCGACAGCACTGCCTCCCCGGACGGCCCGGCCTCCTCAGACGGCTCGGGCTCCTCAGGCGACCCAGGCTCGCCCGCCTCCCCCGCCCCCGTCGGCGGCGCCGGCGTCATCGAGACCACCGGCATCGAGATCATCGCCGAGTCTGAACGGACGGCGAAGCCCCGGGACCTCGTGTGGCCCTGGTTCGCCGCGAACGTCTCCGTGTTCGGCATGAGCTACGGCTCCTACCTGCTGGGCTTCTCGATCAGCTTCGTGCAGGCCACGATCGTCGCGGTGATCGGCATCGTCATCAGCTTCGCGCTGTGCGGGCTGGTCGCGATCGCCGGCAAGCGCGGCAGCGCACCGACGATGGTGCTCTCCCGCGCGGCCTTCGGCGTGCACGGCCAGAAGGTGCCGGGCATCGTCTCGTGGCTGACCTCGATCGGCTGGGAGACCTCGCTCGCGATCTCCGCCGTGCTCGCCACCGCGACCGTGTTCGACGTGCTGGGCCTCGCCTCCGGACAGGCCGTCACCGTGATCGCCGCGATCCTCATCGCCGCGCTGATCGTCACCGCGAGCGTGCTGGGCTATCACACGATCATGAAGCTGCAGTCGATCCTGACCTGGGCGACCGGCGCCATGACCATCCTGTTCATGATCCTCACGATCCCCCACATCGACCTCGCCGCCGTGCTCTCCGCCCCGTCGGGCTCCCCGCAGGCGATGATCGGCGCCCTGGTGATGGTGATGACCGGCTTCGGGCTGGGCTGGATCAACATCGCCGCGGACTGGTCGCGCTACCAGAAGCGCACGACGTCCGACGGGTCGATCGTGCTGTGGAACACCGTGGGCGGCGCGGCCGCCCCGGTGGTGCTGGTGATCTTCGGCCTGCTGCTCGCAGGGTCCGACGAGGGCCTCGCCGGCGCGATCGAAGGCGACCCCATCGGCGCGCTCGTGACGATCCTGCCGCTGTGGGCGCTGATCCCCTTCTGGATCATCGCCGTGCTGACCCTGGTCTCCGGCGCCGTGCTGGGCATCTACTCCTCGGGTCTGACGCTGATCAGCCTGGGGATCCGCATCCCGCGCCCCGCCGCCGCCGCGGTGGACGGCGTGATCCTCACCGCCGGCACCATCTGGGTGGCGTTCTTCGCGACGAGCTTCATCGGCCCCTTCCAGAGCTTCCTCATCACCCTCGGCGTGCCCATCGCCGCCTGGGCCGGCATCCTCATTGCCGACATCCTCAGCCGCCGCGCGAACTACGACGAGAAGGCCCTGTTCGACCCCGCGGGCCGCTATGGCGCCGTGGACTGGACCTCCGTGATCACGATGGCGGTCGCGTCCGTGCTCGGCTGGGGCCTGGTCGTGAACTCCTTCGCCGAGGCCGCGCCGTGGAACAACTGGCAGGGCTACCTGCTCGAGCCGCTGGGCCTGGGAACCTTCGTCGATGACCCGGCCGGGGCCTACTGGGACGGCAACTGGGCGTACTCCAACATCGGGGTGCTGCTGGCCCTGGTGCTCGGCTTCGTGGTGACCTGGTTCGCGCGGCGCGGCAAGATCCGCCGCCAGGAGCAGCGCTGAGCTGAACGCCCGGCCGCCGACCGTGTCGTCCGCCTGCCCCGTCTCGCGGACAGATCCTGTCCTCTCCGGACTCTAGCGTGCAGGTATGACCTCAGAGAGCACTGACAGCACCCCTTCCCCGTCACCTCGTCCCGTCGTCCTGGTTCCCGGCTATTGGCTCGGCGGCTGGGCGTGGGAGGAGGTCGTCCAGCACCTCCACGACGCAAACGTCTCGGCGACCGCGGTGACCCTGCCCGGCATGGACCCGGGAGACCCGGAGCGCGCATCCCGTGGACTCGAGGAGCAGGCAGATCACCTCGAGCGGCTCGTGACCGAGCTGGTGGCCGAGTCCGGTCCGGTGGTCCTGGTCGCGCACAGCGGCGGGAACCTCCCGGTGATGCGGCTCCTCGGGCGCAGCCCGGAACTGGTGGCCCATGTGGTCTGGGTGGACAGCGGGCCGCAGCTCGACGGCACCATCGGCGCACCGGACCTGCCGTCCGACATCTCCGAGGTCGCCCTGCCACCGTACGAGGAGCTCGCCGAGACGGCGAGCCTCGAGGGCCTCACCGCGCGGCAGCTCGACTGCTTCCGGGAGCGCGCCGTGCCTCAGCCTGCAGCGGCCATGCGGGAGCCGCTCCACCTGGAGACGGAGGGCTGGCGAGACCTGCCCGCGACGATGGTCTGCTGTTCGCTGACCTCGCAGGATGTCCAGGGCATGGCGGGCCAGGGCCATCCGATGATGGCCCCGGTGACCGCCGTGCGGGATCTCGAGCTCGTGGATCTGCCGACGGGGCACTGGCCGCAATGGAGCCGACCCGATGACCTCGCGACGCTCCTCGCCGAGCGTGCACGACGCGTGGCGCCAGCGGCTCTGACGGACCCCCGCAGCGCCTGATGTCGGCCGGGCGCTCAACGCCCGTCTGCCGCGCGGCGCGGGAAGATCCGCCGCCAGGAGCAGGGTTGAGCTGACTGCCCGACGTGGTCAGAACTGTCGTGGCGGCCTCGCAAGGTCCAGGATGGACCGATGCGTCCTGCCCCTGCCCACCCGGCCCTGCCCTGGCTCGCCGCACTCGGGGTGATGCTGATGTGGGCCTCGTCCTTCCTGGTCATCCGGGTGGCGGGGAACCACTTCTCCCCTGGCGCGATGGCGCTGCTGCGGATGGCTTCCGCTGCGGTCGCTCTGCTGCCTCTGCTGTTCCTGGGCCGAGTGCATCGACCTCGCAGCGGGCGGCTGTGGGCGGCGGTGATCGGCTGGGGCGTGGCCTGGTTCGCGGCGTACATCGTGGTGCTCAATGCCGCGGAGCTGTTCCTGGACCCGGCCACCGCGGCGATGCTGGTCAACCTGGCTCCGCTTCTCGTGGCGGTGGCCTCCGGGCTGCTGCTCGGGGAGGGCCTCTCCGTGCGGCTGCTCGCCGGGGTGCTGGTCGCCTTCAGCGGGATCGTGCTGATCACGGTAGGCGCCTCCACCGGGGACCTCTCCGGCCTCGGGGTGGTGCTGGGACTGGCGGCCGCACTGCTCTATGCGGGCAGCGTGCTCGCGCAGAAGCTGCTGCTCGCCCACGTCGACTCCACCTCGATGACGGTGATCGGGGTGCTGAGCGGCGCCCTGGCCTGCCTGCCCTTCACCCCGGCGCTCGTGACGGAGGTCAGCGCGGCCCCGGCCGGTGCGGTGCTCGGAGTCGTCTACCTCGGCATGTTCCCCACCGCGCTCGCCTTCCTGCTGTGGGGCTACGCCCTGACCCATACCGGGGCCGGGCTGCTCAGCTCCTCCTCGCTGCTGGTCCCGGCCCTCACCCTGGTGCTCGCCGGACTGCTGCTGGGAGAGGTGCCCCCTCCACTCGCGGCAGTGGGCGGCGTGCTGTGCCTGGCCGGAGCCTCCTTCGCGGTGGCGCCGGCGGTGCTCGCCGCCCTGCGTCGGCAGTAGCTCGCCACCTGCCCTGACCTCACACCGAGCACGGATGGCACCGGGCGCCGATCCACGTTCCACAGAGGATCCCCGCCTACGGCCCCTGTGCCCGACTCGCGCCCACCGGCAAGGTCTCACGGGCCCGACGGCGATGACTCGCGAGCCCCGTCGGCGATGACTCATGGACCCCGTCGGCGATGACTCATGGACCCGTCGGCGATGATCTGTCGGCTCGACCCTGCACTGGGTGTCGGTGAGGCGGCTCTCAACGACACCCCATGCGGGTTCGACCGCGCTGACAGCACTGTCCGTGATGCACACAAGGTTCCGAGAGCCGGGCGCCAGGGGCCAGGAGTTGGAAGTTGCAGCCGGAAGGCGGGTGCCGGGGGCCCGGGGGCCCGGGGGCCCGGGGGCCCGGGGGCCCGGGGGCCCGGAGGCATCGTGGACGGCGGGCGATGTGGACGGCGGACGCCACGTCCCCCGTTCTCGTAGAGTCCCCCTATGGACAGCGCTCCCCTCCGCTCCGACCCCACTCCCTCGCCGGCTCCCGCGCCCGCGCCCGTGCCCGTGCCCGTGCCCGTGCCCGTGCCTGAGCCGTGGCTCCTGATCATCGATCCGCAACGGATCTTCGCCGACCCCGCCTCCGAGTGGTGCTCGCCATTCTTCCCCACCGCGATGGAGAACATCGCGCGCCTGGCGGAGTCCGTCGGCCCCGAGCGCACGCTGATCACCCGTTGGCTGCCCACCGCGGACCGGGCCACAGCCTGGGGCGACTATTTCCATGCCTGGCCCTTCGCCGACGTCCCGGCGGAGGATCCCCGGTACGAGCTGGTCGCGCCCGCCCAGGGGCTGAGCGCCCATCCGACGATCGACGAGCCGACGTTCGGGAAATGGGGGCAGCAGCTGGCCGAGCGCGTGGGCTGGGCCACGAACCCAGCCACACATCTGCTGGTCACGGGCGTGACCACCGACTGCTGCGTCATCTCGACCGTGCTCCCCGCGGCCGATGCCGGGGTGCGGCTCAGCGTGGTCACCGACGCCGTCGCGCACTCCGCCGCCGAGAACGGCCCACCGGCCCTGCACACGATGAGCCTGTTCCCGCCGCAGGTCGACCTGCGCACCACCGCCGACATCCTGGCGGACGGGACGATCCAGCTCGACCAGGGAAACCCGAACGCTCAGGCTCGGACGGAGCCTGACGACGACCCACGAAAGGGACGCTGATGGCCGCCAAGGAACAGGTCACCGCGACCGCGGCAGGGAAGTACGTGATGTGCGGGCACTGCGGCGGCGGCTGGTACTGGTGGCGGAAGATCGTGCTGAGCTCCGGGTCGGCGTCGTTCTTCGACGTCGAGGTGTTCAGTCCCGAGGCGATCGTGCTGTCCTGCTCGGGCTGCGGCAAGATCCAGCTCTTCGAGAGCGGGACGCTGGAGCTTCGCACCCAGCAGGAGCAGCAGCAGCGCTGAAGGCCTTCCGCACGTGAGGGCGACAGGTGCCATCCTGGAGGCATGGCCCCTTCACTGCTCACCGTCGGTCACGGCACCCTCTCGCGCCAGGAGCTCGCCGATCTGCTGCGCGGAGCAGGGATCGAGCAGCTCGTGGACGTGCGCCGCTTCCCCGGCTCCCGGGCGAACGACGCCGCCGCCCGCGGCGTCGCCGAGGAGATCTGCGCGGAGGCCGGCATCTCCTACCGCTGGGACGAGCGTCTGGGCGGACGGCGCCGGCTCACGAAGGACGAGGATGCGCAGTCGCCGGACACCTGGTGGCGCGTGAAGCAGTTCCGCGCCTACGCCAGCTGGACCCGCAGCGAGGACTTCCGCGCCGGTATCGCCGACCTGCTGGACGACGTGGCCCGCACCCGCACCGCGGTGATGTGCTCCGAGGCCGTGTGGTGGCGGTGCCACCGTCGTCTCATCGCCGACGTGATGCTGCTGGAGCACGAGGTCGACGTCGCAGACCTCATGCACCCGGGGAAGGAGCGCCCCCATGAGCCGAGCGAGGGGGCACGGCTCGACGAGGACGGCCACGTGGTCTGGGATCTGCCGGACCGCGAGGAGTCCTGACAGCACGCGCCACGGGCCGGCAAGGCTGCTGACGGCACAGGCTCCCCTACTGCTCCGACCGGTCACCGCCCCGAAAAACAGTGGTCGCCGCGGAGTTCAGGCCTTAGCGTCGGCCCCATGGACTCCCCCACCTCGCACACCACCCCGCCGCTCCCCCGCACCGCGCTGATCACGGGCGTGGGCCGTCGGCGCGGGATCGGCGCCGCGATCGCCCGCGGTCTCGCGGCCGACGGCTATGACCTGGCCCTGAACTACCACGATCCCTATGACCGCCGGGTCCTCGGGGAACCGGCCGACGTGGACCTGCTGGCCGAGGAGCTACGAGCCGACGGGCGCCGCGTCGAACTGATCCCCGGCGACCTCGAGGACCCCGCGGTCCCGCCGGCGCTCGTGACCACGGCCCGGGAGGCCCTCGGCCCGCTCGGCGTGCTCGTGACCTGCCACTGCGAGTCGGTGGACTCCTCGATCCTGGACACCACGGTGGAGAGCTTCGACCGCCACTACGCGGTCAATGTGCGCGCCACGTGGCTGCTGCTGAAGGCCTTCGCAGAACAGGTGGAGCTGGGCCGGGACACTCCCGGTGGTGCGATGATCGCCCTGACCAGCGACCACACGGTGCACAACCTGCCCTACGGCGCCACGAAGGGGGCGCTGGACCGGCTCGTGCTGGCCGGCACCCACGAGCTCGCCGACCGGGACGTGCGCACCAACGTCATCAACCCGGGCCCGATCGACACCGGCTGGATGGACGACGCGATCCGCGCGTCCGGGGCGGCCGCGACGCCCGCAGGGCATCTCGGCGAGCCCGGGACCGTGTCCGACCTGGTGCGCTTCCTGGTCTCCGAGCAGGGCGCCTGGATGCGCGGTCAGCTGCTCTACTCCAATGGAGGGTTCGCCTCGCCGGCCCTGTGAAGGCTGCGGGAACCACGTAGCGGGAACCGGTCAGCAGGAGGCAGGCAGCAGGCGGGACGACTCAGGCGTCGTCGGGATCCGTCGGTCGCACCTGAGGGTCTGCCTGCTGTGCGTCGGGGTCTGCCTGCCGCTCGTCCGGGCCCGTCGGCCGCACGTCGGGGTCCGTCGGCCGCACGTCGGGGTCCGTCGGCCGCACCGCTCCGCAGCGCCAGCAGGGCACGCTCGGATCGCGGGTGCCCTCCCCCTCGGGCATGGCGCCGCACTCCGGACACAGCAGACCGATCCAGCACACCGCCTCCCCGGCAGAGTCGGTCGGGTCGACCTCGTCGTCCACGATTGGCTCCTCGTCCCAGTTCCGCCTGATCCCGCGCTCACGACTCTACGCCGCAGCGGAGAACCACTTCTGGCCTGGGACGATCGCCGGTCCCCGAGCAGCGCCCGCGGAACTGACACCGGCAGCTCCGCGCCGACGGGAGCCTCGCGACCCCCGCCGGGCTCTCAGATACCGCGGCGCAGCGCGAAGACCCCGCCGTGGTCGAGCACGGCCCAGGCCTTCTTGGTGCGGGGATCCACGCCGTAGGTGCCGACGTCGTAGCCCTCGCGGTAGGCACCCTTGACGAACTGCGTGGTGCCGGTGTGATTCCCGGTCACGGCGTTGGACCATCGGCCGCTGTCGGTGCGCTGGGCCACCCCATAGCTGCCGTCGGCGCGGAAGGGACGGGCGTCGCCGGTGAGCTCGAGGACGAAACGGTCGCCCTGCCCGGTCTCGTCCTGGTCGGGGAGCTGCCCGGTGAGATCCTCGTCGTGCAGCGCGATGTTGTGGTGCATCCCGTGGAGGTGGAGACGGTGGGAGGCGTCCCCTGCCTGCGCGGGCTCCCAGCCGGTGACGATGCGCCGGGACATGGTGCGCCCTGCATAGTCGGTCCGCTCGGACGTGTTCGTGCCCTCGATGATCGCGGCGGTGGTGCCCTCGAACTCGTCGGTCACCACGGTGTACCGCTCTCCGGGGGCGACGACGAAGCTGGCACCGTTCAGCGAGCTGCCCCATCCTTCGCGCCAGGACCACCCGGTCTCCGGCGGGGTCGCGGTGAGGGACGCCGGGCCGTAGTCGACGCCCGTGCTCATGGAGAAGAAGTCGACGCTCAGGTTCGGGCCGTCGACGGTGATGACGTAGTGGGTCAGCGTCCACAGCTCCTCGGCGAGGACCGTCTCGGACGGCCCGCCGTAGGTGTCGGCGATCGCCGGCCGATCGGGCGTGTAGAACTTCGAGCTGTCCGAGCCCGCGATCAGCTGTTCGACGCTGTGCCGACCGTCGGTGCTGGTGATGATGGAGCGCTTGTGGTGGTGGTCGTGACCGCCCCAGACGAAGGCGACACCACCTTCGTCGCAGATCCGCAGGAAGCGGTCGACGCCGTCCGGGTTGTCGGAGGGGTCCGCCCCGAACAGGCAGTCGACGTGGTTGCCGCCGATGAGGTTCTTGTGGGCGGCGATGATGCAGTGCATGTCCTCGCTGCGGCTCATCACCCGCTCCTCGATCCAGTCGAGCTGGTCCAGGATGTTGTCCCCCGTCGAGCCCGTGCCGTCGGGGCGGGTGAACTGGTCCAGCATGATGATCCGGACGTTCTTCACATCGAAGGAGTAGGACAGCCCTGCGAGCAGTTCGGACGGGGAGGAGAAGTTCGTGGCGCCGCCCAGCGGATGGTCGCCCTCACCGAGATGCTGGGGGAAGACCTCCGGCAGCTCCTGAGCGGCGGTCTGCGAGGACTCGTGGTTGCCGCGCAGGGTGTAGAAGCCGATCCCGGCGTCGTACAGGGGCTGGACGAGCTCGCCCTTGATCGGCAGGGTGCGCACCTCGGGGCGGCCGTTGTAGCGGTCGTCCTCCACGTCGACGTTGTCCCCGACCTGGATCAGGAAGGCTGCGCCCAGCTCGATCATGCGCTCGTCGATCAGCCGCTGGAGGCCACCGGCAATGGCGCCGGGGTTCTCCCCGTCGGCGTCGGCGCCCCATTGGGTGTCGCACATCAGGCCGAAGGTCCAGGCATCGCCCGACGCCGGAGCCGTCGGAGCCATCGGAGCGGTGGGCGCGGTGGGCGCGGTGGCGGCAGCGGAGGCGGCAGATGCACCCGCACCGGTGCCGAGCGCACCGACTCCGATCGGCAGGCGAAGAACGGTGCGACGGTCCGGACGGGACAGAGCGGACATGAGGTCTCCATATCGGGTCAGCTGGACGTGAACGATCACGCCCGAGGCTAGGCACCTGCCCTCTCGAACAGCTGGCCTCTGACCCAACACCGGATGGCCATCACGCGTACCGGCGACGACCTGACGTCACTCCTACGAGGAGGACCCGCTCTCGACCCGGTTCCTGGAGCTCTTCGGGGGGATCAGCAGGGAGGCGGCGACGGCGGCGCCCATGGCGACCACGATGACGGTCAGCGAGAGCCAGATCGGCACCTCGGGGATCTTCTCCAGCGCGGAGAAGCCGGGGATGAAGTCCAGCGGGGCCTCGTGGATCGCGTGGATCATCAGCTTGATGCCGATGAAGCCGAGGATCGCGGCGATGCCGTAGTGCAGGTAGGCCAGGCGCTCCAGGAGGCCACCGAGCAGGAAGTACAGCTGGCGCAGCCCCATCAGGGCGAAGAGGTTGGCCGTGAACACCAGGAACGGGCTCTGGGTGACCGCGAAGATCGCCGGGATCGAGTCCAGCGCGAACATGACGTCGGTGAGGCCGATCGTGATGAACACCAGCAGCATCGGGGTGAACAGCTTCTTGCCGTTCACGATGGTGCGCAGGTTGTTGCCGTCGTAATGGTCGGAGACGGGGAACAGCTTCCGGACCCCGCGCATGATGAACGAGTCGCCGCTGTCCTCGTCCTCCTCCTGGGTCTGCTTCCAGGCGGTCCACAGCAGGAAGAGGCCGAAGATGTAGAAGATCCACGCGAAGTTGTTGATGAGCACCGCGCCGGCCACGATGAACAGCGCGCGGGCGATCAGCGCGATGATGATGCCCACCATCAGCACTTCCTGCTGGTACTTCTTCGGGACCGCGAACTTCCCCATGATCACGATGAACACGAAAAGGTTGTCGACGCTCAGCGAGTACTCCAGCAGCCAGCCGGTGACGAACTCGGAGGCCGGAGCGATGCCGCCCACGAAGAACAGCACCACGGCGAAGATGAGCGCGAGGCTGACGTAGAACCCGATCCACGCCGCGCACTCCTTCATGGAGGGCAGATGGGGGCGCTTGACGACCAGCAGGAGGTCGACGAGCAGGATGGCCACGAGGACGACCAGTGCCGCGATCTCGAAGCCGAGGTGGAGCTCTCCCATGTGCATTCCTTCGGGTGGTGCGGGCGATCTTCCCGAGGGGACGGGACGGGAGTGCTCGAGCAATCCCGGAGTCAGAGTACTAGGGAGCTCGCCCGGGATCCCCCGGAGTGAGGACCCTCTCCCTCAGCTCTCTCCCGCAGCCCGACGCCTCTCGGTCCGCACCGACGGCAGCACGTGTCCGCGACGGGTCGCGAGCACCAGCATCACGATGCCCACGGCGAAGCCCAGGAGCACTGTGACGAGGGACCCCTCGATCCCCATCGACCCGCCGGTCAGCCAGTCCGGTCCGTTCGTCTCGGCGAGGAGCAGTCCCCTCTGCTCGCCCGTCCCGGACACGGAGGAGGAGAACACGCCGCCCTGCACGGTGTTCCACGCGATGTGGATACCGATCACCAGCCACAGCCGCCGGGTCAGGAGGTAGGCGGCGCCCAGCAGCACTCCCGCCTCGACGACGAGGCCGAGCGCGGTCAGGACCGACGCCCCGGGGTTCGTCATGTGGATCAGCCCGAACAGCAGCGAGGTGATCGCGAGAGCCGCCCAGCTTCCCACCCAGGAGTCGAGCACGCGCAGCAGGACCCCACGGAACAGGATCTCCTCGAGGAATCCGGCACCGATGCCGATCGCGAGCGGCGCCAGCAGCTGCGGCGACGCCGAGAAGCCGGTGACGCGGTAGCCGCCCAGCAGGGCGATCAGGCCGACGGCGAGGGCCATCAGGGCGGTGCCGAGCACCAGCCCCACGGCCAGCTCGGCGAGCTTGCCGCGGCCACGCAGGCCGAGCCCGGGGCTGCCGCCAATCGGGCCGACGATCAGGAGGTAGCCCCCGATGCCGAGGGCGGCGCCCACGCACGCTCCGAGCAGGAGCGCCCACGGACCGCCGAGAAGCGCGGCGAGCCCCGTCATCACCACCTCGGCGACGACGAACAGGACGATGCCGAGCGGCAGCTGGAGTCCGCGGCGGCGATCGCTACGGTCCACGGGAGAAGCGCTCCGGGCGGTGAGAGAGGCGAGGCGAGACGTCGAGGTCGAAGAGTTCACGGAGGTCATGGCGTTGAGCATGCGCCGTGACGGGCGCGCTGTCACTGCCTGCGACACGATCGTCGGGGCAGCCCGACATCGCCCGTCCGGCCACCAGGTCCCAGCGCCATCGATCGCGGACGAATGCGGGCGGACGCGGGCGAGCCCGGTCGGGCCGGCATGGAGCACGGAGACCCGCAGCCACGACGCCGCCAGGTGTCAGCGGGCGTCGTCTCCCGCAGCGGCGAAGACCTCGCCGAGAGTGCGGATGCCGGTCTCGATCTGCTCGTCGGTGGAGCTCGTGAAGCTCAGGCGGAGGGTGCTGCGGCCGTCGCCGTGGGCGAAGAAGGGCTGCCCGGGGACGTAGGCGACCCCGGCCCGGACCGCCGTGTCCAGCAGGGCGCCGGTGTCGATCGCCCTGCCGGCCGTCGTACGCGGCTCCTCGGCCCCGGATCCCAGCTCGATCCAGCAGAACATGCCACCGTCGGGCTCGCTCGCCTGCGCATCCGCCGGGAAGTGCCGGCGCAGGGCGCTCGCCATGACGCCGGCCCGGTGCCCGTAGGTCTCCCGCAGGCGCTCGAGCTGCTGCGGGAGCACGTCCTCCACGAGTGCGTGGACGATCATCTGGTTGAGGGTCGGCGAGTGCAGATCGGCCCCCTGCTTGGCGAGCACGAGCCGGTCGATGACGTGCCGGGGCGCCTGCACCCAGGCGTCGCGCAGGCCGGGCGCGAGAACCTTCGAGAAGCTGCCGAGGTGGACGACGTGCACGTCATCGAGCGAATCTGCCTGCTCGCGAGCGAGCTCGAAGAGGGTGGGCAGGTGCTCACCGCGGAAGCGCAGTTCGTTGTACGGGCCGTCCTCGAGCACCGTGACGCCATGGCGACGGGTCACCTCGAGCAGAGCCCGACGCCGTTCCAGGGGCAGGGTGCGGCCGGTCGGGTTCTGGAACGACGGGATCGTGTAGAGGAGCGTCGCGGGCGTCCGCTCGAGCTGCTCGGCGAGGGCCTCGGGGATGATCCCGTCCGCATCGCTCGCGATCTCGACGAACTGCGCGCCGTAGGGGCTCATGGCCTGGAGCGCACCGAGGTAGGTGGGCTGCTCGACGAGGACCACGTCGCCCGGATCCAGCAGCACACGGGAGACGAGGTCCAGGCCCTGCTGGCTCCCCGACGTGATCTGCACGCGATCCGCGGTGGTCCCGGCGCGGTCGGCGATCCACTCGCGCAGCGGCAAGTGGCCCTCGGTGGTCGAGTACTGCAGCGCCTCGCGACCCTGCGTGCTGAGGATGCTGTCGGTCGCGGCCTGGATCTCCTGCAGCGGGAACAGCTCCGGGGCGGGAAGGCCACCGGCGAAGGAGATGACGTGCGGCTGCTGGGTGACCTTGAGGATCTCTCGGATGGCGCTCGAGGTCATCCGCCGGGAGGCGGAGCTGAGGGGGATCATCCGTCGCACCCTACTCAGCGTTCCACCGGCGCGGCGGGTCGTCTCAGTGCCGTCCCGAAGCCGACTCAGCGCCGTCCCGAAGCCGGCTCAGTGCCTGCTCAGCGTCGGTTCAGCGCCGCTCAGCGCCGCTCAGGGCACCACGGTCACCGCAGCTCCCCGGCGACCTCCTGCACCGCTGCCAGCACCGTCCCGTCCAGCAGGCGGGCCTCGGCCTCGGCGATGTCCGGGGCGAGGAAGCGGTCCGGGCCGGGGCCCTGGACGGTGCGGCGCAGCACGGCGACCGCAGCGGCGCTCGCGGCCGACGGGGCCAGCGGCGCGCGCAGGTCGATCGCGCGGGAGGCGGTGAGCAGCTCGATGGCGAGCACGCGGCGCAGGTTCTCCACGCTCGTGCGCAGCTTGCGGGCGGCGTGCCAGCCCATCGACACGTGGTCCTCCTGCATCGCGGAGGACGGGATCGAGTCCACGCTGGCCGGCACCGCGAGCCGCTTCATCTCCGAGACCAGGGCGGCCTGGGTGTACTGGGCGATCATGAAGCCGGAGTCCACGCCCGGGTCGTCTGCCAGAAACGGCGGCAGCCCGTGGGAGCGGGACTTATCCAGCATGCGGTCGGTGCGACGCTCGGCGATCGAGGCGAGATCCGCGGAGACGACCGCGAGGAAGTCGAGCACGTAGGCGACCGGTGCCCCGTGGAAGTTGCCGTTGGAGGTGACGGTGCCGTCCTCGAGCACGACGGGGTTGTCGATCGCGCTGGCGAGCTCGCGCTCGGCGACCGTGCGGGCATGGTCGATGGTGTCGCGCACGCCGCCGGCGACCTGCGGGGCGCAGCGCAGCGAGTAGGCATCCTGCACGCGCGAGCCCTCCGCGGCGACGTCGGCGATGATCGGCGAGCCCTCGAGCAGGGCGAAGATGTTGGCGGCCGACGCCTCCTGGCCCGGATGCGGGCGCAGCGGCGCATGCAGCTCGGGGCGGAACACGGAGTCCCGACCCCGCAGGCCCTGCACGGTCAGCGCCGTGGTGAGATCCGCGGTGCGCACCAGCTCGTCGAGGTCGGCGATGGCCATGAGCAGCATGCCGAGCATGCCGTCGGTGCCGTTGATCAGTGCGAGGCCCTCCTTCTCCTCGAGGAGCACGGGCTCGATCCCGGCCTCGGCGAGCAGCTCGGGCACGGGGCGCTCCACGCCGTCGCGGTCGCGGGCGCGCCCCTCCCCCATCAGCACGATCGCGCAGTGGGAGAGGGGGGCGAGGTCGCCGGAGCAGCCCAGGGACCCGTACTCGTGGACGATCGGGGTGATCTGCGCGTTCAGCAGCGCGAGGATCGTCTCGACCACGACGGGGCGCACGCCGGTGCGGCCGGAGGCGAGGGTGCGGGCGCGCAGCAGCATCAGGGCGCGCACCACCTCGGTCTCCACCTCGGGCCCGGCGCCGGCGGCGTGGGAGCGGATCAGGGAGCGCTGCAGGGCGTGGCGCATGGACGGCTCGATCGCCGTGTCCGCGAGGGCGCCGAACCCGGTGGAGACCCCGTAGACCGGTGCGTGGCCGGGGGCGGCGAGGGCGTCGATGTGCTCGCGCACCGCGGCGACCTGCTCACGGGCCGCGGGATCCAGCTCGACGGGGGCGAGACGGCGGGCGACCGCGAGGACGTCGGCCGCAGTGAGGCCGGAGCTGGCGAGAGCGACCGTGCGGTCGTCGGTGGAGCGGGCGGTGGTGCTGGTCATGGGGTGCCTTTCGGTCGGCGGAGGGGCTGACTGGGGTGCTGACTGGTGCGGGCGGAGAGGGGGTGCCGGCGTGATCGCGCGCCGGTCAGAGCAGCAGGTGTGCGAGGGGTGCGGTGAGGAGGATCGTGAGGATCACGCGCTCGAGCCACAGGATCACCAGGCGCCCCACGTTCACGGGGATCGAGGTGGCCAGGATCGAGGGGACCAGCGCGGAGAAGAACACGATCTGCGAGACGGCGGTGACGCCCACGGTGAAGCGGAGCACCTCGGACTCGTGGCCCGCCACCACCGTGGCCGGCAGGAACATCTCGGCGATGCCCACCGCGACGGCCTTCCCGGCGAGCGCCGGGTCCGGCAGGCCCACGAGCGCCGCGACAGGCACGAAGATCCAGCCGATCAGGTCGAACACCGGGGTGTAGGTGGCCAGCAGCAGGCCCGCGAGGCCGATCGACAGAATCGAGGGGACGATGGCGGAGCTCATGAGCACGCCGTCCTTGAAGGTCGACCAGGTCCCGCGCACGAGGCCCGGGGCACCGGCGAGGGCGCGCATCGCCTCGTCCCAGGCATGGGCGAAGCGGTTGCCGGTGGGGACGGGTTCTGGTGCGTGGTCGACGCCTTCGAAGGGTTCGTCGGGCACCCCGCGCAGCGGCGGGATCCGCACCGTGATCGCCGTGACCGCGAAGGTCACCACCAGGGTGAGGAAGAAGTAGAGGGTCCAGTGGTGCATGAGGTCCAGCGTGCTGGCCACGATCACCATGAACGTCGCCGAGACCGTCGAGAAGCCCGTGGCGATGATCGCCGCCTCGCGGCCGGTGTAACGGCCTTCGCGGTACACCTTGTCGGTGATCAGCAGCGCGAGGGAGTAGGAGCCGACGAAGGAGGCGACGGCGTCCACCGCGGCGCGGCCGGGGACCTTCCAGAGGGGTCGCATGATCGGCTGGACCAGCACGCCCACGAACTCCATCAGCCCGTAGTTGATCAGCAGGGCGAGGAATACGGCGCCGACGGGCACGATCAGGCCCACCGGGATCGCGAGCTTCTCCCACAGGAACGGCCCGATGTCGGGGTTCGCGAGCGGGCCCGGGTAGTAGCCGGCCGCAGCGCAGACCGCGACGACCAGGCCCACGACGTTGGCGAGGGCGAAGACGGTGCGCAGGGCGCCCTTGCGCCAGGAGCCGGTGACGAAGGGGCGGATCGTGCCGAACGCGACGAGAGCCACGACCACCCACGGCACAGCGGCGCCGAGCACCCACTGCACGAGGGTCAGCACATGGTCGACGAGGATGGTGGACTTCCCGCCGATCTCGATCGACACGAAGAACATCGCCAGGCCGATCGCGCTGTAGAGCAGGAAGCGCCAGCGGTGAGGAGGGATCGCCCGCTCGGTGCCGTCGGCCCCGATCACGGAACCGGCGCGGGCGGTGGCGGAACCGGTGAAGTACTCATCGCCCGAGGAGGCGCGGGCGTCCTCGGGTCCAGGTGCGGCGAGAGCGTCAGGCGTCGTCATCGACGGCCTCCTCAGGGGGTCGGGGCCCCGTGCCGCCACACCTGATGGGTGAGCGGCATACCGGGACGATAGGCGAGATGGATGGCGGCGGGGGCGTCGAGCACGTGCAGGTCGGCGCGGGCGCCGACGGCGAGGTGGCCGACGTCGCTCCGGCGAAGGGCGAGGGCCCCGCCGCGGGTGGCGGCGCGGATCGCCTCGGCGAGCGAGAGGTGCATCTGCAGCACGGCGGTGGCCACGCAGAAGCCCATGGCGCTCGTGTAGCTGGTGCCGGGGTTGCAGTTGCTCGCGATCGCGACGGCCGCTCCGGCGTCGAGCAGGTCGCGGGCCGGGGCGAGCGGGGCGCGGGTGGAGAGGTCGCAGGCCGGGAGCACGGTCGCGACCGTCGGCCCGGCGTCGACCGCGAGGCGGCCCGGCACGTCGGTCGCGCGGGTGGCGTGCGAGGCGGTCGCCGCGAGCGCGTCGACGTCGTCGGTCGAGAGGTGGTTGACGTGGTCCACGCTCGCGGCGCCCAGCTCGGCGGCGAGCGCGACGCCGCCGGAGCGGCCCAGCTGGTTGCCGTGCACGCGCAGTCCCAGCCCCGCCGCGGCACCGGCGCGCAGCACGCGCTCGGACTGCTCGGGGTCGAAGGCGCCGGCCTCGCAGAACACGTCGATCCAGCGCACGTGCGGGGCGACGGCGGCGAGCATCTCCCCGCTGACCAGCTCGACGTACCCCTCGGCGCCGGGCCGGCCGTCGCGGCCGTCGAACTCCGCGGGCACCAGGTGGGCGCCGAGGAAGGTGGCCTCGTCGAGCTCGCCGGACTCCACGAGGGAGGAGGCCAGGCGCGCGGAGCGCAGCTCGTGCTCGAGGGTGAGGCCGTAGCCGGTCTTGGTCTCCATCGTCGTGGTGCCGCCGGCGACCGCCTCCGCGATCCGACCCCGGACGAGCTCGCGCAGGCGCTCGTCGGTGGCGGAGCGGGTGGCGCCGGTGGTCACGCCGATGCCGCCCGCGGCATAGGCCTCCCCGGCCATGCGGGCCTCGAACTCGGCGGCACGGTCGCCGTCGAAGATCAGGTGGGAGTGCGAATCGACCCAGCCGGGGAGCACCGCGCGACCGTTCACGTCGACCCGGCGATCGGCCGACGGGGCGTCGGCCGCGCAGCCGGTCCAGGCGATCACGCCGTCCTCGATGACGAGGGCGGCGTCGTGCAGCACCTGGGAGTCGGCGACGCCGTGCGGGGTCGAAGGATCGTCGAGTGCGGGATCGAGGGTCCACAGCTCGCTGATGCCGGTGATCAGGGTGCTGGCCATGACGGTGCCTCCTGCAGGTGAGGGTGGGGAGAGTATGCCCCGGGGGCCGGTCCGACCTCCCGCGAGCTGTCGGAACGCTCGGACGAGGTCGGGCCGGCCCCCGGGCAGGACGGGGCGTGGTCAGTCGCGGCGGGTGGGGGTCATCGGGACCCGCACCCCGCGCTCGTGGGCGACGTCGTCGGCCCGGGAGTATCCCGCGTCGACGTGGCGGATCACGCCCATCGCCGGGTCGTTGGTGAGCAGGCGCTCGAGCTTGCGCCGCGCCAGCTCGGTGCCGTCGGCGACGCCCACCTGCCCGGCGTGGATCGAGCGGCCGATGCCGACGCCGCCGCCGTGGTGGATGGACACCCAGGTCGCGCCGGACGACGCCGCGGTCAGGGCGTTCAGCAGCGGCCAGTCGGCGATCGCGTCGGACCCGTCGAGCATCGACTCGGTTTCCCGGTACGGGGAGGCGACGGAACCGGCGTCGAGGTGATCGCGGCCGATGACGAGGGGGGCCTTGACCTTGCCGTCGCGCACGAGGTCGTTGAAGAGCATCCCGGCGCGGTGGCGGTCGCCGTAGCCGAGCCAGCAGATGCGGGCGGGCAGGCCCTCGAACTCGACGAACTCGTTCGCCGCGTCGAGCCAGCGGTGCAGGTGCTCGTTCTCGGGGAAGAGCTCCTTGAGCGCGGCGTCGGTGACCGCGATGTCCTCGGGGTCACCGGAGAGGGCGACCCAGCGGAACGGGCCGAGGCCCTCGCAGAACAGGGGACGGATGTAGGCGGGGACGAAGCCGGGGAACTCGAAGGCGCGGTCGTAGCCCGCGTGGCGGGCCTCGTCGCGGATCGAGTTGCCGTAGTCGAACACCTCGGCGCCGGCGTCCTGGAACTCGACCATCGCGTGCACCTGGCGGGCCATCGACTCGCGGGACTTCTTGGTGAAGCCCTCCTCGTCGGCCTCGGACTCGCGCTGCCAGTCCTCGACGGAGACCTCGAGGGGCAGGTAGCTCAGCGGGTCGTGGGCGCTGGTCTGGTCGGTGACGATGTCGATCTCGATGTCGCCCGCCTGATGGCGCTCGAGCAGGGCCGGGAAGATCTCCGCGGCGTTGCCGACGATGCCGATCGAGAGGCCGCGCTTCTCGGCCTTCGCGGCGTTGGCGCGGGCGATCGCGTCGTCGAGGTCGTCGGCGATCTCGTGGCAGTAGCGCTTGGCGACGCGGCGCTCGAGGCGGGTGCGGTCCACGTCGGCGATCAGGCACACGCCGTCGTTCAGGGTAACGGCCAGCGGCTGCGCGCCACCCATGCCGCCGCAGCCGCCGGTCAGCGTGATCGTGCCGGCGAGCGTGCCGCCGAAGCGCTTCTGCCCGATCGCGGCGAAGGTCTCGTAGGTGCCCTGGAGGATGCCCTGGGTGGCGATGTAGATCCAGGAGCCGGCGGTCATCTGGCCGTACATGGTCAGGCCCTCGGCCTCGAGCCGGCGGAACTCGGGCCAGGTCGCCCAGTCGCCCACGAGGTTGGAGTTGGCGAGCAGCACGCGCGGGGCCCATTCGTTGGTGCGCAGCACGCCGACGGGCTTGCCGGACTGCACCAGCAACGTCTCGTCGTCCTCGAGGTCCTCGAGGGTGCGGACGATCGCGTCGAACGCCTCCCAGGAGCGGGCCGCGCGGCCGGTGCCGCCGTAGACGACGAGGTCATCCGGGCGCTCGGCGACCTCGGGGTCGAGGTTGTTCATGAGCATCCGCAGCGGGGCCTCCGTCTGCCAGGACTTCGCGCTGAGGGTGGTGCCGCGGGCTGCGCGGACGGGGCGGGCTCCGGGGAGGGTCATCATCGGCTCCTGGTGTCGGGGACTGCTCGGGAGGTTCCGAGGGGTCGGCGTGTTCCCACCAGGACACCACCGCCGACGGGGCGGGTCGAGACCGCGGAGAGCGGTTGTGTCCGGGATACCGGACAGTGTCGTCCGGGTGGATCAGCCGTCGTGACGCAGAGGCACCGTGGCGACGGGCCGTCCCGGGGCAGAACGCACCATCGCGCGGGCCTCCGCAGAGTCAGGCGCTCAGCCCACCCCGGAGAGTCGTCACACGCAATGACAACAGCTGCTCCGCCGTGCCGGCTCCGCCACGTCAGCCGCCCTCGCCGGCCAAGCCTTCGAGGGCGTCGTGAGCGGCGTGCTCTCGCAGGTGGTCCGCGGTATAGGGGATGGTGAAGCGGACCTTTCCGTGGCCGGCCGACTCGATGATGCCGTCACGGATCAGTCGTCGGCGGTACTCGCCGGCGTATTGGGCAGTCACGTCCATGCGCTCGGCGATCTTCCCGGTGCGGGAGGGCCCGTCATCCTGAGCCATGGCGAGCAGGTAGGTGCGGTCGACGCTCGACAGAGGCCGCAGCGCTGGAGTGTGGACATGTCGGCCGAGGCGACGGCGCGCGGCCGCGATCCCGGCATTGACCTCGTCCGTGGTGATCGGACCAGTGGCCTTGTGAGCCTTGAGAGAGTGGTAGCCCACGAGCTGGAGCATAAAGGGGTACCCGTCGACAGCATCGGCCGCGAGGTCGAGGGCTTGGACGTCGATCTCACGGCCGCTGTCGGCGATCGTTCCGGCGAGGGCCGCTCGGACATCTGCACGGCTCACGCGACCGACGGGATAGTGCTCGGCGCGGCGCAGGAACGTCGCTCCGGGATGGTCGAGGAGCTCTTCGATGGGAGTCGAGAGCCCCGCGCCCATGAAGGCAAGGAGTCGCTCCTCCCGGCGGCCGTACTGGATGATCTCGCCGACCTTGCGAAGGTCTTCGATATCGGCAGCCTGAACCTCATCGATGGTGATGACGAGGCCTCGGCCGGAGGGCCGGAGAGCATCGGTGAGCTCGGTGATCTGCGATCGGAGTGTGGACTCGGCGGGATAGCGCTCGGTCCAGGAGACACCACCTCCGAGAGGGCCGACGGTGCCGCTCGCGGACTCGAGCCGTGTCCGCGGTTCGTCGGAGTGGTCACGGAGCAGGCGGGGCAGATGATCTCGCGTGAGTCGCTCCAGGAGTCCGGCGCTGGAGCTCTCGGTGATGACCAGCCATCCAGCGCTTTCAGCGGCCCGCCTGTAGGAGTCGAGCAGCACCGTCTTGCCCATCCCCCGCTGGCCGGACAAAAGGGGCTCTTCCCGGTTCGTGGTGATGGGGAGCGTCGCGTCGTTGACGTAGAACGG